>QZIY01000013.1 GCA_003599175.1 Candidatus Parcubacteria bacterium
AATGATGTTCTTGGTACCCATATTCATACGTGGGCACGGTATCAGCAATTATGAGCTCCCCGAGAGGGTCATGGTTGCATTATTTGTGAGCTACAGCGCTTGCTTGACCGGAAATACTGCGCAGGTTAGAGTGTTGTCTCATGTCGCAGGATCAACTCATAATGCTCAAACACGCAGCCACGGGCGAAGTGTATTGGACACGCAAGAACAAGAAGCTCGTGACCCGCAAAATCGAGCTCAAAAAGTACAGCAAAAAACTTCGCAAGCATGTTGTCTTCAAGGAAGCGAAAAAGTAGGTTACAGGTGATAGCTTTCAGCTTGCAGTAAAATACATTAGAATTCGCCACAAGGGCGCTTGGTGAAGTGGTATCACGATTGTCTCCAAAACAATCATCGGGGGTTCGATTCCCTCAGCGCCCGCAGACATTGCTATAATCTCGGCAATGAAAATCAAATCAATTCACGCCAGAGAAATTCTAGACTCGCGTGGCAATCCTACGGTCGAGGCGGATGTATATCTCGAAAGCGGAGTGATGGGCCGCGCGGCCGTGCCTTCCGGTGCGTCTACGGGCACGCATGAAGCGCACGAATTGCGCGATGGGGACACACGATATAGCGGCAAGGGCGTGCAAAAAGCCGTTGCGAATGTGAATGGAGAAATTGCAAAGGTGCTTGTCGGGAAGGATGCAGAGGATCAAAAGGAAATTGATGAGGAGCTGATCGCATTAGACGGCACGAATAACAAGAATCGATTGGGTGCCAATGCGATTCTTGCGGTCTCGCTGGCGACTGCTCGCGCCGCCACCTTAGCAGAGGGGAAACAGCTTTTTGAATATGTGCGCGGCCTCTCATCCGCACCGCGAGATCCTGTCTTGCCATTGCCGCTTTGCAATGTGCTCAACGGAGGCGCACATACATCGTGGGAATCCGCCGACGTGCAGGAGTTTATGCTTGCACCGATTGGCGCGAAGACATTTCGTGATGCGATCCGCATGACTGCGGAAGTTTTTCATGCACTCAAATCGGTTTTGAAAGAAAAAGGGTACTCGACAAGTGTTGGAGACGAGGGTGGCTTCGCGCCCAAGCTCGCGGGTGCCAACGAGGAAGCACTCGAGCTCATAGTATCGGCGGTACAAAAGGCGGGATATAGACTTGGGGAGGACATTGCATTTGCGCTCGATGTAGCTGCGTCCGAATTGTACGAAGATGGGAAGTATGTGTTCCGCATGGAACAAGTAAACTTTTCCGCAGATGAGATGGCTGATTGGTATAAAAAAATCTGTGCAAAATATCCAATTCGCTCAATCGAAGATGGAATGGCCGAGAACGATTGGAATGGCTGGAAAAAACTGACCGCCTCGCTCGGCGCATCCACACAGCTCGTGGGAGATGACCTCTTGGTTACCAGCGTCCAGTTTCTCGACCGCG
This sequence comes from Candidatus Parcubacteria bacterium, assembly GCA_003599175.1. Lineage (GTDB taxonomy): Bacteria > Patescibacteriota > Minisyncoccia > Phycocordibacterales > UBA2100 > UBA10103. The sequence goes on from QZIY01000013.1 coordinate 1,429, forward strand.
CGATCAAAGAAAAGGTCGCGAATGCCATTCTCATCAAACCGAATCAAATCGGCACGCTCACCGAAACCATCGCCGCCGTCGACATGGCGCACAAGGCGGGTTGGAAAGCGGTCCTCTCGCACCGCTCGGGCGAGACAGAAGATACGACGATCGCACACTTGGCAGTCGGTCTTGGCACCGGGCAAATCAAAACAGGATCTGTCTCGCGTACCGACCGCACCGCGAAATACAATGAATTGCTTCGCATCGAAGAATATCTCGGCGATAAAGCGGTCTACGCCGGTAACGTATTCTAAATTTCCGCTACACCAAATCGTAGCTATAGCTACACTTTGGTGTATCAGAGCAAGGTGCGAATTTTCTTAAAAATGGCGGCGTTTGAATTTGGGAAGAACCACTCTATATCTTTATTGCGGCGCCAGTAGGTTTTCTGGCGTTTTGCATACTGCCAAATCGCGCTCTGTAATTCCGATTCCATTTCCTCTTTTGAAATAATTCCTTTGAGATGTCGTGCGAGTGAACGATACTCAAGCCCGAGAGATTCCATGCGTTTGTAAGAAAGCCCCGCTTTCTTGAGACGCTTCGCCTCCGCAATCATTCCCGTCTTTATACGATCACGAAGTCGTACATCGATCCGCCTGCGCAATTCGTCCCGCTCCGGCGCAATCCCAACCCATATCACGTCATACCCCCTAAGGTCGGACCTTAGGGGGTCGGACTTTGGAGACTGGGCGATCTCGAGCGCGCGGATAAGGCGGCGTTTGTTGTGCTGATCGATCGACTGCGCTCGATTTTGATCACGACGTTTGAGTATTGTGAACAACTGTTCCGCGGTTTTTTTGTCGAGCTCCGCGCGAAGTTTTTTATTTGCGGGGACGTCCGAGAGGGTAATGCGGCCGACGAGTGCATCGATATAGAATCCGGTGCCACCACAGATGATCGGAAGTTTGCCGCGAGATGCTATGTCGTCGATCGCTTTCCGTCCGCGCACGACAAAATCATGTGCGGTGAACGTCTTTTTTGGTGAGTAGACGTCGAGAAGGTGATGCGGTACGCCTTTCATCTCACGCTTGGTGATTTTGCCTGTGCCGATATCGAGTCCCTTGTAGACCTGCCTTGAATCGGCAGAAATGACCTCGCCGCTAAGCTTTTTGGCGAGTTCGACGGCGAGAGCGCTTTTGCCCGATGAGGTCGGGCCAACGATTACGATAATTTTCTGCATAGGAGAGGAAGTCAGCGTTTGTGTAGACCTATCAATGCAATAAGTTTCTCGACTTCAAGTTTACGTGCAAAACGTACAGTATATTTGGGTCGCCGTAAATCCATCGTTTTTGACACCATTGGCCGAAGTCCTAAACACTTCGACATTTCAGCCACGTCTTCAATAAGTTCTTGGGTTTGATTCGTAAAATTGATCATACGATAACCTCGGTCTTCGTAAATACTCCCGTCAGTTTGTATAAGACCTCGGAGACATGCTGACATGTAAACGGTGTTGCATTTTATCCAATCTGGTACGCGGGCTTTTTGGGCATATTTAGTACCCAAGCCGACCTTCCACGGCATTAATTCACTCAGCTTATTTGAGTATATTGATATATTATGGAAAGTGTTCTTTCCTGGAACTCTGACTATCGAAATGCGATTATTGGGCAAGATCATCTTCAGATTCTTCTGAATTTCCTCGGATACACCTGAATACTTTGTATCGCAGGTAATTCTTAATCGTATCGCTCGACTGACTTTTGATAAGTTACCGTCCCCCAATGCGACGCCTACGATATACGCTAAAGCGACCTTTTCGGGGTCAGCATACATAATGCCGGAGGAGGGACTCGAACCCTCACGAGTTGCCTCAATCGATTTTGAGTCGATCGCGTATACCATTCCGCCACTCCGGCAATAATGGCTAGTGTACGAGTTTTGCGACGAAAAACAAATATATGCAACATGGTATAATCGCGGCATGCCAGCGAGCCCCTACAGACAAGACTCGATTTTTTGGGTGGAGGTGGAGCGGATAGAGCCCAATCCATACCAGCCGCGCAAGGTATTCGACGAGGCGGCACTCAATTCACTCGCTGAATCCATTCGCCAATATGGCGTCTTGCAGCCCCTCACCGTTACCCGCAAAGAGATCGAGCGACCGGGAGAGGGGATTTCTGTGCACTATGAACTGATCGCAGGAGAGCGACGCTTGCGTGCCGCCAAAATCGCGGGAATTGTGCAAGTGCCGGTTGTCATCCGAAGCGGCGAAGACGATGATCGATTGAAGCTCGAGCTTGCCATCATCGAGAATTTGCAGCGCGAGGATTTGAATGCGATCGATCGCGCACTCGCGTTTCAGCAGCTCGCCACGCAATTCGGTCTTACGCACATGCAGATAGGGAAGCGCGTCGGCAAAAGCCGCGAATACGTATCCAACAGTTTGCGCATGCTCCTTTTGCCGCAGGAGATGCAGGAGGCCGTGCGCAGCGGGGAAATCAGCGAAGGTCACACACGCCCGCTCCTCATGCTCATGGACCGCCCGCAGGAGCAGAAGACGTTTTTCCAAGAACTTTTGCTTCGCAAGATTACCGTGCGCGACGCCGAGCAGCTCGCGCGCCGCATCGCCACGGAAAAGACGCGCAAGCCCGATCTCACGCCGGAGCTCCTCCTCTTTGAGCGCGAGCTTACCGAGAAATTGGGTACACGCGTCCGTATCGAAAAGAAAGATCAAGGCGGAAAGGTGGTGATCGACTTTTTCTCAGTCGATGATTTGGCGCAGATTCGCACGCTGCTTTCGGAGGCGGGAATTAAGGCAGTGGCAGCGCCCGTGGTGAGGAAGCAGGAAGAGCCCGTTCTTTCTGAAGCGCCGGAAGCCGAACCGCAGCCAGAGAGAATACCTGAAGAGACCAAAAGGGACGAAAGGGTAGAAGGGGAGAAAAGGGATGAAAAGGAAGACGAGTTGTACTCGATCAGTAATTTCAGCGTGTAAAGTGTTATGCGTTATTCGGCAGCGCGGCGCGTATCGGTAGACGGCATCCGACGTGCGTCAACGTTTGCCGCGAGCCGTGAGTCGCTGACGCGCAGCGCTGCCGTATACCGTATTACGAATTTTTCTTCTCGCGCGCTGCAAGCGCCGCACGGATATGCTTTTTCGCCATGTTGGTCTTTGCGATGTCGTGCCACTTGCGCGACGGCTTGCCGAGCGGGCGATTGATGATTTCTACCACATCGCCGTTTCGAAGCTCAGTGTCGAGCGCGACCATCTTGCCGTTGACCTTGGCACCCGACATTGTGTTGCCGATATCTGAGTGCACTGCGTATGCAAAATCGATCGGTGTCGCCGAGACGGGCAAGTCGATGACATCGCCCTTGGGGGTGAAGACGAAAATGCGGTGACTGAAAAAGTCAGTCTTCAGCGTATCGAGGTATTCCTCCGATGCAGCGCTGCCGCCGTGCGCGTGTGAGAGCTCTTTGACCCACTGCGGGATCGTTTCCGCCGCATCGTCTTTTTCACGCAGCGTCGTCTCCGTACCTTTCCCTAGCGGGAAAAATTGCCGTACCCAATCGAGAGAGCCGCGGCGCGGCACATTGCCTTCCTGTGTTTCCTTGTATGCGAGGTGCGAGGCGATACCGAACTGCGCTTCTTGGTGTTGACCTTCCGTGCGAAGCTGGATTTCGAGCGCCCCTCCGTCGCCTGTGTAGACGGTCGTGTGAATTGATTGATAGCCGTTGGGCTTTGGGAAGGCAATATAATCCTTGATCTTGCCTGGTACCGGGCGCCAGTGGGCATGAATGATGCCGAGTGCGCTATAGCAATCCGCAACTGCGGGGAAAATGACGCGGAGCGCGATGATGTCGTAGATTTTGTTAATATCCCAATCTTTGCGCTCGAGTTTGCGGTATAAGCTGTAGAGTCCTTTCTTGCGTGCCTCCATGCTGAAATTGCGCAGACCCGCATCGGCAAACTCGCGCTTCAGTACTTTTTCGGTTTTCTCTAAGCGTTTTTCGTTCTCATGGCCGCGTTCTTTCAAAAGCTCGCGCGTCTTTTCATATTCTTCAGGGTAGCCGTAGGGGAATGCAGCGTCTTCCAATTCCTGCTTCAAAACGCTCATACCGAGTCGGTCCGCTATCGGCGCATAAATTTCGAGCGTTTCGAGCGCGATGCGTTGGCGTTTCTCGGGCTTGGGGACGTGTTTCAGGGTCTTCGCGTTGTGGAGACGATCCATCAATTTCACAATCAAGACACGGATATCCTTTGCGGTGGCGGCGAAGAGATTGCGGAGCGATTCGGTATGGCGTTCGAGCCCGCGATAGCGGAGCGCGCCGAGCTTTGTCACTCCTTCGACCAGATACAAGACTTCAGCACCGAAGTGTTCCTCAATCTCCTTGGCGCCGACTCCCGCGTCTTCGATGGTGTCGTGCAAGAGTCCCGCTGCTATTGTCTGTGCGTCGAGCCCTGCCTCGGCGAGGAAGAAGCCCACATTGGTCGTGTGCACGGTGTATGGGTCGCCCGAATAGCGCTTCTGATTTTTGTGTGCTTCGACTGAGAAATCATATGCTCGCGTCACCAGATCCACGTCACTCTCCGTCTTGTTCGGCATCGCGTCGATGATTGTTTTGAGTGGGATGGTTTGATTGAGCATACGTCTATATAAAGATAGTACTCTATATGTCTTTGGTCACAAGCTTCAAATATTCTATCGTTTTCGGTCACGAATAATTTCCTCGCCGTCGCTCGGAAATTTTCGCGACCCCGGCTCGCGGTTCCGCCTGCTGGCGGAACATCGCTGCGCCTCACAAAGACCATGCGCAGGCAAAGCAGTTTGCCTGCTGCCGAGTTACTTTGCCGCTAATTTGTGCGGATTATGATTTGGACATTGCTTATTGCTACAACGCTCGGGGATGGTCTTTGTGCCTTCCATCATGAGAGACCCACACATCGTACAAATCTTACCGGTCGGGCGAGCTTTGATGGTGTTTTTGCAGTCGGGATAGTTTGAGCACGCGAAGAATGGTCCGAAGCGACCACGCTTTTCTACCATTTCACCCTTGCCGCAGACGGGGCATTGCACGCCGGTCTTTGCGCGGGCTTCTTCCTCCGGATCTTTTTTCACAAACTTGCACTTGGGGTAGTTGGAGCAGGCGATAAAGCGGCCGAAGCGCCCTTCGCGCTCAATCTGTTTGCCGTCTTTGCACAGGGGGCACGCTTCGCCGATCTCTTTGGGCGGCGCGATTTCGCTACCGTCTTCTTTGCGAGCGCCGAGACAATTGGGGAACTTTTTGCACGACATAAAGCGACCGTTCTTTGACAGCTTGTATTCCATCGGGCCCTTGCAGATGGGGCAGGGGAATTCTTCTGGGGCATCGCCCATTGAGGTGATTTTCGGGATTTTTTCTTTGCCCTTCACCGCTTTTTTAAACGGCGAGTAGAAATCTTTGAGTGTCTTTTCATATCCGCGCTTGCCCTCGGCGATTTCGTCGAGCTCGTCTTCCATCTCTGCGGTAAAGGTGTCGGAAATATAGTCACCAAAATTGTTTTCGATAAAGGTGGAGACAACATCGCCCGTTGCGGTCGGGATGAGCGTGCGACCCTGTTTTTCCACGTAGCCGCGCGTTTCGAGCGTCTGGATGATCGACGCATAAGTGGACGGGCGGCCGATACCACGCTTTTCAAGCTCCTTCACGAGCCCTGCTTCCGAATAGCGCGGAGGCGGCTGAGTTTCTTTTTCCTCCGTATGTGCTTCAACGAGCGTAAGCGGATCCTGTGCGACTACCTTTGGCAACTCAACATCTTCGCCGCGTGCGCCGGGATCGGCTTTGAGCCAGCCGTCGAAGACGACGCGCGAGCCATTGGCCGCAAAATCGGGAATATTTTTCGTGTCTTTAGGAAGCGCGGAGATCTTGGTACGCAAAATTTTTGCATCGGTCATCTGACTCGCCACGGCACGCGCACGAATGAGTTCGTACAATTTTTTCTGCTCGTCATTATGACCAGCGCTACGTTTTTTGGAGTCGGTCGGGCGGATCGCCTCGTGCGCTTCTTGCGCGCTCTTGGATTTCGTCTTATATACGCGCGGTGAAAGATACTGCTCGCCGTATTCGCTCTTTACGACACCGATGATATTGCCCTGCGCTTCTTTGGCGAGATTCGTGGAGTCGGTGCGCATGTAGGTGATGAATCCGCCTTCGTACAATTTTTGGGCGATGCGCATCGTGCGAGAAGGGGAGAAGCCGAGGCGTGTCGATGCGGCTTGCTGCAAAGTGGAAGTAGTGAAAGGCGCGCGGGGAGAGCGCGAGGCCTCTGTTTCATCGACGGAGATGACACTCCACTCCTTATTTTGCGCAGCTTCGTAAATGCGCTTCGCCTCTTTTTCATCGCGCGGCTCTTCAGCACAGATGACGGTAAATTGCTCGCCCCCGCCTCGCGTCGGCTCGCCGTCGCGAGTCGAGGCGGGCTTCTTCGTCTTTATATCCGCAGAAAGCACCCAGAATTTTTCCGGGACGAATGCGCGGATCTCGCGCTCCTTTTCCATCAAGATGCGAAGAGCAGGGGATTGCACGCGGCCGGCGGAGAGGCCATAGCGTACTTTTTTCCAGATGAGGCCGGAGAGATCGTAGCCGAAAAGGCGATCGAGAACGCGGCGCGCTTCCTGTGCCTTTACCAATTCGTCATCAATCTTGCGTGGATTCGCGAGTGCTTCCTGTACCGCATGCTCGGTGATTTCATGGAAGACGATACGCTTGGGTTTTTTGAGTTTGATCGTTTCGGCCAAGTGCCACGCGATCGCTTCGCCCTCGCGATCGGGGTCTGTCGCAAGGATCACTTCATCGGCCTTTTTAGCGTCGCGCTGGAGGCCGTCGATCACGTGCTGCTTGAGCGCAACGATTTGATACTTGGGTTTGAAGCCATTTTCGATGTCTACCGCGTCTTTGTTGCTCTTGGGCAAATCACGAATATGCCCGACTGATGCGCGGACGGTGAACCCCTTGCCGAGGTATTTTTCGATTGTTTTCGCCTTTGCCGGCGACTCTACGATCACTAATTTCATATACTATATATAGAAGAGGTTTACACACATTCGCGCTGAATGCAAAAAAAGTAACGAAACAACCCACGGAACGGATTGTTCCGTAGGCTGCAATCTTCATCATCGCAGCGCCTCTTTCACTGCGTGAAGAAATTCGGGTTCATTCTCCCACTCCTTCTCCAGATGTTCAATGTTTTCAACGATGCGTCCGAAGAGTCCTGTTGCCCCGTCGCTGAATGCATTGCAGTGAACAGGGCCAAGTGGCGGCAATCCTACCTCGGCTCGGGCCGTGGCGTAGTACTGTGAACTTACTTCGATCCAACTGCCACCTCGGCGACGGACAAAATAGCGGGTCATATGCTTCTCCCGTAAGACTATATACACGAAACCACACTTTACGGGATTTAGCAAATCGGGTCCATCTATGTATAATCTGGGCCAATATGTCCAAAGGAACCATCACCCAAATTATCGGCCCGGTCGTCGACGTCCGCTTCGACGAAAAATTGCCTCCTATTAAGAACGCCCTCGAAGTCAAAAAGGAAGGTGATCGCTTGGTTCTTGAGGTTGCGCAGCATCTCGGCCTCAATCGAGCTCGCTGCATCGCCATGGGTGACACGTCTGGTCTCGCACGCGAAGCAGAGGTAGTAGACACGGGATCGCCGATCACGGTTCCTGTCGGTGAGGCAGCACTCGGCCGTATGTTCAATGTGATAGGAGACGCAATCGATGGCATGGACAATGTTGGATCCGACGCGAAGCGCTTGCCGATTCATCAGGATCCACCGGCGTTCTCACGCCAATCCACCAAGGCAGAAGTTTTTGAAACAGGCATCAAGGCGATCGACCTCCTCGCACCGTTCATCAAGGGTGGCAAGGTCGGACTCTTCGGTGGCGCCGGTGTCGGTAAAACAGTAACTATTCAGGAACTCATCCACAATGTAGCGTCCGAGCACGGCGGCTACTCGGTATTTGCTGGCGTGGGCGAGCGCGTGCGCGAAGGTAATGACCTCTATCACGAAATGAAAGACACGGGCGTCTTGGACAAGACCGCGCTCGTCTTCGGCCAAATGAACGAAGTGCCGGGTGCGCGCGCTCGTGTGGCACTCTCCGGACTCACCATGGCCGAGGCGTTCCGCGACGAGGGCGGCAAAGACGTACTCTTTTTCATGGACAACGTATTCCGCTTCGTGCAGGCAGGTTCTGAAGTGTCTTCTCTCCTCGGTCGCGTGCCATCGGCCGTGGGATACCAGCCAACACTCGCAGAGGAAATGGGACTTCTCCAGGAGCGCATCACCTCGACGACCGAAGGATCAATTACCTCGGTACAGGCGATCTATGTGCCAGCCGACGACCTCACCGACCCGGCACCGGCGACCACCTTCTCGCACCTCGATTCCACCATCGTGCTCTCCCGTGCGCTCGCCGCGCTTGCGATCTTTCCGGCTATCGATCCCTTGGAGTCTGGCTCGACGGCGCTTACGCCGGAAATTGTAGGCGAGGAACACTACGCGACGGCCAACGAAACGAAGCGAGTGCTGCAGCGCTACAAGGATTTGCAGGACATCATCGCGATTCTCGGTATCGAAGAGCTCTCCGAAGACGACAAGCGCCTCGTATACCGCGCTCGCAAAATCCAACGCTTCCTCTCGCAGCCGTTTAACGTCGCTGAAGTCTTTACCGGCGCCCCGGGCAAATACGTGCCGCTCGCTGATACTGTCCGTTCGTTCGCAGAAATTCTTGAAGGCAAGCATGATGCGCGCAACGAAGGCGATTTCTACATGAAAGGCGGCATCGATGAGGTAGTTAGTAGTTCGTAGTAAACCCATGAACTCAAAATCCAAACACTACGAACTACGAACTACGTTCTACGTACTATGAGTGCAAATACTTTCCATCTCGTCATTGCATCTGTCGGCGACACCAAATTCGACGCCGCAGCGGAAAGCGCGACGCTCCCGGGTGTCGACGGCATCATGACTATCCTTCCTCACCACGAACCATTCGTGACGATTCTCAAAAAGGGGAAGGTGAGCGTGAAAGCAAGCGGGGAACACAAAGAATTTGATATCGAAGGCGGGGTGCTTGAGTGCAGTGGAAATCGCGCCGTTGTGCTTCTCTAGTACGTTACAATAATCGCATGCGCATCATGCGGCTCTTAGCCGCTCTGGCGGTTTTTTCTATACCGTTTTCTGCTTTTGCAGCCGCTGTTCCTACCGGCGGATCGCCATTTTCGCAGGTGAATCCGTTTTCATTTATTACTGATTCCTCGCATGCTCCCATAAGTGCTACGATCACTCCTTCTGCGCAAGTCGCCGCAACAGAAGCGACCCAACAAGCAACAAACGTAGGCACGAGCGACATTTGTTATGACGAAGCGGTTTCTATTAAAGATGGGAAGCAAGTGGCGACCCCATCCAAGGGAAAAAATTTTGATGAGTGCAAAAAACAGAAGATTACGAAAGCAGATTGTTCCAACAAAACAAAAGCAGCCCTCGTCGGTAAGACGACCTACACGGTACTTGGCTCTGATAAACCAACGACGATTAGCCGTTGCGAGAAACAGCCGACTTCCAGCGCGTCAAAATGCGTTGCGATCGGAGACAGTCTTGCACTTGGTGCCGTGAAAGCAGGTTGCAACAGTGGCGGTAGTGTTTCGAGCAGCGGGTGTGATGTTGCGAAAATGGGACCTTCACTTGATCGGCTTGCATGCGGAAGCCGCAACCCGCAAGGGGTTTTGGATGCTATTAAAAATGCCAGTCCGGAACAATTGAAAGACGCGACAATTGTGCTTTCTCCGGGATGTTCAAACGGTGCGGCTATGTGTAAAGCGTGCGCCAATGACTCTTCCTGCATCATTTCGCAGCAATTGAAGGAGCTTGAAAATAAGGGAGTTGATCTCGCAAACGTAAAAGTGATGGGTGTTTCTGAAACGCACGGCACCGTCAACACGGGATACCTTGATGGTGTCAATGGTGGGGTAGGGCAAATAGTTAAAGACACTGGTGCCGAATTCCTCGGGCCCCTTCAGAACGTTGCAGGAGACGGCGTGCATGCGAATAATTATGGCTGGGTTCTCAACGAGATTGGACCTCCAACAGTTGCTATGCAAAACGGCGATTTCGGGAGCCCATTTACTGAGGGTGCCTCGGTGCAAACGGCAACCGGACCGGATGCTTCAGGCGTGGCTCAAAACTTGGCGCCGATGTGCGATAGTCTCGGTGGTTGCGGTTCAGCCGCATGTAATGTGCCAAACCCAAGTCTGACATGTCGCACGAACAATCCGGGCGCTCTCACTTATGCGCCGTGGCAGGCCAAATACGGCGGTGTCCCATGTGGTATGGACAACAACACAACTTGTTTCCCCACTATGGAACAGGGAATTGCCGCTCACGGTGGACTTCTCGTTGGTCCCAAATATTACGGATCTGGTGAGGGCACGATCGGTGACGCTGCAACGAGGTATTCAACGGCGAATCAATCCCAATATGCATCTTTTGTTTCCAACGCCACTGGTATCGGCGTGAACCAACCCGTGGATCCTTCGAACCCTCAACAGCTTGGCAGCATTATGATGGCGCAATCGAGATTTGAGAATGGAAGGGGTGTGATATATACTCCCGAACAATTGGAAGCCGGTCTCGCGCTTATGTACAGCTCACAAACCACGCCTGTTGGATCAAATATCGTTCCGCTCGGCGGTGTTTCGAGCGGATTGGTGGGCAGCACTGTATCTACTCCCGCATCCTCGGGCACTCTGACTGGTGAGTGGTCCGCGAGACAGAGCAGCACGAATGTTGTGACAGCTGAACCATATACACCGCCGACTGTGGTTAAGCCGGACTCTGAGACGAAAGAATATGTCGTTACGTACAAACCATACGAAAGCTCAAATGGTTGGGGTGGGATGAACTCGATGATGATGGGCAACTCTCTCGGCAGTTCGCTCGGCGGAGGCCTTTTTGGGTCTTCGTGGTCACAACCTTCGTACTCTAATCAAGGGCAATATCGAAATCCGCCTCCGCCACCGGCGAGCGTTTCGATCACGGCAGCACCTTCAACGGTCAAAAAAGGTGAGCAGATTGCAGTCAATTGGACATCCGAAGCGACGCTTCTCAATCCGCCATGTCGCGTCACCCAAAACGGCACCATTATTTCAGAATCTAATGCGGGTAGTCGTACCGTCACGACAAGCAGCTCCACGCCATCCACGCTCACGTTCCTCCTGCAGTGCAAAGCGGCGCGCGATGGGCAGACTATCCAGCAGCAGGCAGCGGTCAGCGTGCAATAATTCAGAAGTTGGTCTACTATCGAGAGATGGCCAAGAAATTTCAAAGGCGAGTCGAAAATTTTCCCTGCCAGCACTGCGGTGCTCTCGTGGTTGGCAATGGCTATACCAATCACTGCCCGCGCTGTCTTTGGAGTAAGCATGTGGATACCTACCCCGGCGATCGCGCGGCGAGCTGTGGCGGCATGATGGAGCCCGTTTTGCTTGAAGGCCCAAGTCCCAATTACCGCATTTTGCACAAATGTACTATTTGTGGCGCCGAACGCGTGAACAAAGTACAAGCCGAAGATTCCACAGAAGCGCTTCTGAACCTCGCCAATAATCCGCATGCGCCGCTCGGCAAGAGTTTCAATGTGGTTACTGGTGAGGAATTCGATCCGCTCAAAGTAGAGCGCAGTTATGAAAATCCGGACGCTGACATCGGCGATATGGAATCGAATCTTCGGAAAAAGCGCTGATTGCGCCCCGCGACGGATGTGTCATCATTACATTATCTATGCAATCGAAAAAAATATTCATCCTCCTCGGACATCCTGACAAAAGTGGCATGTGCGGTTCCTTGGCGGATGCCTACGAAAAAGGAGCGCGCGACGCGGGGCACACCGTGGAGCGTATGAATATCGGGGAGATGCAGTTTGATCCGATTTTGCACAAAGGGTATCGCGCAATGCAGGAGCTCGAACCGGATTTGAAGCGTTTTCAAGAGCTCGTCACCAATTCTGATCATTTTGTCGTGATTTACCCTGTGTGGTGGGTGGGCATGCCCGCAATTCTCAAAGGCCTGTTCGACCGCGCGTGGCTTCCGGGCTCCGCATTTCGCTATATCAAGACGAAGGCGGGAAAGCGGACAATATTTTGGCACCGCCTTTTCCGCGGGAAGACGTCTCGTATCATTATGACCAGTGGTACCGCACCCATCTTGGTGCGATTCTTGCCGGGCAACGTCAACGCGCAGCTGCGCTGGGGTATTCTCTGGTTTGCCGGATTCAAAGTACGCACCACCTGGTACGGCCCGGCCGAAAACACGCCCGAGCCGACCAAAATGCGCTGGATTAATCAGGTGACTGAGCTTGGCCGCCGCGGGTGTTAAATGCGTAGTGTCAGGCAAATGAGCAGCGTGTTAAGATAATAACCGTGAATGAGAGCCAATTTGCTTAGATATTCACGATTATCCTTGCCTTTTTCGTGAAAGAATGCTAATATGGTGCATTATGGCTCGGAAATTCAGTGTATTCGATCAAGTTGCAAAACTGCGCGAACGCTACTATCGGGCGTTGCCGGGCAAAGAGTCGCTTATCAAAGTCATTAATGAAGCGGAGATTCCCGAACACGTATACAATTCCAATGCTATTGAAAACAGCACGTTGTCGCTTGAGGAAACTGAAAAAATTCTTCTTCAAATCGATCTCGATCGTTTTGTGAGCGAGCGCGAACTCTTCGAGGCAAAAAACCTCGCGCGTGTAATGGATTATATTGATACAAAAGCGAAAGACGCGGAATTGTCGTTGTCACAGATCCTCTTTTTACATAAAATGCTCATTTCAAATATTCGCGACGAAATCGCGGGGCGGTTTCGCGCGGAAGGCGAGTGGGTGCGCGTGGGGACCCATATCGGGGCGGATCCGAATGATATTGATCGCTTGCTGACTGATATGCTTATCGAATACCACGCCACTAAGGATGCACATATCGTTTCGCGGATTGCAAAATTGCATCTTTCATTCGAATATATCCATCCGTTTTGCGATGGCAATGGCCGTATTGGACGTGCTGTAAACAACTATGAGCTTATTCGTGAAGGATATGTTCCGATAAACATTGCATTCGCACATCGCGCACGCTACTACGAAGCATTCCGAGAACACGAACAGCGCGGGAGCGTGCACATCATGGAAGAAATTATCGGACGCGCGCTCACGGAAAGCTACCACAGACGACTCGCATATATGGAAGGAAAACACGTCATCTCTCTTCCGGAATACGCGAAAGCTCATAAGCAGAGCTTGTCGAATGTAATCAACAAAGCGCATCGCCAGACGATTCCCGCATTTCGTGAAAAAGGGGAATGGAAGATAGCTGCCGATGCATAATTGAAAAAATCTTTATGGCTTCGATACAAATCGGACTTGTGGGGCTCCCGAATGTGGGGAAATCCACGCTTTTTAATGCGCTGACGCGCAAGGGGGTTTTGATTGCCAATTACCCGTTTGCCACGATCGATCCGTCGGTCGGCGTCGTGGCCGTACCGGATCACCGCCTGGATGCACTCACCAAGATGAGCAGCTCCGCGAAGCGTGTGCCTGCAATTGTCGAATTCGTCGACATCGCCGGGCTCGTCAAAGGTGCTTCGGAAGGAGAGGGACTGGGTAATCAATTCCTCTCACATATTCGCGAAGTCGATGCGATTCTTGAAGTCGTCCGCATTTTCGAAGACGAGGATGTGCATCACGTCGCAGGTAGTGTAGATCCTCGCTATGACGCAGAAGTGATCGACCTCGAATTGATCCAATCGGATTTGCAGAGCGCGCAGAAGCGCCTGGAGCGACTTGAGCGCGATGCGCGGGGAGGAGACAAGGATATTATTGCGGAGCGAGATGTGCTTAGAAAAATCGTCCCCGTGCTTGAGCAAAACAAACCAGCCCGCACCGTGAGTCTCTCCGAAGAAGAAAAGAAAATTTCACGCACTTTGCATCTCCTCACCATGAAGCCGGTCCTCTACGCGCTCAATAGGAAGAGTGGCGCGCTCAACATCGATGCGGAAGCAGGGGAGCGGTGGCGACAGCTCCAGCAATACTTCGAAGATCAGGGTGCGCAGTATGTGTTTGTCGACGCGGGCGTTGAGAACGAGCTGGCCGATGTAGGAGACGACGAACGCGCGGATTTCCGCCGCGAGCTGGGCGTATCCGAAGACGGACTCGATGCACTGATTCGCGCGAGCTACCGACTTCTCGATCTGATTTCATTTTTCACGACTGGTCCGACAGAATCACGGGCATGGACGATAAAGCGCGGCTCTACGGCGCCCGAAGCCGGTGCAGCCATTCACACCGATTTCCGCGACAAATTCATCCGCGCAGAAGTCGTTGTCTGGGACAAACTGCTTGAGGCCGGCAGCTGGGGCAAGGCGCGCGAAAAAGCGACGCTCCGCACTGAGGGTAAGGAATACATCGTCCAGGATGGCGATGTCATAGAGTTTTTGCACAGCTAACTATATCTTTGTGATATATTTATACATATGAAGAGATTGAGTCTAGAAGGGAAGGTTGATCTAATTTTGAAAACTGTCGTGACAATGGGAGAAGAGGTGCGGGAGATCAAAGAAACGATGGCCACAAAGGATTATGTTGATCAGAAAACAGGAGAGGTCATTAGAGAAGTTCGAGCAATTTCAAAAGCTGTCGACAAAGATGCTGTGACTATAATCAATCACGAAAAACGCATCACTAGAATAGAAAAGCGCTTTGCATTGAAATAACATGGAACATAAAGCAAAGGTAACTCCTAAGGATTTCTTTTTGTGGGTCGGGGCAATGGTGGCGCTCTACGCGGGTGTCGTTGCATTCGTCTCGCTTATCTTCGATTACATCAATTACGTCTTCCCGAGCCGCATAAGCAACGCGTACTACTACGCCAATCCCTACGATTCGATTAGCTACGAAATGGCGTCGCTCATCGTGCTCACGCCGCTTGCCCTCTTTCTTATGCGCACCATCCGCAAGGGTATGGCGGCAGATCATTCACGCCGCGACATTTGGATTCGCCGCTGGGCACTCTATCTCACCGTCTTTATCGCGGGCGTCACCTTTGTCATCGACCTTATCGTGCTCCTCAATACATATCTCCAGGGCGAAGATCTCACCATCGGCTTCCTCCTCAAGGTACTCACAGTACTTCTCGTCGCAGGTCTCGGCTTCATGCACTTCCTCGCCGATATCTGGGGCTATTGGGATAAACACCCTGAATACGCAAAGTCGGTCAATTATGCCGTCGGCGCTCTGATCATTGTCTCGATCATCGCCGGGTTCTTTATCGTCGGCTCGCCACAAGAGATGCGTGAGCGCAAGCAAGATGCCGTGCGCCTCGATCACTTGCAGCAGATCCAGTGGCAGATCGTGAATCACTGGCAGCAAAAGGAGCGCTTGCCGATGACACTCGCAGATCTCAATGATGCAATCAGTGGCTTTCAGGCACCCGTAGATCCGAAGACGGGCGAACAATACCAGTATCGCCAGAGCGGCGCCATGTCGTTCGAATTGTGCGCGACGTTTGCGAAGGATGGCGGCAATCAAGGAGGCAGGATGGAATTCGCTGTTGATTCAATGGCGCCGGTCAAGGGTGTCTCCGATAATTGGCAGCACGGTGCAGGTCGCTCCTGCTTCGAGCGCACCATCGATCCCGAGCTCTATCCGCCCGTATCAAAAACGCGTCCTGTCGCGATGTAGTTTTTCGGCTTCACTAAGCTTGTGATAGTGTGTCTCCATGAAGCAGTACGATCATACAAAGATCGAAAAAAAGTGGCAGAAAGCTTGGGCGGATGCGGAACAGTATAAGACTCCCGATCAGGTAAAAGGAAAAGATAATTTCTACCTCCTCGTCGAATTCCCGTACCCATCGGGCAATCTCCACGTAGGACACTGGTACGCTTTTGCGGTGCCCGATATGCTCGCGCGCTTGCACCGGATGAACGGGAAAAATGTGATGTATCCGATCGGCTTCGATGCTTTTGGCCTACCGGCAGAAAACGCAGCGATCAAAAATAAACTCAATCCGCGCACATGGACCGAGCAGAATATCGCGCACATGAAAAATCAGATTGCGTCGATGGGTACATCTTTCGACCTCTCGCGCATGGTTTCCACCATCGACCCTGCGTACTACAAATGGACACAGTGGCAGTTCCTCCAGTTCTTCAAAAAAGGATTGGCGTATCAGAAAGACACGCCGGTCAATTGGTGCCCCAATGACAAGACCGTCTTGGCCAACGAGCAGGTGGTGACCCGTTCGACAAGCTCAGGGCAAGTGGCAACATGCGAACGCTGTGGCCACGAAGTGGTGCAAAAGCAAATGCTCCAGTGGAACATCAAGATCACCGACTATGCCGATCGGCTCGTCGATGATCTCGACCCCCTGGATTGGCCGAATGAAATCAAAGAATCCCAGCGCAATTGGATCGGCCGCTCGGAAGGTGCGGAGATCGATTTCCCGCTTGAAATTGGCGACAACAAAAAATACAAGTATGTGATTTTGCATGGCTTCCAGAGCAGCCCCGATCGTCCACGTTGGCTGTGGCTCAAATCAGAACTCGAAAAATCAGGGCACGAAGTCGTTATGCCTTCGCTTCCGAATCCTGATGACCCGAGCGAACAGGAGTGGGTTGAAACAGCCATCAATGCCACGACATATGATGAAAACACGGTACTGGTTGGACATAGTCTTGGCGCTGTCACCGCCCTTAAGGTCGTAGAGCGACTCAAGAAACCAATTTTCCGTCTTGTCACGGTCGGTGGATTCGCGAACCGCGAATTTAAAGATAAGAAACGTCCGTTTGAGGAAACGTGGAAATGGGAATTCGACGGAGAAAAGATTCGCTCAAAAACTAAAGCAATAACCGTTTTACATGATCCCAAAGATCACGCGATTTCAGATGCGCAAGCCAAAAAACTTGCCGATTTACTTGGTGTTGCGGTAACCACAGGCACCTCAACAAAGTCGCATTTTGCAGGCGATAAGGAACCAGATGTGTTGATGTGGCTACGCCCGACGATTCGTGTCTTTACGACGCGCCCTGACACCCTCTTCGGCGCCACCTATCTCGTCCTTGCTCCTGAACATCCGTGGGTCGCGCTCGCGCTTCAGCACAAGACCGTACTGAAGAACAACGACGAAGTGCAGAAGTACGTCGATAAGGCTAATAAGAAGACTGATCTGGAGAGGCAGGAGAGCAAGGAGAAAACAGGCGTGAAGCTCGAGGGAATCGAAGCGATCAATCCGGCGAGTGGAGAAAAAATCCCGCTCTTCGTGGCCGACTACGTACTTAGTCACTATGGCACCGGCGCGATTATGGCCGTGCCCGCGCACGACGAGCGCGACTTTGAATTTGCGCAAAAATTCGATTTGCCAATTCCGCAAGTCGTTGCTCCCGTTATTCACGTGACAAAGGGCGGGGACGCGGTACGAGAAGGCGAGCCAATGAAGAAGCGCGATGCGGTGATGGCAATAGTGAAGCATTGGGAGAAGGATGAATACCTATGTATCGAATGGAAGGAGTTTGATGAGATTCGCACCTTTATCTCAGGAGGTATTGAGGAGGGCGAAGATGTTGTTGAGGCAGGGAAGCGAGAGATTGCGGAAGAATCGGGTTACAAGAACGCAAAGTTCATCCGGAGCGTAGGACAGGTGCAATTTGTCGAGTTCTACCACCAGGCGAAGAAGGGGAACGTTCGAGCCAAAATGCACTACCTCTATTTTGAGTTGGAAAATGGAGAGCAAGAACCGCTTTCGGCGGAGGAAGATGCAAAGCACTCAATCGTGTGGAAGAAGCGCGACGAAGTCAGATCATTTCTTACCATCAACGAAATCGGTCTCATTTGGGACCAGCTCGAACATGGCAATAGGCCCTACGTGGGTGCTGGAGAACTCATCAATTCGGGTGAATTTGATGGTCTTTCTATTGAGGGAGCGAAAAAGAAAATGACAGCCGCGTTTGGACGGGAAAAGAAGACCTATCGATTGCGAGATTGGATCGTGTCGCGACAGCGCTATTGGGGTGTGCCGATCCCTATTGTGCACTGCGATAATTGCGGCCCTGTGGCCGTGCCAGATGATCAGCTCCCTGTCAGGTTGCCGGATGTGGAGGATTATCTGCCGAGCGGGGAAGGGAAGTCACCGCTTGCGAAAGTCGATTCATTCGTACATACCACATGCCCGAAATGCGGCGGGGAAGCGAAGCGGGAGACAGACACACTCGATACATTCGTCGATTCATCCTGGTACTTCCTCCGCTATACCGATCCGCATAACAGTGAACAGTTTGCAGAGAACAGTAAACAGAAGAATTGGATGCCGATCGATTTATATAGCGGCGGCGCAGAACACACGACGATGCACGTCCTCTACAGCCGTTTCTGGCACAAGGCGCTTTTCGATCTCGGCCTCGTCGCCGATGCGGAGCCGTATACGCGCCGCATGAATCGCAGCATCATTCTTGGTCCTGATGGTCAGAAAATGAGTAAATCCCGTGGCAACGTGATCGATCCTGATGCGGTCGTCGCACAGCTTGGCGCCGATACGGTGCGCATGTATTTGGCATTTATTGGGCCGTACAACGAAGTGGGGAGCTATCCGTGGAATCCCGATGGGGTGGTGGGCGTCCGCCGCTTTTTGGAGCGCTTATGGAAGGCGCAGCAATATGTGCAAAAAGAGGAAGTGGCTTCGCTTCAGAATGTGCTCCACAAGACGATCAAAAAAGTGGGCGAGGATGCGACACAGATGAAATTCAACACCGCAATCGCGCAGCTCATGGTATTCCTCAATGCGCTGGAGAAAGAGAAAAAGATCGGAGAGAGTCAATGGAAAACGCTCCTTATGCTCGTCGCTCCTTTTGCGCCGCATATAGCAGAAGAGCTCTGGAGCGAACTGGGCGACCAGACTTCGGTGCATGCACAGAGCTGGCCGGAATTTGATCCGAAGCTGATGGTTGATGACGAGAAAGAGGTGGCGATTCAGATCGACGGCAAGACGCGCGGCACGATCGTGCTTCCTACCGCTGTATCGAAAGATGAAATAGAAAAACAAGCGCGCCTCAAGATTGAAGTGCGGCTCAAGGGCGTAAAGGTGGCACGGGTCATCGTCGTCCCTGGCCGCCTCATCAATTTCGTGACTACCCGATAATACGCATATTTTGTCCGATCGGACAAAATATGCGTAAGAAGGTACTGTTACTTTGCGGCGGAAATACTGACACCAGCGTCAGTATCTTTGACTGTATAACCTTTCTTCTCAATCTGTTCTCGCAGCTCGTCGGCTTTCGTCCATTCTTTACTTGCCCGCGCCGCCTCCCGCTCGTCGACAAGCGCCTTCACATCTGCTGGTAATGCAGCAACGCTGATTTCTTTGCCCGATAAGCGCTGCGCCAGTTCATCCGGTTCGTGGAGATTGAGACCGAGCACCTTGTCCATTTCGATTATTCCTGCCAAGAGATCTCCGGCGGAGAGCGACGTATCTTTCGTCATATCCCACAATACCGCGAGTGCGCCCGGCGTATCGAGATCGTCGTTGATGTGCGAGCGGAATTTTTTCATCCATGCGGCGGGTGGGGTGCCGGGATTATTGTTGGATGCTGCGACTGCTTTCCCCGCAATCGAAAGAAGATTCGCAAGCGCATTTTGCGATGCGGTGAGTGCCTCCCAGCTAAAATTCGACGGTGTACGGTAGTGCGCGCCAAGGAAGAGGTAGCGGAGCGCCAGGGGGTGAAATCCTTTCTCGATGATTTCCGAAAGATAGACGACATTGCCCTGCGACTTGGCGATCTTGCCACCGTCGATCTGGATATGCTGACGATGGAGCCAAAAGCGTGAGAAGGGGCGCTTGCCGGTCGCGCATTCAGACTGCGCGATTTCGTTGTTGTGGTGGATCGGGATGTGCTCGATGCCGCCCGTGTGGATATCGATTTTCTCCCCGAGACAGACGCGCGCCATCGCAGAGCATTCGATGTGCCAGCCGGGATACCCCTTGCCCCACGGGGAGTCCCACCCCTGAAGTCGCCCAGAAATCTCATCTGCATCGTTGCGGGTCCCTTGCGCCGCCCTCGTTGTATTCTTTGATACGCCTCGTGCGCCGCCTTTCCCGCGCCTCGCAGCTGAAGCTTTCTGAGCTACTTCAGCAACACGGCTGAATTTCCATAGTGCAAAATCCGCCGCGTTGCGTTTTCCTTCCACCACGGCGACGCGTGCACCTTCTTTCTGCCCCTCGCGATCAATACCGCCGAGCTGTCCGTAGCGAGGGAACTTTTCGGTATCAAAATAGACGCCATCAGCGATTTTGTATGCATACCCTTTTTCCTCGAGTGTTTTGATCATCGCGATTTGTGCAGGGATGTGATCACTTGCGCGCGGGAATTGGATGCGAGATGTATCGATATTGAGTTTGCCAATGTCCTCAATAAAAATGCCCGCGTACTTGTCGGCGAGGAGGCGCATATTTTCGAGTGTGAGCTTCATCTTTTCGCGCTTGAGACCGAGTGTCATTTTGTCCTCGCCCGCGTCTGCATCCGACGAAAGGTGCCCGACATCGGTGATATTGATGACCTGCTTCACTTCGTAGCCGTTTTGTTCGAGCGTACGGCGCAGAATATCGGTGAAGACGAACATCGAGAGATTGCCGATGTGCTGCACGCCATAGACCGTGGGTCCGCAGTTGTACATGCGGACCCTTTTTGCGGGTGCGGGCAGCTGAAAGGCCTCTTTTTGCTTGGTGAGTGTGTTGTAGAAGGAGAGGGAAGAGACGTGGCCAAAGGGGAGCTTTTGAAAGAGTTTCTGGAACCACATGAAGATCTATTGTACCGCGTTGCTGTGCGAGCTAAAACCACCCGTCTACAGCCACTTCTTGTGTTTGAAGTAGCCGAACATGAGAGAGATGCAGCCAAGGATGATTGCGAGCATGATCCAGAAGTCATGCGCTTTGCCGTGAATTGGGTTATAGGGGCTTTCAAAAGCGATGATGTCGATGAGAAGCGCGAGCGGGAAGGTGAAGAACGCCATGATCGTGAAGATTTTCATCGTTTCGTTTTGCTTGGTGGACAGGAGGGAATTGTTGGTCTCGCGGAGCTCGTGAAGGGAATCGGTCGTGCGGATGATGTGGTTGTGGACGCGATAGTATTCGTTGGAAAGGTCGCGCAAGAATCGCGTGAATTCCTCGCCAAAAAAATCTTGGCCGTTTTCTTCGAGCGAGTGCAAGATTTCTCGGTGCGGTTCGATCGTTTGGCGCAGATTGAGGAGGCCGCGGGCGCTTCGTGATATCGCAGCGACCATTTCGACTTCGCGTCCGGAAAATATATGCTCCTCGATCACCGTGAGCTCATGGCGGATGTAGTCGATCTCGTTGTCGAGTCCTTGGTAGATCTTGCGCAGCATATAGTAGAAGAAAAAGCCGGCGTGTTCGACAGAGCTACCCGCATTGAGCGCTGCCTGCGCTTCGAAGACCTTTGAGAATTTGTGCATCGCGTCCACGGTGTCGTAGCGTGCGGTGATGATGAAATTTTCGCCGATGACAAAATCGATCTCCTGCTGGCGATTTTTGTGCGAGTGCTTGAGGGCGGGGAATTGGAGTACAAGATAGATGTAGTCGGGGTAAAATTCCGCGCGGGCCTTGGTGGTAGGGGAGATGAGCTCTTCCGCGACCGGCTCGGCGATATCAAACTCCGCTGCTATCTGCCTCACTTCGAGCGCATTGGGGGATTCGAGATCTACCCAGGTGATTCCTGCGTGTTGGTGTCGTGCGTGCATGACAGTAAGTATAGCGTATGGAGTATAGAGTATGGAGGGAATATGCGAACTGGATTTTGTGCAGCGCGAGTCGCGTGCGATAATTGCGCGAATGCGTCCCGTTAGAAATCGCGGACGCAAACAATACATGCTTTCTGGTGTCGAAATTATAAAACGTAGCAAAGTAGGGCTCGGCGAGATGTCGTCCGCGTCCTATTTCTAACGGGATGCGCAGCGAAGAAAGGAAAATCATCATCTCTGTGGCGGCTGCGATGATCGCCACCGTCGTGCTTCTCATCGGGGGATTCTTGGGGGGATACTTTTTGGCGGTCAATCAGGCACATCGCGGCGTAGGGCTTGCGGCAGGTGCGCCGGAGGGCGTGGATCTTTCACCGGTCTGGAAGGCCTGGTACACGATCGATGAGAAATTCGTTCCCGCATCCGTCTCGACATCGACTCCGATGGCTACGACCACGGCCGAACTCAATCAAGAAAAAGTGTGGGGCATGATCCAAGGTCTCACGGCATCCTTGAACGATCCATACACCTATTTCATGCCGCCGGTGGAGAACGAGCAGTTTGCGACCGAAATGCAGGGTTCCTTCGAGGGTGTGGGTATGGAAATTGATGTGAAGGACGGCATTCTCACGGTCGTCTCTCCGCTCAAGGGATCTCCTGCAGAGCGCGCGGGGGTGCGAGCGGGCGACCACATTCTCAAGATCGATGGTGAGACGACTGAGGGCATGGATACGGGATCGGCGGTGCGCAAGATTCGCGGCGAGAAGGGGACCAAGGTGGTGCTCACACTCCGCGGCGAGGAGGACAGCCAGTCGCGGGAGGTTTCCGTGACGCGCGATGTGATCAATATCCCGATCGTCACCACCGAGAGCCGGCAAGACGGCATCTTCGTGATCCAGATCGCGGAATTCACCGCCAATGCGCCGGATCTCTTCCGCAAAGCACTCCGTGAATTTATGGAATCGGGCGATTCGAAACTCATCATCGATCTTCGCGGCAACCCGGGTGGCTACCTCGAGGGCGCGGTGGAGATCAGCAGCTGGTTCCTCCCATCAGGTGCCATCGTAGTGTCTGAAGATTATGCGGGACACGCATCGAATATCGATCATCGCTCATACGGCTACGATATCTTTACAGACAAGCTCCAGATGATCATTTTGGTCGACAAGGGATCCGCATCGGCCTCTGAAATTATGGCGGGCGCACTCCGACACCATGGCGATGCAAAATTGGTCGGTACGAATACATTTGGCAAGGGTTCGGTGCAGGAACTGGTGCCGATCACCTCGGATACCTCGCTCAAGATTACGGTCGCGCGCTGGCTCGGCCCCGATGGCGAGCAAATCCCGCGTGACGGTATCGCACCCGATTACGAAGTCGAAGTTACCGAAGAAGATCGCGAAGCGAAGAAAGATCCCCAATTGGCGAAAGCAGTGGAACTCCTTGGGGGCAATCCGGCGGTTGGGTCTGCAAATTAAATAACCGCGGGATGGAATGTTTTCGCGTCTGCGGGACTCGTGGCGTCCTAAACACCGTTGGGCGTTACCAACTGGTGTTTAGGCGCTACTCGAACAAGGTCCTCGACGCAAAAAGCACTCCATCCTGCGGGCGCTTGCTTCACTTCGTTGGCCGCGGTACAAAAAGGAGATGAAAGTCCTCTTTATAAAAGACGTGGGTGGTGTGGGGCGAAAAGGGGAGATCAAGGACGTGGCCGATGGATACGCTTTGAATGCGCTCATTCCGAGCGGCAAGGCTGTGCAGGCGACTCCAGCAGCTGTCGCTGCGCATGAGAAGCAGACGGCGCAAAATAAGGAGGCCGAAGCCAAACACATGGCTGCGATGAAGGCGAAGCTGCAGAGCTTGGAGGGCAAAAAGATAGTGATCAAAGTGCGTGCCAATGAAAAGGGTCATCTTTTCAAAAGCATCAATGCGAGAGAAATTCTCGATGCGATCAAGAAGGAAACTGGTGAACAATTTTCCGAGCAATCACTTAAGGGAAATGAGCTTCCGCTTCGCGGGGTAGGGGAACATCCGCTACACATAGAAATGGCCGGCGCAAAAGCGAAGGTTACGTTTTCAATTCAAGCGGCTTGATGACCTAGTGTGTCTTTAAAAATCCTCAGATACGAGGCGCGGGGAAAAGAAAAGCCGAAACGTATATAGATATACGGCGAGGCTTTTCTAGGGGCCCCGCAACGATGTAGCTGAGATTTTTAAAACGCACTAGAGCACTTCGGCCATTTGGCGAGTCGTTTTTTGTCCGTCGTAGTTGGTCTTGCGAACGCGGCGAAACTTTACAGTCCCCGCTGCAAGTGCAAAAAGTGTGTGATCCTTGCCCACACCGATGTTTTTGCCTGCCATGATCTTGGTACCGCGCTGGCGCACGATGACTTCACCCACACCAACCTTTTGACCATCGGAGCGTTTGACGCCGAGGTACTTCGGATTTGAATCATTCAGGTTTTTTGCTGATCCGCCTGCTTTTGTATGTGCCATATAAGAAAGTATGGAGTATGAAGTATGGGGTATAGAGGGTAAAATGCACTCAATATCCCACTCAAACTCGTATGCAGAGAATACATGAATATTCGGGCAAGATCAAGGGCGTATTGGACCAGGGGCTCTCCGAGTGGGGCATCTTTGCCATCGTGGTCCTCGTAGGGCTTATTTCCTTTGGTTTGGGCCGTTTATCGGCCTTAGAGGAGGCCAGACCCCCGGTATCCGTCTCTATGGCGGCCGCCGTGGCCGCCCCTGCCCCTGTAGCCCCTGGGGGCCTCGTGGTGGCGTCGAGGGGAGGGAGTAGCTACTACTACCCCTGGTGCGGCGGGGCGCAGAATATAGCGGAGGGGAATAAGGTCTGGTTCGACTCGGAAAAGGAGGCTGAGGCAGCCGGATATGTACCTGCGAAGAATTGCAAAGGTCTAGAAAAATAACGAGCGAAGCGACTATATTTTTCTTGATCCCGCCCCAATTTTGAACCTTCGGATAAATGTGCAAGACTGATGATAATTGGAGACGAGAAAGAGCATATGATCATCGAATTTACAAAGTCGAAATTGGGGCGGGATGTAAGAGCTTCTAAGCTCGCTTCGCTCGCTAAGAATCTCTAACATGTTAGTCGTAGACGTAGAGGCCTCCGGAACAGACTATTCGAAACACTCGATCGTATCAGTGGGTGCGCTCGATTTTGCCAATCCGCAGAATCGTTTTTATGAGGAATGCCGGATTTGGGACGGGGCTCATATCATGGATGAGGCGCTCAAGGTCAATGGTTTTACCAAAGAGGAGATCACGGATCCCAAGAAGCAATCCGAAGCCGATCTCGTGCATGGATTTCTCGCATGGGCCGATAAGCTCGAGGAGCGCACGCTTGCCGGGCAGAATGTCTCTTTCGATCGCGACTTTTTGAAGCACGCAGCGGAGAGGGCAGGGCACACCGACTGGCCTTTTGCCTATCGCACCATCGACATCCATTCGCTTGCGTACATGCACATGGTCAATCGGGGCCTGCAGATCCCTGTCGTCCATCGCCGATCGGCACTCGATCTCGATGCCATTATGAAATACTGCGGCATTCCGGAAGAGCCAATGCCACACAATGCGCTCACCGGCGCGCTCTCGCACGCCGAAGTCATTTCGAGACTCCTCTTTGGCCGCAAACTCCTGCCCGAATTCACCGACTTCCCGATTCCTTGGAAAGCATAAGGTTGAAAAACAAAAAGCTGCGCGATTCTTCCGTCAAAGAATTCGCGCAGCAAGCGCGGCACGCCCGCGCAAGAACTTCAACGGACTCGCACTTCCTGGGGGTGTCGGGGGTGGAAGTGCTATTGCCGGGACGGGTTTCAATGCTAGCAATTGAATATAAAGATCGAGTTAAATTTTTATGTCGCCTTTATGCTACGCTCTACCTGTCTCCCCGCGGAGATCTCCAATGCGCTTCTGCCCGTAGGGTAGGGGGACGGCATCGGAGTCTGTAGCAGCAACGGAGGCAGCAATGCCGATCGCTTGCATCGGTCAGGTCGAAAAGCGCCACGAGCCGTGCGCATCGACCGAGACCACCATCGCCCTCTGGCCAGAGCTCTAAGCACCATCCCGCATTGAGCATCTGAGCAAGAGGAAGGCCGGCACCTTACCGCCAATTGGGTACCGGCCCTCTCTTTTGCTGCGATCGAAAACGCCTCCTTGTGGGGTCTAATGAAGAGCGTAGAATGGCGGGGCATGGCGATTACAATAGAACAGCTGGATAATAGATATCGAGAGAAAAATGCCACGATCATTCTTGGGGAAAATATTTTATTGAAATTTGTTCCGGAAAAATCAGTATTTGATCGAAATGACTCTCTTCGAGAATTAATCAGTACGCAAAATTTTCTTCTGGGTGAAGGTCCTAAAAACATTGGCCAAATGGTCAATCTGTCGAACAGGATCAAAAAAAGACTTGAGCATCATATTCAGTCCCAGGAACTCGCAGGTTCCTTTTTAAAGAAAGACAGATCAGGCAAGCCTGATATCGGTTTTTTTGAAAGACATATTAAACCCGACTTGATCGCGGGGGTAAAAAAACTTGAAGACTTGAGCCAGGCCGTGGATAAGTTAGAGGATTCTTTCCCACGTCGTCTTGGTCGCTCGGCGCCACATTATTTTTGTGATAACTGTATCGCCTATATCGGAACAGATATAGCACCGAGCAAATGCACGATTTGTGGAAGTGCTATAAATATTCATAGCGCTGTTCGCAATTTGCGATACTTAGAGCCAGATGTCTTTGATTATCTCGGCGGGAAATGGTTTGAGGATTACATCGGAAAGATCTTCGAGTCCAATGGATGGAAGGTTTGGAAGCATGGATCAGTTATGGGGACTTCAGGTGAAAAGCATCCAATCGACGTATTAGCTGCAAACAATAAGACTGCAAACGTTCTAGTTGCGGAATGCAAAATCTCCCAGGATAGTTTTGCTGACAAAGACATGCTCGCTTTCAAAGCGAGATGGCACGAAATTAGTGCGGCTCACGGTTTTTTCATCGTGCTAGGTAATGATGAGAGAGGTGAACTACAGACAAAAAGAATATTTGCTCGGACACCGGGCCTCTGCTTTCTGAGTGGCATGGGCGGCATGACTGACGCGCAAATCTACGAACAAATAACAAGTGAAATAGCTTAATTTTATGAATGTGTAAAAATACCGATATGAATGGCGTTAAGGAACAGTCCGGAATATTGACGTGGACAAGAGACAATATAAAAGACGCACCTGAAACCTGCGGTGTACTTGTGCTTAGATTTTCACCAGTTAATGGTGACATTCTTTTAATTGAGGCTAGCGAGAATATCAACATTGCTTTGCGTACCCATTTGGAAAAGGAGGAACCCGATTCGAAAATTAAATTTTTTGAATGGTACTCTACGAATAAACGAGAAGAAGCAGAAGCACTAGCAAATTTCTTACTAGAAAAGCATAGCTTGCACTAGTCGGAAAAGCTAACTTCCCCGTGCGCACCAAAAGAGGGGAGCGAGTGAGCTTGGATTGCAATCGCCGAAATATTTTTGTCGTGGAAATTTTATGGCAGATAGTTTGAGGGGAGAGAGGAGAAAAGTTTTAATTGGACAGGTGTTGACATACCTGTGGATAACTATGGTGTAATACTAGGGAGGGCGAGAACTTCTTCATTTACGTAGCGCGCACAATATATCTTTTGCGACATTACTCTATCTACAAAGGGGCTTTGCTAAGCCTCAGCCACGGCCCGCGTGAGCCTCTAGGAGCCTCTCCAGTGCCCGCCTCCCATGCCTTGCGTATCATTCATCCCCCACTCATATCTCCGATTTCTACGGCGGCGGTTCCCTGAATCTTCTAATCCGATATTTCTTCCGAGCCCTGGGTATTTCCGATTAGCGACTCCCCCGCCTGTCTCAAATTTTTGAATCATTGGGGAAGTCACGAGATTTGTTTTTTTGGAATTTTCACCGATTTAAATGCGATATAGGCTTCGTTAATCTTTCGAGTCGATACTTTGGCCGTTCAAAATTTCTCTAAATTGCTCCAGCGGTATCGTTCTTTCCTCTAACCAGATTGCCAAATCATCTACAGCTTTTTCTATTGGTAATTCTGTTTGAGCGAGCCACAGAGCTTTGTCACGTAATTCACCGCGACCAGCAACGACCGCTACATTGTTTATGTATAGAAAAACGATTGTGGCAGCAACGGAAAGCCTTTTGTTCCCGTTACCAAACGCGTGATTTCTATTAAAGGCATAAAACGTGATGGCGGCTTTTTTGTAGATTCCCGAATAAAGTTCCTGACCAAAGACTGCCTGTCTCGGCAAATTCAAACAAGAATCAAGTTTCGCTTGATCGTGGTCCTCATATAAGCCCATCGGCTCCTCCTCTTGGAAGAGCCGAGATGCTATATCGTGGCAAAGATCCTTCAGGATCTCTTTGTCGAGATAATTAACGGGAGAATCGTTCTCCTTTATCATAGCGGGCTAGATCTTTGAGCGTTTCGCCGTACTGACGAATAGCAAAATCGATACCAGCTTTTGCTTTCTGGTCTTTAGTTACAAAGTTGCCCGTTTTGCGGCTTTTCCTGAACATTCTCCAAAACATATACAAATTATAGCATATTCGTGTTCTGACAGACGTATGCTGTTGACAGACGATTCCCCAATTACGTCGCAAAATATTTAAAATATTTCCCGACATAACTCTATAGCAGGGTAGGTCCCCTACTCGGTACAATGCGGTATGCGATATGGCGACCGGATCAAGAAGCTTCTGACTCCTCTTGAGCACGCGATTTTTAAGAAGCTCAATACGCCGCAGAAGATTCAGGATTATTTGGATCGCCTCCCAATCAATTTTGAGATGGACGGGGAGACATACCTCTCCCCTCGCCTCGTGATGAGGCAGGGGACGGCGCATTGCTTTGAAGGCGCGGTATTTGCAGCGACTGCACTCGCCTATCATGGCGAGCGGCCGCTCTTACTCGATCTGAAGACGAAGAAGCCGGATGTGGATCATGTCGTCGCACTCTTCAAGCAAAACGGCTACTGGGGCTCGATTAGCAAAACCAATCGCAATATTTTGCGCTGGCGCGATCCGGTCTACACATCGGTGCGCGAGCTCGCACTTACCTATTTTAACGAATATTTTTACGACGACGGCCGCAAAACGCTCGTCTCCTATTCGAGGCCCTTCGACCTCTCACAATTTCGCCCGGAAGAATGGGTGATTGCGGAAGAGGATTTGGATGATATCGCCCTTCGGCTCGATAAGAGCCCTCACTTCCCTATCGTGCCCGCCAAAAATAAAAAGCTTTTGCGGAAGGCATCGAAGGTAGAGATCGATGCGATGAAAATCGTCGAGTGGAAGGTGCCCAAGGGGTATAAGGCGGGTATTTAGCATTGCGGTATAATTGGCGTATGCAACAACAGAAGTCTCATGAGACAGTCGTCATTTCGCTCTCCATTGCGCTCGCTGCCCTTACAGTAGCCGTAGCCATTGGTGCGTGGATGGGCTATGAGCGCTTTATGGCACTCTCAATGCGTGTGGAGACACTCGAAGCCGAGGTGGCTACGACGACCGATCGCTTGGCTCGCGGCCTCGAGGAGACGCATAGCACGCTCGCGAGTGCACTCGAAGAAGAGCAAGAGCGATCGGAAAAATTGCAGACGCAATTTGGCACGATTTCGGATAGCGTTGATGTTTTGGAAAAATTGAGCACACTCGATGGTCAGCTTCTCAAAAAATATTCCAAAGTCTACTTCCTCAATGAAAACTACATGCCCGAGCAGCTCTCGGTCATCCCCAAAGAATATACATACAATGAAGAGCGCGAGTATTCTGTAGCTTCTCCCATTCTCCGCGATCTCACCAACATGCTCCGCGCCGCAAAACGCGCGGGGATCGAGATCTATGTCGCTTCCGCGTACCGCTCTTTTGGCGAGCAAGGCGCACTCAAGGGTCAGTATTCTATGACGTATGGCGAAGGTAGTGCAGGACAATTTTCAGCAGATCAGGGCTATTCCGAACACCAGTTGGGCACGACGCTCGATTTCACCACGACGGGTCTTGGTGGCGGGCTTGCGGGTTTCGGTAACACACCGGCCTTTGAGTGGCTCCAGGAAAACGCATACAAATACGGCTTCATTCTCTCGTATCCCGAGGGCAATCAGTACTACATGTATGAGCCGTGGCATTGGCGATTTGTCGGTGAGGACTTGGCCGACGATCTCCACGATGAAGGCATGAACTTCTACGACATGGATCAGCGTGAGCTTGATAAGTATCTGGCGACCATCTTCGATTAAAAGTGGGCGGGAGGCAAGGTGCTTTTCGTGTCTGCGGAACTAGCCGAGTCTTGAACATCGCTCGACGTTACGAGCGATGTTCAAGCTCTGCGTCGGACAAAAACCCCCTCGCCACAGAAAAGCCACCTTACCTCCTCTAGAGTTCGTGCATTAGAGATAGTTCATCGGATTAAGATATCCGGCCTTATCCCGTGGTACTGGCATCGTTGCGCTGCCACACGCTTTCGCGCTCGCGCTTGCTTCGGAAAGTTTTACGATTGATGTCACTGATGTCGCATATACTCCGAAGTGAAGATGCGGCCCGGTCGCATAACCCGTCTCTCCGCTGTATCCGATAGGTTGGCCCGTATACACCTGCTGTCCTGTTGAGACCGAAATTTGTGAGAGATGCGCATACATTGTACTGAGCCCGTTAGCATGTTTGATCATGACCCATCTACCAAATGAATAACACCCAGATGCGCCACCGCGCGATGGATCGCCAGTGTCTCCTGTTCCTATGACAGTACCTGCCAAAGCAGCCTTTATTGGTGTTCCAATGGGTACACCGAAGTCGATGCCGTTGTGGCCGTTGCCGTTATAGGCACCACTCGCGGCAAATGCAGTGTTACCGAAATATTGCGTTATTCGCACGTTATCGACCGGATACTTGAGGACTCCTTTGCCTGCAGGTGTAATTTGAGAAGGATTGAGTACTTGCTGATATTGGGCGTTTAGATTGGAAAGCGCCTGCTCAAATGCTTGCTGCTGCATCTTTTTTTGCGCAATAATCTTTTGATAGTTGGCCTCCTGCGATTTTGTCTCCGCTAAAAGATCAGCCTGTGCCGATTTCTGCGCACTCAAGGAACCCTGCTGCGTCTTCAGCGTTTGCTGTTGTTTTATCAGTTCATTTTGTTTTGCCTGCGTTGTGGTACGCGCGTCGGTGTATTCTTGCTTCGCATCTGCAAGATTTTTGATATTGGTGCGCACGGCACCCTGCACGGTCTGCGACATCACGATGTCATCCCAGACATCTTGCGTACCCACCGAGAGAAGCTGTGCTGCCATCGTCTGTGATTCGGCGATCGCGAGTGCGCGGATCGATTCGCTGAGTCCCTGGCTGTTTACATCGATCGACTGCTGCGCAGTTTGAATGTTGCCCGAGAGTTTTTTGATCTCGAGCCGCGTCGCGTCGATTTTGTTTTCCGTCTGGCTGATTTCTGCGTTCTTTTTCTTTATTTGAAGATTGAGTTCATCGAGCTTCGCCTGCAACGTATTTTTGCGGGCCGAGGTTTCGGTGAGCTGCTTCTGGTATTGGGCGATTTCCTCATCGAGTTTCTTGATTTCGTTGTTGTGATTGTTGATCTGTGCCTGGATTTCAGCTGCGCTCTGCGCCGATACCAAAAAAGGACTTCCCAAGAGTAAGAGTGCAATAAAAAGTGCGGTTGAGCGTTTTGTCATGCGGCAAGTACTGTGCGAGCGTCATCTATGCGTGCGAGCGTCGATTCACGGCCGATAATCGAAGCAATGAGAAACGGATCGGGACTTTTGTCGCGACCCGAGAGCGCGTAGCGAAGCGGCCACAAGACAGCGCCTCGTCCTTCGGCTGTCGCATACTCCCAGAGTGCATCCTTGATCCCCTCTGCGGTCCATGCGGAATCGGAGATCTCTGTAAGCGCATCTCGCGCGAATGAAAGATGCTTCAGAGCCGCTCCCGCTTCTGATTTTTTATCAGGAATTCGTGCAGGATCAAGAGTCGGCTTAATGAAAAAGAAATCAAACTCCCCTTCCGCGACCGCTTCCTTTATGTCGCTCGCGACGTCGATCCGCTCACGTAGGAGCGATAGGAGTTTCCCTGCCAATCTTTCATCATAGCTATTCCCCTTCTCTTCGAGCGCGGATTTAAAAACGGGCAGTGCGTATTGCGCAAACTCGTCTTCATTCATGCGCTCTACATACTGACGATTAAACCAGCGCAACTTTTCAAGATCAAAGACTGCGGCACTCTTGTGGAGATCATGCAAGTCGAATTCCGCGATCATTTCATCGATATTCATGATTTCCCTACCCGATGGCGGTGTCCACCCAAGCATCGCGAGGTAGTTGAGGAGTGCTTCCGGGAGAAATCCTTTCTCACGATATGAGCGCACGGCGACGTCCCCTTTTCGCTTTGAGAGCTTGGATTTGTCGGCAGCAAGATGCAGCGGAAAGTGAGCGTATTCTGGCCGACTGTATCCGAGCGCTTCTTGGATCAGAATTTGCCGCGGCGTATTGGAAATATGATCCTCACCGCGAATCACATGGGTGATGCCCATCAAGGCATCGTCGATGACGACGGTGAGATGGTAGAGCGGGTCATCTACGGCGCGGGCAATCGCAAAATCGCCGAGCTCGGTCGTGTCGAAGGTGATGTCGCCGCGGATAATGTCGGTAAAGGTGATCGATTTGCCGGGATTGCGCAGACGGACAACTTCGACCTCGATGCTCGGATCTTTTTTGCTTGGCTCTTTCGAGAGGTACGCCTTGTCCTCATCAATCAATCGTTGAAGCTCCCTCGTATAGGTGGGCGTGCGCTCTGATTGGCGGTAAAACTCATCCCATTCCAGCCCGAGCCACTTCAATTCATGGACGATATCTTCCTCGAATTCCTTGGTGCTGCGCTCGCGATCGGTGTCTTCGCTGCGGAAGACGATCGTGCCGCCCATCTTTTTGGCGAACATATAGTTTAAGACCGCCATGCGGGCGGTCCCGACGTGACAATAGCCAGTCGGACTCGGTGGAAATCGTACTTTTATCGCTTTTAAACTCATAAGGCGATAAAAGAATACCCAATAACCAAGATACAAACACCAAACAAATTCCAAATAGCAATGTCAGAATTTCCAATTTGAATATTGGATCTTGAATATTGTTTGGTTATTGTCTCTTGTATCTTGTTCATGTTGCTACTCCTCTGGTTCGTGCTCAAGCCCCACATCGAGGAGCATACGAGCGATTTTACGCGCTGCATCAGGACGTGCAAATTGCTGCGCCGCCTTTTGCATTTTGCCCTTGAGCTCGGCGTTGCCGATAAGACGGTCGATTTCGGCCGCAAGAAGATGCGGCGTGAGATTATGCTGCTCGATCACCACTGCAGCGCCCGAACGGGCGTATGAAAAGGCGTTTTCCGTCTGATCATGCGAGACATCGGGCGGAATGGGCACCAGGATCGCTGGAATGGCCCAGGACGCGATTTCGAAGATGGTACCGCTTCCTGCACGGGCCACGATGATGCTCGCGGCCCCAGCGGCCATGCGCAAGGAGAGCGTATTCAAGAGGCCAAATGCGCGGTACCGGTCCCCATGCTCCACGCCGCGCAGGACGACGGATGAAATTTTCGTCACCTCATCGATATTGGCTTTACCTGTCTGATGCACGACATTGTATTTTTGGAGGAGTTGCGGAAGCGCATCCAAGACGGCTTCATTGATCGCCTTGGCACCTTGCGATCCGCCCATGAAAAAGACGGTCGGCACCGATGAATCGAGATGCAAGAATTCGTATCCGCCTTCCTTTGCGACGCCCAAAATCTCCTTGCGAATCGGGTGCCCGGTGCGTGCGATATTGTGGCGGACCTTTTCTGGAAACTCTGCTGCGGCTTCCGGGTGTGCCACGGCGATTGCACGCGCAAACTTTGCCGACCAGAGCGACACGCGGCCGGGCTTTGCGTCGGCATCATAAATAATGACGGGGATCTTAAGGATGCGTGCCGCGACAAGCGTGGGGAATGCTGCATAACCGCCCGTGGAGAAGACGACATCGGGATAGATCGAGAAGAGTTGCGGGATGGCGCGGACGATGCCGAATGCGGTACGGAAATAATCGAGGAAATTCAATACGCTGCCGTAGCGGCGCATGCGGCCGGCCGAGGTAGGTTTGAAAATAATGTTGTGCTCGAAGATCGCTTCGCTATCGAAGACGCTGGGGCTTATGTAGATAAGCTGCGGCTCCAAGAGTCGCTTTTCTTCACAGATGTCTTCAATCGCCTCCGCAACCGCGATGAGCGGATAGAAATGACCTCCTGTTCCCCCACCGACGAGTGCGATCTTCATTACCCGCTCATTTTACCACTTTTTGCCCGGAACTTTGACACATTGAGGAGAATTCCCGCGCTCGCGAGCGAGATCATCATGGCGCTACCGCCTTGCGACACGAAGGTGAGCGGTATACCGGTAAGCGGCACGATAGAAAGCATAGCCGCGATGTTGATGAATGCTTGTGTGACGAGCCCGGCGGATATGCCTGCGGCAAGGAGTGCGCCAAAAAGATCAGGTGCGTGTGCCGCAATGAAGAAACCGCGAAGCGCGAGCCCGAGGAAGACGAGGATCAGAAGCGCTCCGCCTGCAAAGCCAAGTTCTTCTCCTGCGACTGCGAAGATCGAGTCGCCCATCGGCTCGGGGAGGTATGTGAATTTTTGTACGCCTTGCCCGAAGCCGCGGCCGAATACGCCGCCGGAGCCGATCGCGATGAGTGATTGGCGGATCTGATAGCCCTCCTGCTGCTGATTGTGCGATGGGTTGATGAAGGTGATGATGCGGTCGCGCACATAGGGGCGGATTGCCGCGAGAAGCGCGAGCGCCAAGAGGCCGGCAAGAATGATGATGAGGATGTCGCGCCAGCGTGCCCCCGCCATGAAAAAGACAGTGCCAATACCCGCGAGGACGATGCCGAGCGTGCCAAGATCTGGCTGCAAGATAAGGAGCAAGACCGGAAGCGCGATAATCGCAAGAAATCCGCCGACGGCCCACTGATATGTCGCAATTTTCCCGCGTATAGTGGCAAAGTATGCGGCGGCGGCGATGATACCGGTGATCTTGAGCATTTCCGCGGGTTGAAAGGTGTGACCACCGATCAAAATCCAGCGTGTGCCACCGCCATGCGAAAAGCCGAGGCCCGGTACGAAGACGAGCGCGGTGCCGATGATCGCGAGCCCGAAGACGTATGGTGCAAACTGCCGCCAGCGGTGGTAGTCGATCTGCATGACCGTCAGGAGAAAGACGAGACCGATACCGAGGCCACCAATGAGATGATTGAACACAACAGACGACATGCCTGCCTCCCCTCTCGCGACGAGGCCGAATGCGGCAGAGGTGAAAATCATGGCACCCGCCACGACCAAAAGCGCAATCAACAAAAGCAGAACCTTATCGGCTTTGATCCGAGGGGCGCGCATTGCGCTCATTGTACCGTATTCGTAAGGCACCGTTCGCTGCGAGGCGGCGGAACATTTCCGTGCCTGCGGGGCTTGTAGCGTCCGATCGTGTCCAGAGGCACGATAGGCGCTACTTCGGACAAAGTCCTCGTCACAGAAACGTTCCGCCGCCTCTCCCTACTGCGCTGAAAGGGCAAAAATCACGCCCATGAATGCAAACATGATCGAGAGCACCCAGTATCGCATTGTGACTTTGTATCCCGGCCAGCCCATTGCCTCGAAGTGATGATGGAGCGGCGCGATGAGAAAGAGTTTCTTGCCGAATACCTTTTTCCAGAACATTTGCATGAGATTTGAAGCGACGGTCGCGACGAGAAGCGCACCTATGATGGGGAGCGGCGCGATACCCATCCCTTCCCCTAGGGTGTCTGTCATGAAAACGATTACGCCGAGCGCCAGGGTGAGCGCCATCGTGCCCGTGTCGCTCATGTAAAAGCGCGCGGGCGGAATGTTGAACCAGAGGAACGCAAGGAGGCCGCCCACCACTGCCCCGCAAAATGCAGCGAGGTCTATTTGATTTTGCATGAAGGCGATGATCGCGTACGCGGAGAAAATGGAGGCGAAGACGCCGCCGGAGAGCCCGTCGATACCGTCGATCACGCCGGATGCGTAGAGTGATAGAGAAACGAGCACGAAAAGCGGCACGATGAGCCAACCGATCTCAAGTGGCACGCCAAATGGAATCGCGACGGTGGTGACATCGAGTTTGAGCCAGAACCACAGCCCGATGACGATCGAAAGTCCGAACACAAGGAAGAGGCGGAAGCGGAGCGGCAATCCTTCGCCGCCCGGGCGGATGATGAGCATGTCGTCGATGAAACCCCATATGGCACCCACGATGAGCGCCGCGAGCGGGACCCACGTCTCGCTGCGGGAGAGGAAGTTGAGCTGCTCAAATGTCGGAATGGGCAGTATCCATGCGAGTGCGGCGATGCCGACGGTGGTGAGAAGAGTGCTCACCCAGATCACGATGCCGCCCATGCGCGGAGCGCGCACCTCGTGCTCCTGGTGCAAGCGGTTGAATTGCTCGGCTGTAGTGCCATCGAGCGATTTTTTGCCTGCCGCCTTTTTCCAGGTTTTGTATTGGTAGAGATAGTGAGTGACGATAGGAGTGATCGCCATCCCGATAAGGAACGAGATTGTGGCTGGTACCAATATTTGCAGCGTCGGCGAAATCATGGTCTGTATCATACCCCGCTTCCTGCCTCGCTAAAAGGCACTCTATTGACCCGATTTGAGTGCCTCCTTCGTCGTCGAAACAAGTTTTCGCATATCGTCGAAGCGTCCGTTTTGGGTCGAGCCAAGGACAACTGCGCTGATGCGGTGCCCCTCCACCTCAAACACGATTGCGAGATTGCCACCCGCAAGGTCGGTATAGCCGGTTTTGCCCAAAATGGCACCTGGAATGTCGGGAAGCGCCTCATCGGTATTGATGGCCGTGGATTCGGTGCCGTCGAGCGATTGCAGGCGGAAATTTTCTTTCGTTGTCGCGGCAAAGAGCGCGGAGTTGGTGTTGGCTGCGTGAGCAAAAAGCTTTGCCATGTCGCGTGCTGATCCATAAGCGCCGGCTTGGGTGGTGCTTTCGTCGAGTCCCGTCGCATTTACAAAGTATGTATGCGTGAGGCCGATGTTTTGGACGAGCTGATTCATGCGCCATACGGCAGCATCCTCTGCGGGTGCACCCAAGTACCGTTCCTGGATTGATTTTTCGGCCGCAGAAGCAAGGATATCGGCGCCGGTGTTGGAAGAAACCGCAAGCGTGAAGTCGATCACGTCTTGCAGGCGCCAGCGCTCCCCTTTGCGAAGCTTCTGGCTGGTCTCGTACGGAGACGTATCGTATGGAATCGTGATGATGGTCGATTCGGGTAATGCTTCATACACCGCGAGCGTGAGTGGGACTTTGGTGAGCGACGCGAGCGGTAGCGGCGCGTCCGCATTCAATTCATAGAGTGTACGGTCGTCGGTGAGATCGACGACGATCGCTCCTTTGGCCTGCAACGTGATATTTTCAAAAATCGCGGGCGGGGGTGGCGGAGGGGGCGGCTCGGGTGTTGCCTGCGCTGCAGCGGCAACCGATACCGGAGCGGTCGGCAGATCGCGCTCCGAGAGAAATACCCACGTAAATGAGGCGCCTGCAAAGAAAATGAGTACTAAGGAAACGATGCCCGCAGTGCGGCCATCGAGACTATTGTGTATTTGGAGCGCCTTCTCCGCCGGTGTGGGCGCTGGAGTTTTCGGCTCCTCCAGTTGTGGCTTGGCTTCCACTGCCGGCGCTTCTGGTTTCGGAATTTCCGGAGCCGTCTCCGGTTTCGACTCCTCCGTGGTGTACGTCATTGGTGTTTGATCGTCCATTGTGTTCAAACGGCGCCGCAGTCTTTTCGAATGCTGCGAGTTCGGAAGAGATTGTACCATAATCAGGAAGCTCCTCTGCGGTTTGTACACCGAGATGTGCGAGTAATTCCGTGGTCGCGCGGTAAAGATATTCACGAGAATCCTCCGGGTTCGATACGCGCTCGAGAAGACCGCGCGAAAGCAGATTGCGGACGGTCGAGCTTGTATTGACGCCGCGGATGTAATCGATTTGCGCGCGCGTGGATGCGCCGCGATAGAGGACGGTCGCCAAGACTTCGAGCCCGGCTTCGCCGATGTCGCGCTGCAGTTGTTCTTCAAAAGTGGCTTTGATCGTATCGCTGACGCGCGGTGCCGTGACGAGGGCGACTTCCCGCTCCGTCTGTGCGAGCGCAAGACCACTGCCTTCGATCGCTGCTTTGAGTTCGCTTATCGCTGCTTGCGTCTCGCTTTCGGTGCAGCCGAGAAGCTGCGACAGCTTTTTCATGCTCAAAGAGCCCCCTTCGATAAAAAGGTAGCTTTGAGCGAGTGCTGCGCGGTCAGATAGTTGCATAAAGCGTATAGAGTATAGAGTATAGGGTATAGGGGGAAATACGAAATACGCAGTAATTGAGTTGGTCTCCCTCCATACTCAATACCCTATACTCCATACTTCGGGACTCCTGCATTCTCTATTTCAATCTCAATATCAGAAAAGAGTTTTTCTTGCGTCACCGAAGCGGAGCCGCTTCTCACAAGTTCGAGCATTGCGAGGAAGTAGACTATGGTGTCGTGACGATTGGCTGATTTGGTGAGCTCGCTGAATTTTGCGCGAATGGCGCGTGTGAGGCGGTTGTGCACTTGCTTGATCACGTCTTCGAGTGCGAGGACGGGCGCGACGCTCGCCTCCGCGAGACTCGCGGGTGTCGGAATGGTCGAAAGAATCCTCTTTGCCGCGGCAAGAAGCGTATCGCGGCGTGATTCTCCCGGGCTAAAGACGAGTGGCCGCGCAGGCGCGCTTTTGGGGAGCATGAGAGGTTTCGCACCCCAATTTTTCTTCAGAAGTTTCGCTGCCTTGCGGACGAGTGCCAAGCGTGCGAGACGTCGCTCAAGCTCATGAACGCTCTCGCGTTCGTCTTCGGTCATCTCCATCGTCGGCAAGAGCGTGCGGGATTTGATCAAGAGAAGCGTCGATGCAACGAGGATGAATTGCGATGTCTCCGCAAGCGGCAGTTCCGGCAATTTTTCGATGTACGCAAGGTAGCTATCGCACACTTCCGCCATACTCACTTCAGAAATCGAAAGCTTTCGTCCCTCGATCATGTCGAGAAGCGCCTCAAGCGGCCCCTCAAATTGTTCTCTCTTCAGTACAAACTTTTCAGGCATGCCGCTTTCTTTTAAGCGTCCGCGAGCTTGATGTCGCTTTTCTTCGCTATCTGTTTGATCCAGCCGTCGTGGCGGGAAAGCTGCGCGTCGCGGGCGGCGTTTTCGAATGTTTCTTGATCTGTTTTAGAAGCTGCACTTTCTTGAATATGCAGAAGTTTGCGCACCATTTCTTCCGTTGGCGCTATTTCTTCACGAACGATAGTTCGGACCCGATCTTCTGTTACAAAAACTTTCGTTAGCTTGTCGATATCCTTATCGTTCAACATAAGGCCATAGTAACACAACTGCTATTTATCCGACTCTTTTTTTGTCGCGATACCAAGTTCCTTGAGCTGTTTATCGACAAGCGGTTTCGGGGCTTTCATGACTGCCGTCTGACCACCACGGGTCATCGGGAACGCCTGCACTTCACGCAGGTACGATTCTCCCGTGAGGTTCATCACGTTGCGTTCGATACCAAGCGCGATGCCGCCATGCGGTGGCGCGCCGTATTTGAATGCTTCGAGCATGTGGCCCACGCTTGTCTCCGTCTCCTCCGGCGAGTAGCCCATTACCTCGTACGTGGCGCGCAGAATTTCTGGGCGATGCGCACGGATTGAGCCGCCGCCTGTTTCGAATCCGTTGCAGACGAGGTCGTACTGCGTGGTCAAAATGTTTGCAATGTCCTCTTTGTTTAAGAGTTTCTCCACGTGCTCTTTGATCGGCATGGAGAACGGATTGTGCGTAAAGGTCCAGCCACCCTCGTCGGTTTTTTCGAAGAATGGGAATTTGTAGACCCATGCGTATGCCAAGACACCGCGCGCTTTCTCTTCTTCGGTGCGAAGATCGAATTTGTCCGCACCAAACTTTTCCATCGCCTCCTGGTAGGTAAATCGCGGGAACGGTTTTTCTTTGATCTCAAAGCCGAGAGACTCTACCGTTTCGGTAATCATGCGCTCGATCATGTTCATCACATCCTCCTGCTCCACGAACGACATCTCGATATCTACCTGGCTATGCTCAAAGCCGCGATCGGCACGGAGATCTTCGTCGCGCACGCAACGCGCGATTTGGAAGTAGCGCTCAAAGCCGCCGACCATGAGGAGCTGCTTGTACTGCTGTGGTGATTGCGGAAGTGCGTAGAAGTGGCCCGGGTGGAGGCGTGACGGCACGACGAAATCGCGCGAACCCTCGGGCGTCGATTCGGTGAGAATCGGCGTCTCGATTTCGATGAATTTATTTTTAAAGAGGAATTCGCGCACTTTTTGTACAAAGGCGCTTCGCATACGCATATTTTTCTGCATGCGGTCGCTGCGCAAATCGAGATAGCGGTACTTGAGACGTACCTCCTCCCCTACCCCGGCCGTATCGCTCGAGATGTCGAATGGTACGGGCTCGGATGCATTCAAAATCTCGATCGCTTCGATCTGCAATTCGATATCGCCGTTTTGTTTATCGGCCTGGACATTTTTCTCCGGCCGCGCATTGACGAGACCACTCACTTGTACGGCATATTGCTGACGCACATCCTTGGCCACATCCATCGCAGGGCTCTTCGGCAACACGACGCCCTGTACGACGCCGGTCATATCCTTGAAATCGAAGAAAACCATCTTGCCCTGATCGCGACGGACATCTACCCAGCCACAAATCGATACTTGCGAGCCAGTGTGTTCTTTCAAATCTCCGATATATACCCGATCTTTCATGACAGAGAGGTCGCCGTACTTTTCTTTTCAAGTACCCCGAGGCGCACCTCGTGATTGCCAAGCTGTGTGCCGTGCTTCACGGTGGTCTCGGCGTCTCTATCAACCGCTTTCGACATAAGATTGATGACTTCGAGCAGTTCCTCCTTGGCCCTATCCACCTTCCCGTCCACGATTTCTTTCACTTCGTGCAAGACTTCCAGCTTCATATTTTGCAAATCTTCTTTCGTTGCCATCCGCTCTTCCATTCGTATCGCTCTTTGATCCATCTCCAGAAGGAGTGTATAGATCTTCTCCGTTTTGTCCTCGCCTTCTGCCATAATCCAACTATATCACAAGGCCACTCCGACCTTCTTTCGGACGTCTGCCATCTTGGCGGCCGCGAGTGTCTTTGCCTTTTCCTTACCTTCTCGAAGAACCGTCTTCACGTCTTCGTCCGATATATTCGCGCGGCGCTCACGCATCGGGCCGATGACCGATTCAATATCCTCGACAAGCGCATCCTTGAGCGCCTTGTATTTGCCCTTATTTTCTTTGTAGAGCGATGAGAGCGCCTCGCCTTTCCTAAAGAGTGCATGGATGTTGTACACGTGCTCCGGGCTCTCCCCTTTTGAATCCGTGACGATGCTCATCACGGCTTTGGCGATCTCATCTTTGGTTCCAAAAAGCGGGATCGTATTGCCATAGCTCTTGCTCATTTTCTTGCCGTCGGTACCCGGAATCACACCGACGCTGGTCATAATGTGTTCCTTGGGCTCTATAAACGTCTCGCCATAGGTATTGTTGAATTTTGCTGCTGCCTCGCGTGCGTATTCTATGTGCTGGCGTTGATCTTCGCCTACCGGGACGATGACCGTGTCATACAGCAAAATATCCGCCGCCATAAGCATGGGGTATGTCAGAAGTCCGGCATTGGCCTCGAGACCTTTGGCGATCTTGTCTTTGTAGGCGTGGCCTTGCTGCAAAAATGGCACAGTCACGAGACAATCAAAGATCCATCCCAGCTCAGTATGCTCGGATACATCGGATTGTTTGAAGATGATGGCCTTATTTGAATCGACACCGGCTGCAAGATAATCGCGTACGGAATTATAGATGCTCCCGCTCACCTTTTTGGGATCCTTAAGGGATGTAAGTGAGTGATAGTCGGCGACCATCAAGAGGCTTTCGTATTTGGGATACAAATCGAGAAAAGGTTTCAGTGCGCCAAAATAGTTGCCGATATGCAAATCCCCCGAAGATTGTAATCCTGTCAAAAGTCGCTGCATAACTATGGCTGCTGCAGCATTAAACGCCGTAAACGATCTTGTCAACCACTTCGCTCACGCGGCGCTTTTTTTTATTGTTTGTCGGTATGATGTAATCCCGCCAGCTTACCTTTTTGCGGGAGACGCGCGCTCGTACCATGTACCCTGCCGCGCCGCTCTGGTGTGCGACCTTAGTCATACGTACATAGTATACCGCACACCCACAAAAAACAACACAAAAAAACGGCATCTCACCGCTATCGTTTTTTTAGTGGGTGTCAAGCCGTCAAAAGAAATTCCACGATAAATCGTGTACCCTTCCCTGCCCCACTGCTTAATCGCCCCGAAATAGTTGCCGATATGGAGCGCCCCGGAGGGTTGCAAGCCAGTCAATAACCGTTGCATGAAGGGCATTGTAGCAGAAAATGACTCGCCGGTTAGGCGTTCAAGAGAACTTTACTAAAGCTACTTTAAATTGCATAATAGAAAAAGTTCAAATCAATCGGAGCTTGATCGATGCCTACAGAACGAATCGTCACGGCAGGTCTCAATGGCCTTGGGCGTTTTGGTCTCAATCTGTTGCGCTGGTGGCTACAAGACGCGAATGCGTCGTATGAAATTCGGTACATAAATGATCCGGGTCTCTCGCCTGAGCTCATTCTGCAGATCCTGAAGACTGATGACGTTGTGGATGAATTTCAAAGCTGCTCCTTGCAGCTGGAAGGTGATGTACTGCGGATCGATGCGCCGAATCGAAGTGTGTCGGTGAAATTGTCACAAACAAAGCTCGCCGAGGTCCCGTGGCGCGGCGCTGTTCATATGGTGCTCGAGTGCACAGGAGTACCCAAACGGGGTAGCGAATGCTGGCCACTTCTTCGAGGTCAAACGGAGACCATACTCTTATCGGCCAATATTCCCGAGGTTGATGCCACGCTGCTCTACGGTTTTAACCATACGGAATACGATGCGCGGTTGCACAAGGTAATATCCTTTGGCTCCTGCACCTCGCATCCGGCGGTACTGCTTACAACGGCAATTGCGAAACAATTTGACGTGCGCGACTGCCTCGTCAACATTATTCACAGTGTGCCGCAGAGGTATATCAGCTCCGGCGCATTTCAGACGCTCTCAAGGAAGTTTTGCACGCTTGAACGCACGGGTCCCATGCTGCTGCCCACTATGCGTCCAGATCGCTTCAAAGTGAATTATACTTTCGTTCCTTGGGGTGGAGCATCGATAATGGACTTCGCCTTTCGATTTAAGCCCCGGAGTCGGAAACCGCGTGACAAGGATGAGGCAATAGCTCATATGCGGAGCCAGATTGCTGGCGCATTGAATGGATTGTTCGAGCTAGTGCCTGAAGATCCCGGACCTCAACCCTTCGTGCGTTCGTCTCTATCCGGAAGTATCGTCGAATCGAGTTTCGATTTGCGGGGTGATACGCTGCATTTCTTCCTGTACACCAACAACGAAGGAAGCAGCATTCGGATGCATGAGCTCGCATCCTATATCGCGGGCAGATTGCCGTAGCATTTTGAGTTCTTGAACCTTCAGTCCCCGCGTGCCATGCTTGCATGCGGGGACAAAATTTTATGACTCCTATTAAAAAAATATCCTTTACAAATTCCCGAAATATATCGCTTGTCGGAAGTTTTTTTGATGCCGCATCAGATCGCGGAGTCGTAATGGCGCATGGTTTTTATGGCGACAGAACTCGTCACGGGCGTTTTGATGCGCTCGGGTCAGCGTTGCAAAATAGGGATATAGCCGCACTGTCTTTCGATTTCAGTGGGTGCGGAGAAAGCGGTGACGACACGATTGATATTGAAAAGGAGGTCGATGATATGCATGCTGCGATTGCGTGGCTCCGTGCACAAGGTAAAACTCGCATCGGCTTACTTGGCTATAGTCTTGGAGCG
Organism: Candidatus Parcubacteria bacterium; assembly: GCA_003599175.1. GTDB lineage: Bacteria > Patescibacteriota > Minisyncoccia > Phycocordibacterales > UBA2100 > UBA10103. The sequence goes on from QZIY01000013.1 coordinate 45,335, forward strand.
CTGATTGCGGCTCGCGTGTGGAGCGAGGATATTCGCTGTCTCGTCCTTTGGGCGCCGGTATCGCGCACCAAAAATGACCCGAGGAAAGGATTTTCTCAGGAAGAGCTGGCAGAGCTTGATGCAAAAGGATATATCACCAAGCACCTTAGAAGCTCCAGCCGGTCTACCGTTGTTATTGATAAGGATTATTTGCCGCAAAGGAAAGCAGTCGATCAGAAAACGTTGTTAGAGAATATTACGTCACCAGTCCTGATAATGCATGGGGATGCAGATGAAAAACAGTCGATAGAAAATTCAATCTCTGCTATGCAGTACCTCAATCAAAACTCGAAATTAGAAATTATTAAGGGCGGCAAACATGACCTTACTGCACATATGAAGCAATATATTGATCTCTCGGTGGGGTGGTTTATAAGACACCTTTAATTGTTTGGTTGGCAAAGGTGTCAGGCACCATTTTTTAGCAATAACCATTGTATGAAGATTATTCCAGCGAAAAACGGCCGAGAGAGCTATCTCATGCTTTTGTACTCGAGTCTTTTGATACGACGCTCATGATCAATCACTTTGACCGAGTCTTTGTCTATAGCGCGCGAAATCCCACGTACGGTAGATTCAAGAGCATCAAACCGCTTGTCATGTTCGAGTTGCCCATGTCTTAAGTCGCGAACATCTTCAAGCACATCTTCCAGCATCTTGTTGTGTGTCACTAGAACGTCTTGTTGGAGGTTCAGGCGCTTATCGATACCATCAAAACGCTTGTCTACGGAGTCAAATCGAACCTCAATTCGCTCGAAATGCTTCTTCATAAAGCCCATGAGTTCATCGAGACGATCGTCAGTTGATCGAGGATTCTTCCTTGTCATGCAAAAGAGTATATCACGGTCAGATGAGTGGGAATTGGACGATAAATCGCGTGCCTTTCCCTGCTCCTTCGCTTTCCGCCCAGATTTTAAGCCGTTATGTAGTAATCAAACTTCCAGCGCGCTTACCTCGAATAGGAGCTTCAATTTTTAGCATGCCACCTCGTATTTCAGTTCGAAAAATTGCGCCACTAGGCTGTTTTATGCGAAGTTTGCGCACGCCCTCAAGTTTCCAACAGCGGTAAGCTAAAGCAGCTGTGCCAGAGGCACATGCCGTTTCGTCGTAAAGTGTACGAATATCTCGTACCCATACAGTGGCGGTAATTTCGTATGCACCCTCTCTTGTCTTCTTGTACCCGATGACACCGGACGCTTTACGGGATAAGAGGTGCTTCGAACGCAACATCTCTTTTGCCTTTCTTTTAGTGATACTTCTCGAATTGAGTATGTGTGTTATTCCAGGAAGTGAGCAGACATCTTTTTTAATGCGAAAGGCACTTAAGGGGAGAGTTACGGAGGATTTTCTCTGAGAGGCCTGTACTTTGACTGGCTCGCGCAAACCACTCGTTTCTAAGAAGAAAGATTTTTTTTTGTTGATAATCGACGCAAGTGCACGTGTTGCATTCCCGCAAAATTCACCTCCCGCCATTTCTAATCTTCCAGCCGCCTTCTGTGTTTTTGCAGGCATCCAAAAACCAACTTGTTCTACTTTTTTGTTCGCATGAAGCAGATTGAGTGCGATTCTCTTCCTCTTTGCAATATTAAAAACTCCCGGCACTATTGCCGTTGTGTTCCCTCCTGGATCTACAATGAAATATGGTATTTTTTTGCTCATGTCAGAAAACAAGCGGACCCGTTGCGTGAAAGAATACTAACAGAAAGGTCCCAGTTTCTTAAGCGCATGTAACTAGGCAAGAAAGACACCTCCGCTGCGAACGGAGGTGTCAAAACGGCGCCCACATAACTGCATTAGGCCGCAATGATAGGCATTTGTATGCAGTCTGGTGCTCCGTGAACTATTTTTTCAGGTCGGCCAGTGATTTTCATCCCTGCAACACCGTCTTTTTGCGCGTACACCGTCAGTCGGAAGTAATACGGTGAACGAACTCGCTCATTACCATCGAAGACGATAACATCGAACGGTTTCTGATCGATTTCCTCTTGGATGATCCAGAGTGGTTTTTTAGCGTTGCGCTGTCCCCGAACGATTCGACTAAACATTTCGCCCTCGTCATATCGCACAATACCCTTGCATCCTGAGGAGCAGGTTGCCTTCAGGATGAAGCGTTTGTGTGTACTTGGCGGCGTGAAGGTGCATTTTTCGAGTTCCCCAGTGAGAAGAGCGGTTGCCGGTATGAGTCCTTGGAAACTTGGCTGGTTTGCGAAATACGGCAAGAATGCTTTTGACCCCAAATACGCCTTTGGTGGGTAGACAGCATACGTGTCGCCTTCTGTATATCGACGCAAAAGCTGATCACGTATGGCAGGCGTACGATCCAAATTCTCTGGGATGCACAGTACTTGTGATATATCCCTCACGCTGACCATGTCACGTTCGCGGAGGGTGTTAATTGAGATACCGCGTTCGCGTAAAAAACGCGAAAGTACATCATAGGACGTCTCATAATACATCTCCTTCTCGGACACGATGATGTGCCATTTTTCGGCCGCGTTAAGGTACTTTCCGAGCGCGTCAGTAAGTATGCGCCCCGGGTGCATACCGGCGAGGAGTGCGATGGAATCCATGAGCGCAATGGTGCCGAGCGCGCGCGGGTTGTACGTGTCAATCTCGAGTACTTGCCACCCGCTGTCAATACCATAGGCGAAATCAATCTTCACCATTGGCGGGACATCGTCGCATACGCTTCTGCCTGGCAGTGATAATCCATGTGAGGCAATTTTTGCCTGACGCAGGAAGAATGCTTCGTCATGCAGCAGACTCTTTTTCTGTCCGAGTACGTGGAGGTTTCGCTCGAGATTCTCAACAGCGGCATAAATGTTACTCGCGGTCGCGGTAAGCGCTTCGCTGTCCAACACGAGCGCTGCGGGAGTGAGAGTGCAAGCATGTCGTGTACGTCTTTCAACTGTTTCCCAGTAGCCAGAACGAACGAAATGTGCCTGAACATCATCAGGGGCCAAACCCAGGTCGATGACTGAAGGAAGCATCGCTCAACCTTTTCTGTTGTGTGAAAGAGCAAGATGCCTCTTGGGCATCGCGCTGTCGGCTAGCTTGGCCAACAGCGCGCCGCTCACAAGGTAACACCAATCAAGGGCAAAACCTCTCTGAGGTGGGTGATAGTTTGCCACGGGGTATCGCTGACGGTCGCAGGTTCAAGGTCGGCAAATTTGCCCGATTTTAGCCAGATGGTCCGCATGCCCGACTGATTGCCTGAACGTATTTCCTTATGGAGATGGTCTCCAATCACATAGACATCTTTTGGCTGCAGATTCGTGTCCCGCAGGATCTCGAAGAAAAGAGCGGGTTCTTTTCGCTCCACAAAGAATGTTTTTTGAAAGTAGTTCGCAAGACCCATCTCTTCTAAGACCTGCGGCCTGCTCTCTTCTGCCTTGGAGACAAGGTACATAGGGACTTGCTTTTCGTGAAGGAATCGAAGCAGGTCCTCAGCGCCGTCGATAAAATCATTTCGATCGGGATCATAAATAGTTCGGTTGAAATCAAAAATAACGGCTAAGCCGTTTTCTTTAGGATTCATATAGTAAAGCTTAGTACGATTGCTCGTGATTTAAAAGCTCTTAAGGATAAATGATAACATGGTTTTATTGGCAGGTCGCAAGTTGTTTTCCGGACTGTGGATAACTAGAATGCCTTAGGAAAGCGGAAACTGAACGATAAATCGCGTGCCCTTCCCTGCCCCTTCGCTCTCTGCCCAAATTTTGCCGCCGTGGGCATCGACGATTTGTTTTGCGATGAAAAGGCCGTAGCCGGTCGAATGCACATTGATCTTGATCGAATCCTTGCCATGGCCGCCTTCGGTAAAAAGATGCTTCATATCTTCTGGGGTAATGCCGATGCCGGTATCTTCGACGAGCATCTGCGCAAGATCGCCTTGTTTTGAAAGCGTGATGGTGACTGAGCCATGCTCCGTGTATTTGATCGAGTTGTCGATCACATTGCGAATCACGTGTCGTGCGATTTTATCTTTGTCCCCATTGATCGTGAGAACTTCCGCTGCAGGGTGGAACTGGAGCGAGAGTCCACGTGCAGCTGCGGACTCTTGTAAATCATTCACCGACTCTTCGACAGTTTTCCCAAAATCAAAATTTTCTTTTTTATACGCCACCGTTCCCTTTTTCATATTGGACGCATCCAAAATATCCATGATCGTACTCACGCCCTTGCGTACCTCGGTGAGCGCCATCTGAGCCATGCCCTTCAAATCCTGCGAGACGTCGCCATAATCACCTTCGACGATCGCGGCAAACCCCGCTTCGCTCTTAGTAAGATACCCCTTCACCTCGTGGCTCATAAAGTGAAGGAGATTTTCTTGCTGTGCATTGGCAATCTCGAGTTCTCTTGCCTGTTTCTCGATAAGTTCGCGTTGCTTCACTTCTTTTTTTACACTCCGGATGAGGACCAGACCGATTGCCCCGGTTAAGACGAGCGTTACTCCGATCAGCACGACGTTGTAAATATTATCGGCAAATGTAAACATCGATGCGATGAGAATAACGAGCGCAATAACGAGTGCCTGTGCAGCAAGCATGCCGACGTTGAATGTTTTAAACCGTACAATCAGAGCCGCAATAAATGCCATAAATATGGGCATGCCAAAGAGCCCATACAGCTCAATTCGAGAGTCTTTGAAAAGACCGATGTCAATGAGATATGAGGCCAAGAAGACCAAAGTGAAGAACAGGAAGAGGAAGAGTTCAATACCAAGACCCATGTATACGATTTGCTTCCGGAAATCCGCTGTTGTCGTGCGATATCGGTGGACCAGGAGTCCAAGGATCCAGATCATGGCTATAGCTCCAAGCGAAACGTAGTAGTACTTGTACCAGAATCCTTCGAAGAGGAACGCATCGCAATTTGTGAGATCAAAGCCCGCGACATTCCAGTCGGTCGGCGCAAGCAGGATCATGGGGAGCATCAGCGCCAAAAAAACACCCTTGAGTTTTGGTGATACATCTTTTTCATACAGAAAGACATAGATGAAGTAGATGCTGAATATCGAAATCAAACTCGAAAGGATGCGCAAGAACGACCAGGAGAAGAGTAGTGAGTCGCTATTCACGTTGGTCCACAGCGTGAGATTGATCGAGCACCAGAGCGAAAAGCTAAGCGCAATGACCAAAAGAAGTCGGCTCAATAAGAGATGCCTTGCGTTGAGGAATACGAAGAGCCCGACAAGAAGTGCGACGACGATTGCAGGAATATGTGAGTAGTACAAGAGCTCAGGTACGCCTTCCGCAAAAATAAAGAATGTCGGCTCTGGAAAATATGGACAGATCATAGGTGAAGAATGTCCTCTCGAGGTGTAGTTGTAGCGTCCGTATGTTCAATTGAAGGAGCCTCTGGGATTGTTTCGACCACTCCAAAATTTTCAGCTGTAATGATCTCGCACAATTCGCCATCGATATCTGGATCGCAATAGAACTTTACGCAGTTGGTGTCATTTGTCGGCAGGCAGTGGTTGATTGACTCGCAGTCGGCGATGTACTTTCCGCACTGCGCGTACACATCCGCCGCCGGTTTTTCTATAAGTGCATAATAGTACGTTGAAAGACACTCGTCGTCTTCGCAGCCAATGAAGCAGCTCGATGTTGCGGCATCGCATTCTGCTTCGTAGGCGACGACGTAATCACGCGCAACCATAAAGCGCGCATAGCCGACTACAACGACGAGAAGAATGAGTGCAACAAGCGAGTACTCGAAAAAATATTCGCGAAATTTCATATCGCAGGAGATCGCTCAAGTATAGCAGGAGTAGCCTCGCCAATATGACCACCTGTGCAATCAGTGTGATTTTTTCGACTCGTTGATTTTTTCTTCTATGAAATATTGGAAATACCCTTTGTACTTTTCCTGCAAATCGGGCTTCTCCCAGTCCGTGTCGGTAATCGTCTTTCGGCACGACTTCGTTCCACAGAGACAGGCGAGGCTGTAGGGCTTTGCGTTTTTGGAGCGAAAGAGTGTCATCGCGTAATCGAACGTAACCTCCTCCCCTTTCTGTATACCGCGCATTGCGACTAGAAAAATCTGACCTTTTATGCCGGCATTTGGGTCGCAGCTGTGGTTGAAGAAATTAATCCCACCGAGCTCCCCCTTCTTCGACGCGCAAATCGAGAGATCTTCGGTGACCTGTATACCATTGTCTTGTAAACCCTCTGGTAATTGTTCTTCATCCTCAAGTCTCATCACGTAGCCTGAAAGGACGAGGAGACGCTCACCCTTTTTAATGTCGGCAACGGCAAACGTGCCGCGGTCATACTTTTCTGTATCCTTGACCTCGAGTTTGGGATTCAGCCAGTAGAATGCGTGTTGCATAGGGACATGTGGTTGATCGATACTATAGCAAAAACCTACATGAGTATCATATCCCGCCCGAGAGGAAGAGAAGATACGTCCCAAAAATAACAATGCTCATAGCAAGTGCTTTCTGTACGAGGTGCTTGAGGTGAATTTTTTCTCTTGTGAAGTTTGGAAAAAAGAGAGTCAAAAAAATGCCTATGGCGAGTACAAAAATGGGCTGGAACGAGTCAACAAGGAGTATGAGGGAAATCGGGCCCAAAAGGTATGCGAACGAAAAGACTATATTGCCTAAGATATAGAGACCTTCATTCAAAAAATTGAGAGACAGAATTGGAGCAGAGTTTGTTCGTAGCGCCGTTAAAAAATGCCGACGGTAAGACGGAATGCATGCAAATAGAAATACACCGACGAGCACCAGCGTAAGATGTTCCCAAAAAAGTGATCGCCACACATTTTCCTCAAGCGCGATGTACTTGAAGAGCACCGAGCCAAGAGCCCAGAAGAAGGAGGCCGCAAGCATGAGCGTCACTGTTTCGCGACGAAGTTTGAAATTGTTCTCCACATCGATTTCAAATGAAATGATCGTCGCGCCCAAAATAATGATTGTCATAGCAATAAACTGGAAGTGTGAAATCGTTTCGCTCAAGAGAAAGTAGCCCAGAATCAAGCCAAACACGGGTACAAGTTGGTAAAACACTATGGCAACAGAGGCCTCTTCCTTCCTAAGCGCGAGGAGATAGCACCACAGCACGGCCACATTGAGAATGCCAACCATCGCGAGCATAAAAACATGCTTTGAACTTACCGTGAGCGCTTGCGGGTCTGCCCAAAAAATAAACGGCAGAGCGGCGCCAGAAAGAAGCGACGAAAAGAGGACCAGCGTTCCGACACCGCCTTGTTTGAAGTGTTTATCGAGGAGATGTTTGTCGATGTGATTCGTGAGCGCATAGAGAAAGGGCCCAATGAGCGCAAAGAGAAACCAGCTCATACAGTGATTTCCCGCTGTGTTTCAGAAACGATGTATTTCTTGAGAAATTCCGCGGGATGGTATGTACTCTTTGCCTTGCGCAGACCCTCCATATCGAGATCTTGCTCCCAATTCCACAGCTGCACGTTGTGCTTCAAGAGGTGCTGCGCAATTTTTTCGTTCATAAATTCATATATTCCCTTGTATTCGACATCTCCCTTAACAAAGTGAGAAATTGCGTACGGTTTTTGCACAATCTCGTCGATTCCAAATCCAATAATGGCGTCCTTCCAAAAAACGCACGATACGAAAATGTCGCCTCCCCGAGCGAGAGCTTCCGCATGGGCAAGAAGTCGAAGAATTGCCGCTTCCTCATGGGCAAGATCGTAGGCGCTGTTACGTGCCTTTTTCCGCTCGCCCCATCTTCGAAAGAGTGTCATCAGGTGTGGGTGGATGCTCGCATCTGTAATAGGCCGAATCTCAAATCGAGCTTCAGGGTGGAGCTCCGGAAATGTCCGCGCAAGACGATGTTTTACCTTCAGTCCCGCGTTTTCCGAGTTGGCGAGCTTTTCGATGGCATATACATAATCAAAATTGCGCCTATCTTCCCGCACAGTTAACCCTGATGTTTCGAGTTGTCGTGCGGACTCCTCCGGCACAAAATGCAGTTCTGGCCTCATCCCGGATGATTTTGCGAACTCCAAAAGCTTGTAAGCGGTATCCGGGCACTCATTCGTACCGATAAAAGAAAGAAAGGACTCGCTCGTCACATAATCGGTAAATAAAAGAACGAGGTTGCCATTTAGATCACATATACTCCCCTTTTCCAGGAGATTCCACTCCCAAAGATTGGTGAAATTGAAATCCGAATACGGCTTGAAACGAACAGTATACGTTCCTACCTCAGCCCTTTGATCGGCCCGTATTTTTTGGAAGTCCGGAAACGAAGAGATCATACTGTTGGAGTTGTTGTGATGAAGAGTACCACGTGTAAGAATACTAATATGTTTATTGTTGCGGCTTGCTTTCCAAGGCAAGAGCCGCGTCTATTTTTTGCACGTTTTGCGCTACCGCATCATGGAACGTCGCAATCCCCTCGCCCGCGACAGCCGGATCGTTGCCCGGATAGCTGTGGAGCCACTCTTCCTTGCTGATGTTTTGTACCTGCGCCCATGCTTTTTGGACACGTTCGTGAGCTTTCTCTATGTCCCCTATTTCATAGAGAGCGATTGCGCTCGAGTTGAGGAGCCATGGATTTTCCGGAAAATGTTTCAGGCCCTCTTCGGTTGCACGAGCAGCTTCTTCGAATCGCTCGTCCTTAAGAAGCACCCACGCATAGTCATTGATCGCCGCCCAGTTGTATGGAGCAACTTTCAAAAACTTTTCATAATCTTCCGCCGCGCTCGCATAGTCGCCCATATACCCTTCGATCAATCCCCGCACGTAGTATGAATTGGGGGTGTCTTTGCCGTGCTTTTGGATTTGCAGATTGATATGAAAAAGTGCGGTACTAAAATCACCCTTCAAAAACGCGACTCGTGCCAATTGGTGATGCACATAAAGTAGATTGGGGTCTAACTTGACTGCCTGTTTCAAAAACGTCTCCGCTGCCTGGATATCATAGTGGCGAGGATCTTCTCCATCCATATGCTGTGTCCCATATTTGTATGCACGGTCCCCAGACGGATCAATTTTCATCATGAGTCGCTCGTGTGCTATTTGCAACGTGAGCGGCGCCGAAGTTTGTGTTGTAATGACAGCAAGGATGAATACGATCACGAGACCACCCGTAATCCAGCGCAAATCAATCGAGGAAAAATTTTTCTTGCGCATACTATTCATTTACCTGCGTCCTCGCGTTTTCAATAGGCAGACCTTCTATCATCCAATTGCGCAACCCTCCCTCAATACGCCGCAAATTGAGAAAGCCTTGATGCTCGAGGTAGCCGTACGCAACGCCGGAGAGGCTGCCTCCCGTGCAAATGAGTACAATCGTCTTCCCTTTTTTTGGAAGTTCTCCATGTCGCTCAAAAAGTTTCTGGATAGGAATATTAACTGAGCCTTGGGCGTGATTTTCTTCGTAATCCGCGACTTGGCGTACATCGATAAACAGATAGTTGTCGGGGTTTGCGCGGTAGTCTGTCCAGAATTCCACCGGATCGATGTCATTCGTCACTGGCTGGATGATATTCAAATTTTTGAGTGGCGTCAGATAGATCGCAAGCACGGTAACAACTATCGATGCTATCGTCGGACCAACAATGACGTATGTATTTTTCATGCAAACAGTGTACTACACGTTTTCTTCCTTGTGCGGAGCCTTGTATTTCGAATATCTACCGGGCGACATAATATTGTCCGGATCCAACGCTTTTTTAATTTTCTCCGCCGTCTGCCAAAACGGATGATCCATATCCACGACCATATCCATCGCCGACGTAGGTGCGCGATACACATAAATACCCTTTTCTTTACACTTCACAAATAACTCCCGATAGCATGCATGCGCCCGCCTCGTCTCTTCTGGATCGTTTTTGTCAAAAAGTATCGGCAATGACATTCGAAGACATCGATCGGAAAAATTATTAAATGAAATCAGCGGTTCTATAGCATGTGTTGCGCAAATTTTTTCAGAAATCCTTATTGCCTCTTCGACATAACTGCGAGAAATCGGTAAAACAATTGAGAAGAAGATTAACCCAGCATGTATATCGCGATCGTAGTCATTGTTTTCTACATTCGACAGAAGTCGACCGCGTTTCCAAAAAGGCAACCTTGGTTTTTTAAAAGGCAGCATGCCAGAGCTAACTCTCAAGTAAGATCTCAATACAATTAGAAACAAAAATCGCTGACGGATTTTGGCAGGCAATTTCCTACAAAAAAACTCCATCCAACGAATTTTTTTATCATGTGCGAACATTATTTTTTGTGAGAACAATCGTCGCAATGATGTATGGGCCGCTTCCACAACTGGCCTCTCACCCTGCAATGTCCCGAGTATGATCCATCCGTCAAGTGAATGCAGTTTCAAAGCTTTTGTAACAGAAGCGGGATCGAGAACGCCATTGTCAAGCACGTCTGCTTTAGAATATTCCTTTAGACGTGAGAAAGTGGTTGTAGGGCTTTGAATTCTAATACTTGTCAGAGTTGATCCAAGTGCAAAAAAAGCTTTTTGAATCAATGGAATAATTTTACAAAATTCTTCATATCTCTTGATACGTATCATGAAAACCTCCGTTCTTTCTGGAATTGGAGCAAGAGAAATTGTCATACGCGTTACGATCCCGAATCCACTTTCTCCAAATAAACCGTCAATATATGGTCCAACACCCCATCTAAAGAATCCTCCTGTCGTCGATTCGTCTGCGAATGCAGAACGGTACACTGATCCATCTGCTAAAACCGCTTCAATATGCATGATGGTTGAAAACCGATCAATAATGGCAGATGCACCATTACCTCTATCAAGGGCATTGCCGACAATGCTGACATTCGGTCCGGCGATCGACACAGGCGGCATATAAGGAGCGGAATTGCTAATCAAATAATCATGTAATTGCTTCGCTGTCACTCCTGGCTCAATGGTAATCAAACCTGAGTCAACGTCCATGTGTACAATCTTATTCATTTTTGAAAGATCAAGGACGATACAGGAGTCATCTGAAGGTACACGACTCCCATAGCCCCAATTATTGCCAATGCTTATTGGATACAGCGGAATTCTTTGCTTGGCGGCAATTTTTACAATCGCCGCGACTTCATAAGCATTCAAAGGGAAAGCGACGCCAATTATCTTCCTTTTTTTTGAACTGAGGGTTGAGGTTGTATATTTCTCTAATTTTTCTTGCGCCGTGAAAACTCTCTCGGTGCCCAAGGCGATCGCCAACTCTTCCAGTGCTTGCCGTCTCCTATCTGTAAGCATGCGCTAAAAGTAGCATAAACAAAACGACCGCTCCTCCGTGGAGTGCGGCCGTGCCCGATGTGCGCTCGAGCTTTGGGGAAAGATGGGACGACTCACTGGCGCTTCATCGACAGCTTGAACCAGTAGTTGGCTGTCTTGAGGTCACCCTCGCCGTTGGCGCCGGTTGTGTACGTTGCTGCGCCGATGGCCACGTACAGCCCCCCGCCGGAGCTGGGCTGGGCGGACGGCTTTTGGCCGTTGTGGGTGAACGTGCCAGTCGAGTTTATGCACCCGATCTGGTACGTCCCGGCCAGATAGCCGGATTGGTACACGCCCGTGATGACAAACTCGGCTGGGTACGCCACCGCCCCACTGCAATCGCCGGTCTGGATCCATTTTCCCGCCAGCGTGCTCGGGAGCACGCTCTCCTGCGGGGTTCCGGGCGGCATAGTGCTGCCGGAGCCTTGAGCGTACGCCGCCGAGACCGATATCATCATTAAAGCAGCGCCGAACGCGAGCCTGATCATAATCGCCAACTCCTTCTGCGATTCGGACAATGAGCTTCAGTAGCCCATCATTCCTGCTGCGTAATACAGCAATATTAATAAAATGTCAATGAAGATGGTGCTAGTGTCAGAGCAAAGCGATTAGTGCATCTTGTGGAGTTTTAGCGGGCGTTGTGTGATTTTTTCGCAGTTTCTGCGGCCGCTGCCTTGCGCCACGGATGACC
>QZIY01000024.1 GCA_003599175.1 Candidatus Parcubacteria bacterium
ATCATACTCGGCTGAGTCCCTTCGGATTTCATCCGAACAACCGTACGTCACCTCACCACTACCAAATACTCCGGACTTTCAGTCCGGAGTGGTTTACTTATCGTTACATCAGCGTCACTCATGCTGTGTGCTACCATCTTTCCATGCACAAAGAGAAGCACCCGCTCTTCAATTTTTTCATGCAGGCGGGGCTCTTGGTCTTCACCGCCGGTGGATTCCTTCTCACCGGCATGAAGATGCCGGAGTATGGACTCATTTCCAATCTCGTCGCTGAAGTGTTTTGGCTCTATGCGAGTTATCGCGCGTGGAAGGAGGCCGATCAGTACGGCATCATGATCAACACGGTTATTATCACGATCGTCGTTATATACGGCGTCCTCAACTATTGGGTGCTCTAGATCATGGGACATCTCAACGAAAAAATAGATTTCACCGTCTGCATTTATATTATTTTTGAGCGCAAAATACTTTTGCATAAACATAAAAAATTGCACATTTGGCTACCACCCGGAGGACACATCGAACTTGATGAGGATCCAAACGAGGCAGCAATCCGGGAAGCAAAAGAAGAGACAGGACTCGACGTTGAGTTGATCGGTGAATCGAGAACGTATCCAGGATCACCCTATGCGTCTCGCGATCTCATTCCGCCCCGGTTTCTCAATAGACATTTTTACGATACTGATGCGACGCATGAGCATGTGAATCTTGCATACTTTGCTCGTGCCCATTCGGCTGAGGCGCGGCATGAAGTCGAGGGAGGGGAGATCAGGTGGTTTTCAAAAGAGGAATTGGAAGGCGATACGTACGACATTGTGCCCGACGTACGCAATCACGCGCTCATTGCACTTGCCGAAGTGCGGTAGAATAAACGCATGAGATACATCGCCGCGTTCATCGCCTCTCTTATTACACTCACGCCTATGCTTGCATCGGCAGATCAAATCGCCGATTTGCAGGCGCAGATTCTGCTGCTTAGTCAGCAGCTTGCGGCAATGCAACAGCAGGGGGCTCCCACAGGATGCCCGACGATCACGGCACCCATCGGCCCCGGCTCGAGCGGCCCCAATGTGACGACACTCCAGCAATTCCTCGCACGCGATCGCAATATCTATCCAGAAGCGCAGATCACGGGCTACTATGGCACGCTCACCACGACCGCCGTGCAGCGTTTCCAGGCGAAGTACAACATCGTAAGCTCGGGCTCACCCTCGACGACGGGCTACGGAAGAGTCGGCCCCAAGACCATGGATGTCATCAATAGTATGTGCGGCGCCGCATCAAACGATGTGGGTGCATTCATGCAAGTCTCGCCAACATCGGGCGATACGCCGCTTGAGGTGGTGATTCAGGTCACGGTCAATGCGACCAATAGCTGCGCCGCCGCGACCTACAAACTCGACTACGGAGACCAATCTCCTGTGCAGACGATCCAGGTCCCCTCGGGTGTGTGTCAGCCACTGCAGCAAACGTATCGCCATACGTACACGAAATCCGCCCTCTACCAGATCAAGCTCTCCTCCGGCAGTCACTCGAGCCAGGCAGAAGTCGTCGCGCAGTAATTATTCTTGATGCAATTCTTGCGAAGCGTTTGCAACACGTTCGTGGAGTGTTTTGTGACGTGAGAGCATTGGATCGTTCGCAACGAGCTCTTGTGCCTCGGTGCGCGCTGCACTGATGAGCCGCGGATTTTTGAGGGCTTCCATGCCGAGATCGGAGATGCCCCACTGCTGCTTTCCATACAAATCGCCCGGGCCGCGCGTCTCGAGGTCGACTTCGGCGAGCTTGAAGCCGTCGTCGGATTTCTCAAGTGCTTTGAGTCGTCGCATCGAGATCTCGCCACGTGATTCGGGCAAGAGATAGCAATACGGCGCATGTGATGAGCGCTGTACGCGACCGCGCAGCTGATGGAGCTGTGCGAGACCAAATCGCTCCGCACCTTCTATGAGAATCACCGTGGCATTCGGCACATTGACGCCGACTTCGACGACCGACGTCGCGACGAGTATATGAATCTCGCCCGCGCTAAATTTTTTCATCACCGCATCTTTTTCTCCCGGCTTCATTGCGCCATGCAAGAGCCCGATCTCAAATTCTGGAAACACCTCTTTCTTGAGTCGCGTCGCTTCCACTTTCGCGCTCTTTGCCATGACCGCATTAATCTTCGTGGGATCTGGTTCGTCGATGCGCGGACAGATCACGTATGCCTGCCTGCCTTTCTCCAGTTGCTTGCGCACAGCTTCGTAGCACTCTGCGCGCCCTTCGGGGGCAATGATCTTCGTCGTGATCTGCGCGCGGCCCACGGGCTTTTCATCGAGTACGGAAATATCCAGGTCGCCGTAGATCGTGAGCGCGAGCGTGCGCGGAATCGGCGTTGCGGTCATCGAGAGAAAGTGCGGCGCAATGCTCTCGGATTCTTTCTTTGCGAGTTTTGCGCGCTGCTTCGTACCGAAACGGTGTTGCTCATCGACGATCGCGTATGCAAGGTGCTGAAACTTCACAGACTTCTGGATGAGTGCGTGCGTGCCCACGACCATCGCGATCTCGCCATTTGCCACCCACTTCAAGAGTTGCGAGCGCGAAATGTCGGTCGGCTTATCTTTGTGAAGCTTCGAAGGAAATTTTTTGCATCCGCTCCCTGTCATGAGCGCAATATTGATGGGGAGATGCTTGAAATATGAAATGAAACTTTCGAAATGCTGCTGCGCAAGGATTTCTGTCGGCGCCATGTATGCCACCTGCAGCGTGCCGCTCTTCCGATCTGGCGGCCGCGAATTCACGACCGCATAGCTCGTCGCGGCGGCGACCAAGGTCTTGCCGCTCCCCACATCACCTTCGAGGAGGCGCGCCATCGGATGCGGTTTGCCGAAGTCGGCGATGATCTCGGCTATCGCGCGACGTTGCGCATTGGTCGCACTATATTCCTGTGCGGCAATGAACGAGTCGGCAAGCGCTGTAGCACCATCGATTGCAAACGCACGTTCACGGTCATTCTCTGATCGTTCAAGGAAGCGAGAGATCTGGAGCACGAACATTTCTTCAAACGAAAATCGCTTGCGCGCCGTGTCCGCATGCGACTGTTTCTCGGGTGTATGGATCCATACGAGCGCCGACGAAATATCGGGCAGATTGAGTTTTGCGCGTGTGTCTTCCGGAATCGGATCTTCAATGTGTTTGTGAATGCCGGTTTCAAACACTTTGCGAAGCGTGTGGTAAAACCATCGCGACGTGATGCCACGGCTTTCCGGATACACGGGAAAAAGATTCGGCATTTCATTCTCAAGCACAACATCATCTTTTTGTGCGGCAAATAATCCTTGTGCTGCTTCGGTAGACGAAATTTTTTCGACTTCGGGATTTGAAATGTAGGGCTTGTCGCTTTTTCCCCCGACGGTGCCGGTGAGTCGCACGCTCGTACCAGATGGCACGTAGGAAGCCATGTACGGCTGGTTGAACCACATGACTTTCACACGGCCCGATGCATCTTCAAACCACCCTTCGGTGATGTTGCGTCGACTCTTCCACAATTTTTTTGCTTTAAGGCCAGAGAGCGATCCGTAGAGCGTCACCTTGGTGCCGGGGACGAGCTGGCCCGATACCGAATCCTCTCCTGCTTGTTCGTAGCGTGTCGGAAAATGATAGAGCAAATCGCCGATCGTGGTGATACCGAGTCGCTTGAGCGCCGCTTTTTGCGGCGGAATAAGACGAAAGTGTTTCTCGATTTGATCGTCTTGGTGCATAGCGAGAGTATATCCACACGTCTGTGGATTTACTATCTTGCACGAGAAACGCATATAGGTAATATAGCCAATGTTAGAAATAAAAAATGCACGGTGTATGGCTCATGATGAGAACGAAGATGAGATGATAGATGAGGAAGGACTTCCTGAAGCCGAAGAAGACGATGAGGATTTGGAAGATGAAGATGATGATGATGAAATGGACATGTTTGGAGACGATGGGGTGGAAGACACCGGAAATCGAGATAGGGATTGGATGTAGCAATAGGGGTGTGAACAGCGCGGCAGGCGCAAAAATTTTGTTCTGCGGGACTCGCAGTGTCCTATAGTGTCCAGAGGCGCGACAGGCACCACTGCGAACAAAAGGCATCGCGTCGGAAATACTCACCTGCGCCTCTGCGGAGTAAGCTGAAGAAAGTCCTCGAAAAAAATTTTTGCGCCTGCCGCGCTGTTCTGGTGGTGAGGTTGAGGGAGAATGGTAAGATAGATCAATGCACATGCTGCTGAAATTCCTTGGTACGGCCGCGGTCGTGTTCCTCACGATCAACATCGTGAGCGGGATTTCGGTAGAAGGCGGATGGGTGACCATCCTACTCGTCGCGCTCGTATGGTCGGGCGTATCACTCGTGATTAAGCCGATCATCCACATACTCGCGCTCCCGATCACCATCCTCACCTTTGGCCTCTTTGCTCTCATCATCAACGCCTTTCTATTCTGGCTCGTCTCGGTCATCGTGCCGGGCTTCACCGTCGGCGGCCCCGTCGCGGCCTTGCTTGGCTCGATCGTACTCTCGATCCTCACCTGGCTTATCCACTCTGTCATCAAACCTGCACACGGCGTATAGAAGTGCTAGACTCGGTTTATGATCGAGCAATTCTGTTACCTCAATGGAAAAATCCTTCCCGTCTCCGAGGCGAAGGTGGGAGTGAATGACATCGGCCTTCTGCGCGGCTTCGGCATCTACGAGGCGATGCGCACGTTCAACCGCGTGCCGTTTATGTTTGCCGATCACATGACGCGCTTTCATACATCGACCGATGCTCTGAAGCTCACGATTCCCGAGAGCGATGAAGAAATCCATAGAATTATCGCGCAGCTCGTCGACAAAAATATTCCGGAAGGGAAGGATGCGGTGATCCGTTTCATCTTGACCGGTGGGGAAGCGATCGGCGGTATCGAATACAATCCTAAGCACCCGACGTTCTACATCCTTGTCGAAGAGCTCAAGCCACTCCCGCCTGAAGTGTTTGAACAAGGATGCACGCTTCTTGTGCACGAACATCAGCGCGTCTTCCCCGGATACAAAACGACCAACTACATCACTGCCGTCCTCTTGCAGGAGGAGCGCAAGAAGGCGGGCGCGCTCGAAATTTTGTACACGTACAAGGGTAAGGTATTGGAGCCCGCGACGAGCAATCTCTTTATCGTAAAGAACGGCAAGATCGCAACGGCAAAAGACGACATTCTCGCAGGCATCACGCGCAAAGTATCGATCGATTTGGCAAGAAAGGAATTTCAAGTGGATGAGCGAGACGTATCGGTGGATGAAATGTACGCGGCCGATGAGGCGTTTCTCACGTCGAGCTTCAAAGACATCGTGCCGGTCGTCGAAATCGACGGCAAAAAAATCGGCGCGGGTGTCCCAGGGCCGGTGACGAAGCGTGTCATGCAGCTTTTCCACGAGTTCACCGTCAATTACGGTCAAACATAGTTGAGTTGTCACAATGGCGAAACTTATTTTAGTGCGTCACGCGAAGTCGGCGTGGAATGCGGAGGGTAAATGGACGGGCTGGGCCGACCCTTCGCTTAGCTCGGATGGCCGAGATCAGGCCAAGGAGACTGCCAAGCAGCTCCATGGACTCGACATCCACAAAGCCTACTCGTCTGTTTTGAGGCGCGCGCATGAGACACTCGACATCATTCTTGAGCACATTGGCCTTTCGCACATCGATAAGGTGCAGCATGCAGCACTCAATGAGCGCGACTACGGCGAGTTCACCGGAAAAAATAAGTGGGAGGTTAAACAAGAGGTGGGAGATGAGCGATTCCAGCGCATCAGGCGTGGGTGGGACGAGCCGATCCCCGGCGGTGAGACGCTGAAGAATGTGCACGATCGTGTGGTGCCGTACTACAAAAAGACGATTCATCCGGATCTGCTCGCGGGATTCAATGTGGCCATCGTCGCGCACGGCAATTCGCTGCGTGCACTCGTCAAACATTTGGAAAGTATTTCAGAAGAAGAGATTGCCGATCTCGAGATCGGCGTTGGCGAGGCGCATGTGTACGAGATGGATGCGAAAGGAAAGATCATTGGCAAGGAAATCCGCGCCGAAAATGTGCAGAAAGGGAAAATCTAAAGGGAGAAAGGCCTGCCTGCCGGCGGGCAGGGGCAAAAGTGATATCCACAGGGGGTGCTTGAACGCAAAGGGGAGATGCGGGAAGATACGTCTTACGTGGAAGCCGCATTATAAGGTTTATCAGTTAGCTAGTACTCCTATGTTTTCTAAAAAGCTCTTAGCAGGAGCAGCTGTTGCAGCTGTTGTCTTGCCGGCGCTCGCGTTTGCAGAAACAAACACGACCGCCACGGATAGAGAGAGTCAGATACGAGCACTTGTGGAGCAAATACAGACGCTCCAGAAGCAACTCACGGCTCTCATCGCTTCGTCCGGTTCCTTTAAGCCTGTGGGCTTAGAGGGTGTCGGACTCACGAGCGGTCAGATATCCGCCGTCAATTCTTCATCGATCACGGTGGAGAACCGGCAAGCTAGTAAATCGGTGGTAGTGAACTACACTGCGTCGACGACCATCGAAGTCTTTAAGGCAAGTTCGACTCCTCAGTGGCAGTCGGGCACGACCGCTGATCTCGTCGTCGGGCGAGGGGTCGTGGTGCAAGGTTCAAGAGTTGAAGGCAGTGAAAATACTGTCAATGCATCGCGCATCAAGGTAGGTATTGCGCTTGCCATGAACGACAGAATAAAGAGCGTGCCGCCGGGCCAAGTAGGCAAGGCACTCTGCATTGCGCTCAATCGCAATCTTGGTCCCGGATCCCGCGGCGAGGATGTGAAAAAGCTGCAGGAAATGCTACGGGAAGACAAGTCACTCGGCTTCACCTCCGATGCGACGGGCATCTTTGGCCCTCTTACCGCGAAAGCGATGATGATGTATCAGCGCAAAAACGGCATCAATCCTGCCGACGATGGCTCTGTCGGGCCACTCACGCGCGGCGTCTTGATGCGCAATTGTGGCAGGGGCCTCGACAATAGCGGCTCCGGCTCATGGAATAGCGGCAAGAGTAAGCCGGGCGATGACGACGTCTGCAATGGCGTCAACGCTCCGTGCGATGATGATTCATCGGACGACGATGAAGATGAAGATGAAGACGAGAACGATGATGCCGATGATACGGCATCATCAACACCGAGCACATAAAGCGCTCGGGTGCGTCTCAATCGCAAAAACCGTCTGCCCAAGGCAGACGGTTTTTGTATTTGACGTGGTACAATGGAGACGTGCTTGAATCGTTTATATCTGGACCGCGAGCATTATTTAAAAAAGGCGGCCAGAGCTCATTCCTCTTATCAGTCGAAGCAAAAATTGGATTTCAGCGCATGATCGAAATTTGTGATTGCTCCGCTCGCACACTTCGCGACTGGAAGCGAGAAAAATTCCCGATGCCTCTCGCGTGTGCGACGTCGCTTGGCAAACAGGCGAAAGTACCACTACCTAGAAATTTTCTGACTCGCGAACGGTATGCGCACACAAAGAAAGCAGGTCTCCAAGGCGCTCAGGCAGTTATGAAAAAATATGGCCGCATGCAAGTAGATGAGACGAAGCGAAAGCAGCGCTGGCACGCCTGGTGGCAACAAGAGGGTAGATTCAACAAGCATACGATAGCAACAGCGCGAGCGATCCATACGCCGGATAACGGCGAAATGTTGGCAGAATTTATCGGTATTGTCATGGGCGATGGTGGTATCAGTGATTACCAGGTTACGATCAGTCTGCATCACGTTACCGATCTTCCATACATCGGATTCGTTACTCGGCTTATTCGCAAGCTATTCAAAGTGCGAGCGAGCGTGTATCACCATGAGAGTCGTTCGGTCAAAGACATTGTTGTATCGAGGAAAGCGCTCGTGGATTTTCTGCACTCGCGGGGCTTGCCGATTGGCAACAAAGTGCGTCAGCAGTTTGATATTCCTGAATGGATAAAAAAGAATCCAAAATACGCAAGAGCGTGCGTTCGTGGACTTGTCGATACAGACGGATCAGTTTTCACACACTCGTATCGTGTGAAGGGGAAGCGGTATAACTATAAAAAACTCTCTTTTTGTAGCCGTTCCCGTCCACTTCAGTTGAGTGTCGCGAAAATTCTTGCAGACTCAGGCCTTCATCCACGAGTGACTCTGTACGATGTGTGGCTCGATCGGAAGACGGATGTAAAGCGGTATTTTGAAGTTATTGGATCGCATAACCCAAAACATTTGAAGAGATACCGCAACTAGAGTACGATGCATCGCACGGGAGAGGTGGCTGAGCGGTCGAAGGCGATGGATTGCTAATCCATTATACGGGTAAAACCGTATCGAGGGTTCGAATCCCTCCCTCTCCGCAGGAACGTGAGGCGGTGTTACGCGACCGTTCCGCATTGAAAAATATGGGTATTGTGCAATCGCGTCCACTCCGTCAAAAAGCAGCACGGCGCAGGGATTCGAACTTATAGAGTCTCGCATGCAGCGAATAGTTGCTTTGCGTACTCATCTCCCGCGACTTTGATCCATGAGCGATTAATGCGAAATACCCACCATGTCAGCAGTATCGCGTTAATTGCTAAGCACGCCCAAGCGACGACCATTTCGTACTCGCTTTTCGGAAATGCGGCGAGAGAAGTCGCACACGCTACTAATCCAATCAGAGCAAGCACTATGCCTGCTGGCTTCATGCCCCATAGATTTCTACGAAAACCGTAACTCACGTTCTCTTTAAAAAGCAGTGCATACTTTGTTATGTCTCGAGTCTTTTCTCGCATAAAATTCGTGCATGATCGATAGATGTCTCTCGCCGCTTTCGGATCTTTTGCCTCTTGCTCAGCTGTTGGAAATACAATGTCCGGCAATAAACCTCGCAGTTTGTTTTTGTACCGTTCAACCGTTGGGCGATCTAATGCTGATTGATAGGACAGGGTAAAGTCAGTCGGCATGCCACCCCAACTTTCGTACAATTCCGGTTCTTTTTTCTTGCCAAGGTCACGTCCTATTTCAGAAAAAAGGAGCGTCAGTAGGCTTTGTACCGAGAGCGTGCCGAACAGCCCGACGAGTGCTGAAACTATAGACGTGAGTGGAAAGAAGGCGAAGAATGCCAATCCGATCGGCAGCAGTACGATGAACACAGGCACTAACCGAGCGCGAAATGTGTAAGTATCGATATGCATGTTAGTTTTCGACACTGGCGTTAAACGGCATTTCCTCCACGGCGAACCAACCGGGACGCGTCACGCCGTCGCTTGGGTAGCAAACTCCTTTTCCTTGCGTTGTATAAACCTTGCTTCCGCGTCGTATGAGAGCATTGATGACTTTTTTGGCCGGATGTTTTGGTGAGTCCGGTGGCGCGGAGATGTGTGCCTTCTCTGCTTTGATGAGGTTGAGCACCGTCGGGCCCACATTGCGTTTGCTACCGTGGTGCGGTACGTCGAGGAGATGTAAATCGTTCAGCGCAATTCCTTGGCTCGCGGCGCAAGCTGCTGCCTGCATGAGCGCGTCGATATCGGCATCGCCGGTGAATAGTATCTTGTTCGTACCGAGCGTGAACAAAATCACCGTGCTTGAGCTATTTTCCGCACTAAAGTGCCCACCCTCGTCGGTCAGTGTTTCTATCTCCATCGTCTCTGCGACCCATTCAACGGCTTCTTCTACCGCGTGAACCGCTGTCGTCAGGATATGACCCAAGGTCGGCGTCGGCGATTCTGCGGCCTCGGGCAGCGTGCGGTAATGCGGCAACATGTTTTGGTAATGCTCGCGTGAGGGCCCGAGCACACGAATCATTCCATCCAAGTATATGTCCCCAGCAAACGGCTCGATGACTGGAACTTTCTTACGCGCAGCGATCTTATTCAGCTCGTGCACGAACTCAAGCTCCTCTCTCGCTTTGCGCTGCAAGCCGAGTGTCGTCAAACCTCGGTTCTCGAAGAGATGTCTGATGTTCTCGGCATGGTCCCACGGTTTGTGCATAACAAGCGCTCTCACGTCCATATTCTCTAGCACTTCTGTAAGTCCAGATGCGTGATCGCCGTCGGGGTGCGTTGAAATGACCGCGTTGACTGTAGAGGTACTGTAATATTGCTGAATATGACTCACCAAAGCTTTGCCCGAGTCTTTGGTTCCACCATCAATTACAAACACATACTGACCTGTTTGGTCCCATACTCGGAGAGTAGCCGCATCGCCACCCTTCGATCCAGTTCCTACCGGCAAAAAATCTACTTCAAAATTCATCCGGGCAATACTACCACCGTGCACGCTTCATATACAGCAAAGACTCACAGCTCTTTTTATTTCTCCAGCGTCACCAATCCTTTCGTGAGTACCAGTTTGCTTTTGATACACAGCAGTAATTCACGCTTCTCGGTCACGCTACCTTCTTTGAGCAGGTACTTTGCGTAATCGCGCAGGTCAATTTCTTTTTGTGGCTTGGCCTCCGCTGCAGTACCGGTAAAGGCACGCTGGAACTTCCGCATGCGCTCCACCTCCGCCTCGAATTTCTCCCGCATGCTGATGTTGTTGAGATCGATCTTGTCCATAATCTTTACCGTCTGCGTAATCAACTCTTCCTCGCGCACGTAGCCATTCTTACAATCCCTGTCCCGTGCGCGCGTGCAGCCGTAGTAGACGTAGCGATTGGAACTGCCATCTTTCAGCTTCTTGAATTTCTCCTCCGCGGTGATGCCCGATCCGCACGCTCCGCATAGCATGAGTTTGATAAAGGCGAACTCTTTAATATCCGAGCGTATGATGCGGTCGCGCTTCAACTGTTCCTGCACTTTGTCGAACAATTCCTTGGTGATGAGCGGTTGGTGTTTGCCGTCGTACCAGATGCCGCTCTTAACTGGGTACTCGAAAACACCGTAGTAAAAGGGATTTTGGAGTACGACGTACACACTGCTCAACGTCATGTTTTTGTTCCCTCGACTCTTGAAGTTGATCTCGAACTTGAGCCACTGGTATATTTTCCTGCCGCTCCATTTTTCGTTCGCTACTTTCTCGAACATCTGCTTTACCACTGGCGCTCGCAGAGCATCTACCACCGCGTGGCATTTTCGATCCATGTGTTTCTCGTTGCTGTAGCCGACCGGCGCGACACCGGGACGTAGTCCCATCTCGCAGCGGGTTCGTAGCCCCCGCTTCACATTCACGCCACGATTGTCGTTCTCGAGCTTTGCTTGCGAGCCGAGAATCATGAGAAGAAACTTCTCGTTCGGATTATTCCTAAAGCTCTGACTGTGCGTCCGTATCTCTTGTAGTCCACCCGCGTCCATGAGGTCGACTATCTTGCCGAGGTCACCCGCGTTTCTACTAATACGATCCGGTGCCCACGTTAGGATGCCGTTGTATTTACCGGCCCGCAGGTCCTCGACTATCTCATTGAAGACCGGTCGTGTGCCAGTCTCTTTTGCCGAGTGGCTCTCTCGCTTCATCTCCACGATCTCCAGCCCCTCTCGATCAGCGAGCTGGAGCATCTCCTTAATTTGCGAGTCGATGGAGAGCACTTGGCGCTCCTCCGACTCAGTGCTCTTTCTTGCATAGAGGCAGTATTTGACCTTAACGGGCTGCGCTTGGGGTTGCCTCCTAATGTCCCCCAGAGCAGGCCTTGGCACTATATTTTCCATACACCACAAGGGATGACGCAGACCCTTGAAGGAGTCCAGGGCGTCCGAGAGGGCCGAGGTGTTGGTAACTTGCCCACGCAATACGACGTTTAATCAATGCATCAACAGCTTCGCTTTCTATCCGAAGCTCGTTATACTATTTTCAATGTTTGTCCGTATCGACAACCGATCCAGAGTATTTGTCACTGTTGCTATCGTCGCGTTCTTGATGGTGGGAGTATTCGGGATTTTCCACGGCATGGATATGAGCTCGAGCGAGCAGATGTCCAACTGTCCTTTTATTATGGGAATTGCGGCGATCTGTAATATGTCGCCCTTTGAACACATAGCAGCGTGGCAGAACATGTTTGCATCGATTCCTCAGCAGACCACTGTACTTACACTCTTACTTCTTGCGCTCTCGTTTGCGTTTTCGCGGCTCCTCTTATTTGCATTTCCGAGAGATGGTGATCAGGAACCACAGCGTCTCCTTTATGCAGATCGAGAACCAAAAGCCATCGATCCGTTACGACTTGCACTCGCCCGAGGCATAATTCATCCGAAGATTTTCTAGTGATCGTTGAATGGGCGTAGCTCTATGCTTGCGTCTTTATTATCTCAGCAGTCACTATGGAACCACAATTGAAACAAAATAATCTTGCTATCCCACTTGCGATCGTTATCGCGGGCGCTTTGATCGCCGCTGCCGTCTACTTCGGCAACGCTGGTGCGGGTGGAGCGAGTGCCCTCCAGCCTCAAGGTGCGGAACAGCTTACGGGCGACCTCGAACAGATGAAGCCCATCTCTGCGGATGACCACATTCGCGGCAATCTAAACGCACCGGTTAAGATCGTGGAATATTCAGATCCCGAGTGTCCGTTCTGCAAACGCTTCCACGACACGATGAAGCAAGTCATGAACGAATACGGTAAAGACGGAAAAGTTGCATGGGTCTACCGCAATTTTCCGCTTGATCAGCTCCACCCGAAGGCGCGCAGCGAAGCGACGGCTATTGAATGTGCCGGAGAGCTTGGCGGCAATGACAAATTCTGGGCATATGCGGATCGTCTCTACGAAGTCACACCATCAAATAATGGACTCGACCCAATGGAGCTTCATAACATTGCGCAGTATGTTGGCCTTGACATGACCAAATTCAACACTTGCCTTACCAGCGACACGTTCGCACAGCACATTGAAGATGATGTTCAGAACGCAGTCGCTACCGGAGGCAATGGAACCCCATGGAGCATTGTCGTAGCCCCAAGCGGCAAAAAGTATCCGCTCTCGGGAGCACAGCCATACGAATCGGTTAAGCAACTCATCGAAATCGCGCTGAAAGACAAGTAAGCACCTATGCGAGCCATTCTCAGAATATTCACAAACGTGCATTCGACGCTTCTTGCGCTCGCGGTGTCGCTGTTTGTGTTTGTGCTTGCGGTGTGGCTCCCGAATCTGCGCTTGTTGTTCCAGGTGTGGACAGATGCGTCAGTTTCGCTAGGAGATAAAGTCGCGCTTCCGATCAACTTGTTGCCTTCCATCGCCACTAACTTCACGCCCCTATCGGCCTCGTACACCATCGCAATCGCCATTCTCACCGGTATCAACGTGGCTCTCATAATCCATCTGATTAAGACAAGGGGGATGCTCGGACAAGGCACTGTAGTTGGCGCTTCGGGCATATTCACTGGCGCGTTAGGGCTTGGATGTGCTGCCTGCGGCTCGATAATTCTGACATCACTTGTCGGCACGGCGGGCGGAGTAGGCATACTCGCCCTACTGCCACTTCGTGGAAGCGAGTTTGGCATCATCGGTGTCGTGCTCCTTGGGTATTCCACCTACTTGTTAGCAAAACAAATCAACAAACCACTGGTTTGTTAATTAAAACGGCTCTTAAACTATGAAAAATATAAAAACATCTTACATTCTTATCGGACTCGCAGTGCTCATCATCGGCGGATTCGGCTTAAGTAAATACCTGCAATCGAGTGATCCAAATGTCGTCTCACAAAGTGGCTTTCATTGGCATCCTACGCTCACTATTTATGTGAAGGGAGAAAAACAAGAGGTACCGGCAAATATCGGTATCGGTGCTGTGCATCAACCGATGCATACGCATACTGAAGATGCCGCAGCGGGCGTGATTCATCTCGAATTTGCCGGAGCTGCGAAGAGAGAAGACCTTATGCTCGGGCAGTTCTTTAGGAATTGGGGTAAAGAGTTTAATTCATTCGGAACGAGCGTGAAGATGACCGTGAACGGGAAAGAAAACACCGAATTGGAAAATTACGTCCTACAAGAGAAAGACAGAATCGAACTCCGATACGAGTAGGCCACTTGTGCTTCATACCCTATAGGGGTATCATGTGGACATATGAAAGCGAACGCAAAGAAAAACGTACTCCGACGTCTTAGTCTCATTAGAGGACAGATTAATGGACTCATTAAAATGGTTGAGAACGAGCGCTATTGTATTGATATCATTACTCAATCAAGCGCAATTAAGGAAGCGCTATCGGGCGTTCAGGACGTGATGCTTGAGAACCATCTTACAACGCATGTCATTCATCAGATCAAGAACGGGGAGAGCAAGAAGGCGACTGCTGAAATATTGAAAATGTACAAGCTAGCGCAGAAGAAAAAGTAATATGCAGCAACTCATCGCACATTCCGGCACTTGGATTCTCGCGATCATCTTTGTGGTGATCGCCTCGTGGATCTTCTATCGTTATTTCGCGCCGAAGACGTGGCACGAGTGGGCGGGAGCTGGGCTTGTGCAGGCCTTTATTATCGCGCTTTATGCCGAGATGTACGGCTTTCCGCTCACAATCTATCTTCTTGTCCGATTCTTCGGCCTCGATCGTACCGTGCTCAACGCCAATCTCTGGTCGACGCTCCTCGGGATGGGAGAAACCGGCATGTTTATCTCTATGATCATCGGCTACGCGCTGCTGTTTGTCGGCATCGGATTGTTCGCCGAAGGGTGGCGCGAACTCTATCGCGCCCATGAAGAAAAGCGCCTTGCTACTGATGGCTTGTATGGACTCGTCAGGCATCCACAGTATACAGGCCTCTTCATCGGCCTCTTTGGCGAGGGTGTGGTGCACTGGCCCACCATCTTTTCGGTTGTGCTGTTTCCGATAATCGTGCTCGCTTATATCCTACTGGCGTATCGAGAAGAGCGACGCATGCTTCAAGAGTTCGGAGAAAGCTATCGCGTGTACAAAGAGCGCACGCCGATGTTTTTCCCCGGCAAGCGTCAGTGGCGGCAATTTATTAAATTATCACAAGGAACAAACATATGAATAAACAAACTATACGCTGGATACTCATCGGTCTTCTCGTAATCGTCGGGCTTTATCTCGTGATCGACCACGGCCAGCACCTTATTCCGTACCTCCCATTCGCGTTTCTTCTCGGCTGTCTCGTTATGCACCTTTTCATGCACGGCAGTCACGGTGGGCACGGCGGCCATCACGACGACTCGACGAATAAATCACAATGAACATACACTATGCCTGGCTGACATGGAGCTTGATATTGCTCGGCATCTGGCTCGTGATATACGCGACGCTGGATTCGAAGGAAAAGAAGCGCGAGATGCTTGTGGTGAGCCTGTGGACATCGCTCCTCGGCCTTTCGGAGCCGATTTTTGTACCCGCCTACTGGTCGCCGCCGTCACTTTTTAATCTTGCGCTCACGACACGGTTCGATATCGAAAGCCTCATCTTTGCATTCGCGATCGGCGGAGGCGCTTCGCTCATTTACGAGCGGATATTTGCGACACGCCACGAAGTCGTGCCGCCTTCTGCCCGGCATGATCCGCGTCATCGCTACCACGCATGGGCGCTTCTCTCGGCTCCGATCGTGTTTGGCATCCTCTATGTCGCAACGAGCCTCAACCCCATCTACAGCGCGTCTATCGCATTAGTGGTAGGCGGGGTTGCCTCTCTGTATTGCCGCCCCGACCTTTGGAAAAAGATGCTCGTGAGCGCATGCATCTTTCTCGTCCTCTATTTCTTGTACTTTGGAACGCTTATCGCTCTCTACCCAGGATACGTGGAGCAGGTGTGGAATCTCAAAGCCATCTCCGGCATCCTCGTCATCGGCGTTCCGATCGAGGAGCTACTGTTTGCACTCAGCTTCGGGTTCCTCTGGTCGAGCATCTATGAGCATTTCACGTGGCGAGCCGTGCGATAGCAATTATATGAAAAAAGAAATACACATTACCAAAGCATCCGGTGAACAAGAGTTATTCTCTGAAGCAAAGCTGCGTCGTTCATTGCAACGAGTCCATGCGTCACCTGATACGATCGATACGGTTGTCGTGCAAGTTGAAGCCGAATTGCGGCAGGGCATGAGCACGGCGGACATATACCGTAAGGCATTTTCGCTCCTTAGGAAAAAGAGCCGCCCCACCGCCGCGCGCTACAGTTTGAAAAACGCGTTGATGGAACTCGGCCCCACAGGTCGTCCGTTCGAGCATTTTGTCGGAGAACTCCTAAAGTCGGAAGGGTTTAATGTCGAGGTGGCGCGAATCGTGCCAGGTGTCTGCGTCAAACATGAGGTGGATGTGGTCGGGACGAAGGGCGATCGGCACATTATGGTTGAGTGTAAATTTCATAACAGACCGGGACTTCGCTCCGACGTAAAAATCTCGCTCTACGTACAAGCGCGATTTGAGGACATTGAGCGCCGATGGAAAAAAGAGCCGCAGCACGTCAAGAAATTTCACGAAGTATGGCTCGTCACGAACACCAAACTCACGTCCGATGCGACTGATTATGCGAAGTGCGTCGGCATGACCGCGATCGGTTGGAGTTACCCGCAAGGTAATAGTCTTGAGAACCGCATCGAGCGCGCCGGACTACACCCCGTCACATGTCTCACAACCCTCACGCGCTTTCAAAAGAACGCCCTGATGCAGAAAGGTGTCTATCTATGCAAAGAATTACTTGTACGCACTGACGTCTTATCGTCTGTTGGCATAAAAGAAGATGCTACCGAGAAGATTCTTAACGAAACGCGACAACTTTGCCAGAAAACAAAATTGTATGAAGAATAAAATTATCAGCATCATAGTTAGCGTGGCAGTGCTTGGCGGCATTGGGTACTTTTTCTTTGAGCAAAATAAGGATGCTAATGTTCCCGCATCTCAACCCACTGAAGCTGAGGAGATTAAGGTTTCTCCCCAGGAGGCGCGTACCAGTGTCACGATAGATTCAGCGACGTTTACTAAAGGTGGCTATGTTGTTGTGCGAGGCAGCGACGGCAAGAGGATCGGTCAGGTTATTGAGATCAGCAGCTATCTCCCAACTGGTACGCATACAAACATTACTATCGAGCTCGGAGCGTTTTACACGTACAACCAAGAGGATCAGCTTATCGCAATGATCTATCACGATGATGGTGATAAGTCATTCAATGAACTCGATCAGCCGATTAACTCTTCAGCAGTTTTTGCAGAAACGGGTAACCCCGTAATTGCCTCTGTTTTTGAGCATGAAGTAGCTCCAAGCGACGGCATGGGTATGGTGACTGTTCGTTATACCAATACCGGATTCGAACCAGTAAAGCTCACCGTGCCAGTTGGCAC
The DNA here is from genome assembly GCA_003599175.1 of Candidatus Parcubacteria bacterium. Taxonomy (GTDB): domain Bacteria; phylum Patescibacteriota; class Minisyncoccia; order Phycocordibacterales; family UBA2100; genus UBA10103. The sequence continues at coordinate 17,199 of QZIY01000024.1, forward strand.
GATGGTCGAATTTATCAATCAAAGTGACGAGGAGATGTGGGTCGCATCTAATATGCATCCATCACACGAAATACTTTCGACCTTTGATCAATTTCAAGGAGTCGGAAAGAGCCAGAGCTACATGTACACCTTTGACAAGAAAGGGATATGGCCATACCACGATCACATAAATCCAGCATTGGAAGGAGTGATTACAGTCGAATAAAGGCATTAGTTATCCACAGAGCGACTGTTTGACAAATAGGGGGTAGGGGTATAAGGTATTAGTAAAGGCCGATTATTATTATTAATAACTTATAAACATATGCACCACAACGTAGATCAAAAAATTAAGGGTCGAGCCCTCCATCGGGCGAAGATCCTTCGGGGTCAATTCGATGGACTCATCAAGGCTATTGAGAAAGAGGAGTACTGCCCCACACTATTGGAACAGTCTCTCTCAATTCAAAGGTCGCTCAAAAGTCTCGACAGCTTTCTCCTTGAAAATCATTTGCGCTCGCACGTAATGCATCAAATGCAAAGCAAGGGTGAGGACGAGAAAGCAGTTAAAGAGCTAATCAAGATTTATAACTTATCCAATAAATAATTATGTCTAGCAACAATACAAAACAACTGAAAAAGGCTGGCATGCACATTGAACTTCCAAACAAAGCTATCGATGTGATCTGCGGTATGGAGGTCGATCCGGCGCAGACAAAACTGCATGTTGAGCACAAGGGAGAGGTCTATTATTTCTGTAGCATTGTATGCAAGAATCATTTCGTCAATGATCCTCAAAAATACGTCGGTTAATTAATAAATTAAACGTAATAAAAATATATGAAATTCTCAAAATTAATGCATGTTGCAAGTGTAATCGTTGGTTTTGCTGGGGTCATCTCATTTATTGGTGCCCTCGTCGGCGGTGGCGACAATCTCGTATTCGGTATTACAAAGGTCGATGCCTTGCTCTGTGCCGCGATCCTTATTCTTATCGCTATCTGGACCCAGATTGCAACGATCCATCACATGATGCTTGAGAAGCGTGGAGAGATAGTTTAATCAATTAATTCAAAATATATGAAATTATCAAAAATCATGCATACCGCTAGTATCCTACTTGCGATTTGTGGCCCAGTTATGCTCATCGGAGCATGGATCGCCGGCGATAACGGAACATTTTTCGGACTTTCGCAGGGACATCTTTACAATGATGCCATTGTAATTGAACTGATCGCAATCGCCGCAAGCGTGTGTACTCTAGTGCGTATGCAAATGGAAAAAGAGAATCCTGGAAAGCTCAATGTGATATAGCTGGAAAAATCGTTTTATCAATTAATTAAAAAATTATGCACAATCATAACAACAATAAAGATGGCGGGCATAAAGGGATGATGTGGATGATGATTCCTTGTCTCCTTCTATTGGGTTTTATATTCATTGGTGGAGGTAATTTGTCTTCAGGTGGATACCTTTGGCCAATCCTTATCGGTATCTTTGTAATCGCACATGTCTGGATGATGTTTAAAGGTCATGGCGGTCACGGGGATCACGATAGCGAACAGCAGAGCAAAAAATGATATGCCAAATAATGTAATCAAAACAAGTTGGTACGTGATCACGGGAGGACCGAGCTCGGGCAAAACGACAACGGTCAATCTGCTCAAAGATCGAGGATACAAAACCACTATCGAGCATGCACGGCATTACATAGATACGCAGAAAATTGCCGGAAAAACAGTTGAGGAAATAAGAAAGAATCAACTTTCTTTTCAGCAAGGTATCCTCAATATGCAGACTGATCAAGAACAAGCACTTCCTTCCGATGAGACCATATTTCTTGATCGGGCGATACCGGATGCGCTTGCATACTATCGTTTTCTCAAGCTCCCCGAAGATGAAAAGTTGCAAAAGGCCATGCACAAATTCTCATACAAGAAAGTGTTTGTTCTTGATCCACTCCCGTTGGTTAAAGATTATGCTCGCACCGAAGACGAAGCCGCGCAAAAAAATATCCATGTATTACTTACGAATGTGTATGAGTCGCTTCAATACCCAGTTGTTCACGTACCAGTTCTGCCACCAGAAGAACGCGTCGACTTTATTTTGAAGAATCTCTAAAACAATATGACAAATCAAACTCAGTCAAAACAAATACGAATAGTGAAAGCCTCCGGGGAGACTGAGTTATTCAGCGAGTCGAAATTGCGATCCTCTCTCAAGCGGGCCGGTGCTTCGGAAGAAAGCATCGACGCGATAGTGCGCGATATCACCACAAGACTCCATGAAGGCATGACGACGAAAGATATATATTCTCGCGCATTCTCTCACTTGCGCCGAAAGGAACGTCCGACTGCTGGCCGGTATCATTTGCGAATGGCGCTCATGGAACTTGGCCCTTCAGGTCATCCGTTTGAGAAATTTGTCGGTGCGCTTTTAGAATCCGAGGGGTTTTCAACCGAAGTGTCGGTTATAGCGCAAGGCAGGTGCGTCTCGCACGAACTCGATGTTGTCGGCCATAAGGGAGAGGAACACGTCATGGTCGAGTGCAAATACCATAATCAGTACGGCATCAAATCAGATGTAAAGATCGCCCTCTACGTGCAGGCGCGTTTCGAGGATATAGAAAAGCGATGGAAAGCGGAGCCGGGGCATGGAACAAAATTGCACGCGGTCTGGCTCGTCACGAATACCAAGCTCACGACCGATGCGACGCGCTATGCCGAATGCGTCGGCATGCGTGCGCTTGGCTGGAGCTATCCGTCGATCGGCAGTCTCGAACAACTTATCGAGCGATACGGACTCCATCCCGTGACTTGCCTGACGACGCTTAACCGCCTGCAAAAGCAGGAAATGATGCGACAAGGACTCGTATTGTGTAAAGACGTTTTGGAACAAGCAGATGTCCTGCGGAAAGTGGTCGGAAATCCTACACGTGCCGAGGATGTATTACAAGAGATACGCGACTTAACAAAAACTATATGAAAGAACAAGAACGGCGATCTCTAAATAATTTCATGCAGATAGGGCTTGTGGGATTCACGATGCTCGGCTTTTTGCTCACGTCGCTCAAGCTTCCTCAATACGGAGTCATCTCGAACTTAATTTCGGAGGTCTTCTGGGTCTACAGTACCTATAAGGCCTGGAAGGAAGCGAACCAGATCGGCATGTTTGTTAATACTCTCATTGTGACCGCTATCCTCATTTTCGGCGTCATTAATTATTGGCTTTAATACTCACACTCTATGAATCACGACCACAATTCAAAAGAAATTCTGTACACCTGCCCCATGCATCCGGAGGTGCAACAAGATAAACCTGGCTCATGCCCGAAGTGTGGCATGAGGCTTGTAAAAACTGAAGCAAAAACGGATCACAGCGCTCACGCCGGACATACAATGGGCGATCCGTCCAAGATGAGCTTCTGGGAAAGATTCAAAATGAGCATGTCTATGACGATGGGCATGGATCACACCGGACTGGCAGGTCGTGAGATGGCGCGACTCATGGAGATAGATATCCGAAACAAATTCTTTTTCGCACTTTTTCTTACGATCCCAATAATTCTCTATTCGCCTCTTGGCACCGAATTTCTAAAGCTCAACCTTCCTTCGCCAATTCCCGTTCCGTGGCTTCTCTTTATTTTAACCACGCCGGTATTCTTCTACTCTGGCTGGATTTTCCTCTATTCAACATACTTTGCTCTAAAAAATAAGCTGTTGAACATGGCGGTGTTGATCGCCGTCGGCATTACTGCGGCCTATGGCTTCAGTGTTTTATTGACGCTGATCGGCAGTGCCGACTCGTACTACGAAGCGGCCGCCATGCTCATTACGTTCGTCTTGTTCGGCCACTGGATGGAGATGAAGTCTCGTCGCGGAACAACGGACGCACTTCAAGCCCTTTTCAATCTCGTACCGCCTCAAGCAAGAGTCTTCAAAGACGGCAAAGAGATGATGATTTCCACTTCCGATATACAACTCGGCGACATCATCATTCTTAAGCCGGGAGACAAAGTTCCCGTCGATGGAGAAATTACCGAGGGAGAAACTGCCATCGATGAATCCCTGGTTACCGGAGAGTCAATTCCGACTACTAAAAAGATCGGGGATCAAGTCATTGGCGGATCAATCAACACTGCCGGATCGGTAAAATTCAAAGCAACAAAAATCGGTAAGGACACCGCACTTGCGCGAATTGTGGCAATGGTAGAAGAAGCGCAGAACTCTAAAGCACCTGGACAAAGAATTGCGGATAAGTTTGCAAAGTACCTCGTCATTGGAGCCATAGGATCGGGGCTTCTTGTTTTTGGTATCTGGTACTTTGTGGCAGGTGCATCGCTTCTTGTCGCGCTGTCTTTTGCTATCGCAACAGTCGTCATCGCTTGTCCGGACGCTCTCGGACTCGCTACACCAACAGCCGTAGCCGTTGGGACCGGCCTCGGGGCTAAGCACAATATCCTCATTAAAGACGCTCCGACTCTTGAGCAGGTTTCAAAGATTCAAGCAATTGTCCTCGATAAAACCGGCACGCTCACTGAAGGAAAACCGAAAGTTACCGACATAGCGACGGTGGATGGATACGACGCAGGCGAAGCACTTCGCTTGGTCGGCGCGGCTGAAGCGAAGTCGTCTCATCCTTTGGCCGGAGCGGTTCTCGATGAACTCAAAGTGCGAGGTCTCACACTGCCAGAGTCGGTTCTCAAATTTGAAAATCTTTCAGGTCTTGGAGTGAAAGCGGTCGTTGACGGAAAATCCGTACTTATCGGCACAGTGAGGCTGATGAAAGAAAGCAACATTACGCTCGGCACTTTGGATAAAAAGGTAAATGAGTTCTTAGAAAGAGGAGAGACGATCATGATACTCGCGGTTGATGGCGCTATTAAAGCTGTCATTGGCGCGGCTGATCCGATAAAGCCTAACGCCATAAAAGCAGTTGAGCGTTTGAAAGCGCTAGGAATCGAGATTGCCATGATCACCGGCGACAACAAAATGACCGCAGAAAAAGTAGCGAGTCAAATCGGTATAGAAAGAGTGTTTGCAGAAGTAATGCCTGCGGATAAAGCAAGCTATGTCAAAAAGCTCCAGCAAGAGGGTAAATTTACGGCGATGGTGGGAGACGGCGTAAACGACGCGCCAGCACTTGCCCAGTCTGATGTGGGCATTGCTATCGGCGCAGGCACGGACGTTGCGATAGAAACAGCAAAGGTCGTGCTGATGAAATCTGATCCGTTAGACATACTGCGTGCAATAACCTTAAGCAAGGCAACGGTTCGCAAAATGAAGCAGAATCTTTTCTGGGCATCAATCTACAACATTCTCGCTATACCAGTTGCCGGTGGAATCTTGTATCCCAGCTTCGGTATCATGCTTCGTCCGGAATTTGCGGCACTTCTGATGAGCGTGTCCTCGATCATTGTTGCAGTAAATGCCGTATTATTAAAACGTGTCGAGAAAGATTTAATCACCCCATAAATATATGTGTTTCTCAGCAACAGCAAGTTTGGTAGCAGGTGGAGCGCTTAGTGCGGTCGGAGTGGTGACCACTGCGAAAGCAAAGACCAAAAAGGAGTTGCCTTTTGCAATGGTGCCGCTCTTGTTCGGCATTCAACAACTGACCGAAGGGTTCGTGTGGCTGTCTTTCAGCTGGAATGCGGCAACTCTCAATCTCATCACGACATACATCTTTTCGCTGTTCGCATTCGTAGTCTGGCCTGTCTATGTGCCATTTGCGGTTGGACTCATGGAGACGGTGCCGTGGCGAAAGAAAGCAATCTACGCCTGCCAGATTGCAGGTCTTGCCGTTGGTGCATACCTGCTGTACTCACACACGGCAAGTCTGGTTATTTCAGAGATCATTGGCAGGCATGTTGTCTACAGTAATTCTCACTTCTATCAATTTGCAGTAATGGTGCTGTATTTTGCGGCGACGATCGTGAGCTGTCTTTTCTCAAGCAAGAGGATAATTAGAGTGTTCGGTGTTTGCGCCTTCCTTCTTGCGATGGTGGCGGCATGGTTCTACACGCAAGCCTTCGTGTCGGTTTGGTGTTTCTTTGCGGCAGTCTTGAGCTTTATCGTGTTCTGGCATTTCCGAAGTAACCCTATTACTGAAAGAGTCGACCCTAAATTAAAACTGTAATTAACTATGACTAAAAAACTCCAACAACTATTTCTGATCTCTATTCCGCTGTTTATCATTCACGGCTTGGAAGAGATTTTTATGGGTTTCTATAATATCGACTCCCAAGTAGATTTTTGGTTCGGTAATTTAAATTCTCTGCCTACTTCGCAAGCAACTTTTATTCTGTTCCAGATCATGATATGGCTCATGCTTATAGTTGCGTATCTACTTTTGCTTGGCCCCAAATGGCAACTACGGCTGATGTTCATCCCAGGAATTATCTTTGTGTATGAATTGCATCACCTGTATAAAGCGGTTGAGGTTGGCGGTTATTATCCGGGACTTATCACCGCTATACCGCTTTACATAGTCGGGTTCCTTTTCTGGAAAGAATTAGTAAAAAATTATAAATTAACATAATCAATCATATGAAAAATAAACTAATCGTTGGAGTCATTGCAGTCGTAGTCGTGATCGGTGGGATTGTCCTCCTGCAACAGTCAGGCACGGGGAATAAAGTGTTAGCTGGTAGTTTCTCAACTGACATCACTGGTCTCCCAGAAGCAATCTCATCAGAGATGGTCGAACTTAAAAATGGCGATACCTACGACCTCACGGCTTCGATCGTAAAGAAAACGATCGGCAACAGCGTGGTCAAGATGCTCGCATATAACGGCATGATTCCGGGACCTATGATTAAAGTGCAACAAGGTGCGGAAGTGACACTTAATTTCACCAACAACACTGACGTCGATACGACGATTCACTCTCACGGAGTACGGCTAGAGAATAAGTTTGATGGTGTACCCGACATGACACAGAAAGAGGTCAAGCCAGGAGAGTCTTTCACGTACAAAGTGAAGTTTCCTGACGAGGGTATGTATTGGTATCACCCTCACATTCGAGAGGACTACGCGCAAGAACTTGGTCTCTACGGTAACTACCTTGTTACTCCCAACGATCCGAATTACTGGTCTCCGGTCAATCGTGAAGTCGCATTATTTGTAGACGATATTCTCATCGAAAATGGCAAGATTGCGACGTTCAGTAAAGTGTCCGCTGACCGTACTCTTATGGGCCGGTTTGGCAATACCATGCTCGTAAACGGTGAGACAGATTACGCACTTAAAGCAAAAGCAGGAGAGGTGATCCGTTTCTATATCACCAACTCGGCAAATACTAGAGTATTTAATCTTTCTATCCCCGGCGCAAAAATGAAGCTTGTGGGAGCTGATGGTGGTAAGTATGAACGCGAAACGTGGAGCGACGGCGTGATATTAAGTCCTTCTGAACGTGCCGTTGTTGAAGTGCTGTTTGCAAGTGCCGGATCATACAAGCTCGAGCATAAGACTCCGGATCGTACCTATACCCTTGGAACGATTGCCGTTGCGAATGAAAAAATTGAGACTTCTTTTGAGAAAGAATTTCTCACGCTTCGCTCAAATAAGGATATCCAATCAGAAATTGATGCCTTCAGGTCGTCCTTCAGTAAACCTGCAGACAAACGATTAAAGCTCACGATTGATATGGGCATGGATATGCAGGGCATGATGCAAAACAATACTGGTGGTCACAATATGAACATGATGGGCGGTGGAGAGATGATGTCCAACAGTGAAATGGTGGCAAGCGGCGATCCTATTGAGTGGGAAGAAAACAATACGGCAATGAATACGATGTCTAACCCCGAAATGATGAAGTGGGTTATCCAAGACGAGGACACCGGTAAGAAAAACATGGATATTGATTGGAAATTCAAGGTCGGCGATAAGGTAAAAATTAAAATAACCAACGACCCGAAATCCATGCATCCGATGCAACATCCGATCCACTTTCATGGTCAGCGATTCTTAGTGCTTTCTACCAACGGCAAACCTAGTGACAATCTTGTCTGGAAAGATACGACCCTCATTCAAAACGGCGATACCGTGGAGATCCTTGTAGAAATGACCAATCCCGGCGAATGGATGGCACACTGTCATATCGCCGAGCACTTGGAGGCCAGCATGATGTTTGGCTTCAAGGTCGAGTAAAAGCTCGTCACAGGGGCAAACAGGTGGCAAAAAGGGGCTTACAAAGGCTCCTTTTTGCTTTGAGTGTTTATAAGAACTAGCAGTGTTGAGCTAGGACAGTGATACATTCATGGATGTGCGGTAGGCATACCAGACAATGAGCCACCGGTAATTGATTAAAGAAACCAAAAATAATGGGCAATTTCCTTAGTTTCGGTTTCTTCTCCTGCAGATATCTTTCGGCAGGCTTTATAATGACCTCAATTTTTGTCCGTACTTCTATTTCAAGGAGTTTCTGACAGCTCGGGCAACGCATCGTAAACGAGGCATTGGAATTGAACGCTCCATTTTTGAAGATAATATTAGTGCAATGAGGGCAATTGCCTATATTCAACTGATCTTGATCCATAGATGGTGCTGGAGGTTTCTTGGGCTGGTGGTTGGTTGTGAAGCTTCAGAAATCCTCGATCATGGTTAATTAATAAATCGTTTCGCTGTCCTGGGTCGACCACCTCCCGGACAGCTAACGGGCAAATTAGGTGTCATCCATTGCCTTTCGTTTCGAGCCAGTCATCGACATCTTGTCGACCAGCACTTTTTTCATTTCCTCCAAGTTATCCACAGTTTTTTGATCACGAGCGTAATTCTTTTTATTTAAGTCTTTTTCTTTATTCTTGTTAGTAATTCCGGCTGACTGATCTGACCGGTCTGTGTGACCGATGTGCCGGTCTGACTGACCGATCTGATTTGGGGTCGGTCTGTGTGACCGATCTAGTTTTAAGAGGTAGTACAGGTTGTGGTATCGTTGTCGGCCTTTGCGAATGAGATTCAGTTTTATAAGTTGCCGGATGCCTCTTTGCACGCTCGAGATGCTGGCTCCTATTTTGTTGGCAATGTGCTTGTGTGATGGAAAACAAAAACCCTCCTGATTAGCATGTGCCGCCAGGCAGTTATAAATTGCGATGCCGATCGGCTTGAGTCTTTGGCCATATTCCTCGAGGAGTGCTTTGTTGACCCAGTACCAATCGCCATTTCTTAAATCTCTAACTTTTATTTTTTCATCAGACATGGCAACGAATAATAAAGGCGACTGGTTGACCAGACCGCGCCTTATTCCTCCCATCACCGTCTGGCGCCATTGAGGGGAGAGTAAGACGCCGTCTACCATTCTTTTGCTTTGGGTAGTGCCCGGTCGATGTTGTCCATCGCTCGACAGAAGTCTCGTCGCATAGTTGGATTTTCAAGTTCCCGGATGGTGAAATTAGTCAGCAGACTCTCCCGTCTCCAAAGAAGTTCCTTCCTCGTCGGCGGCTTCCGAGTTATCCGTTTCCACATCGTCCGGATAAGTCTCTTGATCAGGATTTTCGTTCTCATGTTTTTTGATTTGATCCATGTGATCCAATAGCATGAACGCCATGCGCTTAAAGCCAGCATGGACTTTCCAAACTTCTTGTCGGGAAGGCTCTCGGCCGAGAACGTCGGTGAGAGCATTGCGAGTAAGCTCAACAAGAGCTTCCTCATCTTTGTTTGGTTTGGACATGCGGTGGTTTGGTTCATAGAAGTGACCTCACACTTTTTTGATCCACCCTGCCTTACGACTAAGGCAAGAAAACTTCCTCTACTCTGACTCCGAGAGCCAAAGCGATCCGCTGGGCTGTTTCGAGATTCGGACGCTTCCGTCCTGTCTCGTACCGGCTGATCGCAGTGTTATGCCTAAAACCAAGGATTCGGGCTAGCTGGTATTGCGTTAGCCCTTTCTTGATTCGAAGGTCACGGAGTTTTATATTCACTGGTGATTTGTTCATATGTTTAACTTTTAGACCCCTACAGTCATATTAAGCAATTTTGCTTAATAGGTCAATATATTAGCATGTGGATAAGCAAAGTTGCTTAATATTTACTAATTTGCTATAGTTAAGCAATCAAGGTCGTCATTAATCGCTTAAGCAAAATCAACGAATATGTCATTTGGTTCATATCTAAAAAAACAAAGGGAATCGAATAATTGGACTATAAAAGAGCTGGCCGAACGGCTCGGTTTTTCGTCGAGCTACATCAGCCAGCTGGAGAATGGAGCTCGCATCCCGTCCCAAAAACAGCTGGCCATTTTTGCTAAGGCTTACCAACTCCCCGAGGAGGAAGTCAGGAAGCAGTGGACGGAGGGAAAGATCCAACAGGTCAGTAAGGACGGTAATTACAAATTTGGCATCACAGATGCCGGTGATAAGCGTGTACACGAAGTCGCCAATAAACTCGAAGAGGGATTGGAGGAATTAAAAAAAAGTTTTTCCGGTGACGGCCATTTTAAATTGCCAGTACTCGTAGCAATTCCTATTGATGATCTCGATGGTCATCTGAGTCGAACGAGTGACTTTGTGTTATTGCCAAAAGATAACGTCATACCGGGTCACCGAGTATTTGGACTGCGTGTGTCCGATCTGACGCTCCCCGATGCCGGCATTCTTTCCGGAGACTTCATCATTCTCGATGCAGACATTCCTGCAAAGAATGGCGACATCGTGATCATGAGTACACCGGATGGTCTGGTCATGAGTTATTACCAAGAACGGGGCGATCACCTCGAACTTCGGCCGGAGAGAGATGGTTTCAAAAAGACCTACCATCTCCAAGAAAGCAAAATGATAGGTCGTCTGGTCTATCACATAAAAAAATACTAATCGCCAGGGCTCTCCACCAAACGGAGAGCCCTCAAGCATTTTAGAGAATAAAAAGTAAAGAAAAGGTCAAAAATTATTAAAGAATTTATAAACTAAAATCATGAACTACTTAATCTACGGCCGTGTCTCTACCTCTCGTCAGGCCGAACGAGAACTGAGTATTCCGGCACAGGTGAAAGCATGTCAGAAGTACGGCATGGATCACCACTGGACTCTCGCACCAGACGGCATTTATGAGGAAAAGGGCGAATCAGCTCGAACAGTTGAACGTCCACAGCTTCAGAAAATGCTTCACCGAGCAAAGACGGACGGCAAGGTCGATGTGATCTTGATGCACAAGTTGGACCGTATGTGTCGTAACGTCGCCGACTATGCGGCCATAAAGATGATGCTCAAAAAGCACGACGTCCGATTGATCTCGGTGGTCGAGCAGTTCGACGAGTCTTTCTCCGGAGAGCTGGTCGAGAACATCATGTCGTCGATCGCTCAGTGGACGTCCCAGAACATCAGCTGGGAGGTCAAGAAGGGTCTCAAGGAGGCCGTAGAGCGTGGTCGTTTTCCCGGATACGCACCAACCGGTTACTTAAACGATAAGAAAACAAAGTCACTCATCGTCGATACTCTGCGAGCACCATTCGTAAAGATGGCGTTTGAGTTCTACGCCACCGGCAAGTACAGCTACGATTCACTTGCCGCCGAGCTTGCTAAGCGTGGCTTCAAAAGCAAATACGGAAATCTGGTGAGACGAACATCGATCGAGCATATCCTGATGAACCCGATCTACTACGGTCTGGTTAAAACTCGTTCAGCAACGTGTCAGTCAAGTTTTCCGACACTCATCACCAAAAAACTCTTTGACGACGTTCAGGAGATCATCCAACAGCACAATCACTCTGCCGATCGCAGTCGTAAGCATTCATATCCGATGGCTGGATTCATGCGATGCGCCGTCTGTGGTTCTACACTTTGTGGGCAGACGCAAAAAGGTCATCTCTACTACGCATGCACCCATTGGAACGATAAGACCTGTTCGGAGCGCAAATACATCCGCTGGGAGACGGTTGAGGATCAGGTCGCAAATCATCTCTCAAGAGTGCAGTTGCCTGATCGGTTTAAGAAGGTCTTGGATGCCTACTTCCAGCACTTCGCCAAGGAGCGAATGGGTCAGGAAGAGAGGGAGCGAAAGACTCTCAGGCAGGAGCTAGTAAGGGTGCAACAGCAGATCCGGAACATCGTCGTGGATCGCTCAAAACGCATCATAGACGCTGATGTGTTTATAAAGATTCAGGACGAGCTCTTAAAGGAGAAAGAGATGTATCAGGAACGTTTGTCGATCCTTGAGGGTAAGTCGGACAAATTCGTGCAGAAGTTTAACGAGATACTCGACTTTACGGAGCATGCTGATAAGGTGTTCCGAACCAGTGGCATGCACCAGAAGCGAACGCTGGTGAAGCTCTGTTTTGAGGGCTTCACGGTGCAAAATCAAAAACTGACGCCAATATGGACGCCAGTCTTTGATGTTCTTATGGACTTAAACTCTAGCAATTTCGAACCCCCAAAAGTCGGTGGCAAGGGCTCAAAAACTCTTGCCGTGACTAAGGTTCAAAGTTGCCAATCTGGCGGAGGGGGAGGGATTCGAACCCTCGATACGGTTTTACCCGTATAGCGATTTAGCAAACCGCCGCACTAGGCCACTATGCGACCCCTCCAGTGTGATGCATCGTACTTCAGTTCTTGTATCTCTTCAAATGTTTTGGATTATGGCTTCCAATCAAAGCAAAATACCTTTTTAGATCTGCCTTACTGTCTAACCATACGTCATATTTCGTAACGCGCGGATTCAAACCTATATCGGCGAGAATTTTTGCAACGCTTATCTGAAGCGGACGCGAGTGGCTGCAAAAGGAGAGCTTTTTATAATTATACCGTTTCCCACTGGCTATATACGAATGCGTAAAAATTGTTCCATCTGTATCGATGAGCCCACGCACACAAGCGATAGAATAATCTCTGTTTTTCTTTATCCAATCAGGAATGTCGAATTGCTGCGCTACCTTATTACCGATTGGCAAACCGTGCTCGTGCAAATACAAAACAAGTGCTTTTCTCGATATGGTGATGTAATTCACAGAATTTTTGGGGTGATGGTATGTTTGCGGCGTCAGTTTAAATAATCGCTTAATCAATCTGGTCACAAAGCGGCTGTAGGGAAGATCAGCGACATGATGCAAACTTATCACCACTTGATATTCGCTGATACCACCATCGCCCATAAGGATTCCAAAAAATTCAGCGAGCTCAGCGCTCTGTCTTGGGGTATGGATCTTTTTGGGCTGCAGGATCGGTGATTCACTCAATTTGCCCTCTTGATCCCACCACTTCTTCCACGCTGCATTTCGCGTTGTCTCATCGAATTGCATCTTCCCGTATTTCTTGATGACAGCTTGCGCCCCCTTCAGGCCCGCAACCTTCGCGTGTGCATATCTTTCTCGCGTTTGCATACGCTTTGGCAATGGCACATTCGATGTTCGTGATAGGAGTTGCGCACACGCGAGCGGCATCGGAAACTTTTCGCGACTCCAATCACGCAGCGTGCGCATGGAACAATGACAGAGGGCGGCCATTCGCTCCATGCCTATCCGTTCTTCGACAGCCAACAAGAATTTTCGCTGCTCGCCGCGCTTGAGTACGATCCGAGGACTAGATATAAACGACTCTAGCATGTCTCCATTTTACCACATCTTCGATGAATTTATTCTCGTGTTTTGCAAAAGACTAGAATAAGAAAAAGCGACTCTTTTTAGGCACGAAGCATTTGGTATATTAAACGCGTGCAAACTTTTGAAGAGACGAGAAGCGATGTTGGGCAGAAGCAGTATCAGGTGCTCCTCTTTTATCGCTACACTCACATTGAAAATCCGCAGGCGGTGAAGACCGCTGTCGTTTCGCTCTGTGAAAAATATGAGCTGACGGGCCGCGTGATTGTCGCGGAAGAAGGCATCAATGCCACCCTCGAAGGCACGGTAGAGAATACCGAACGATTTGTACGAGATTTTCTTGCAGATCCACGGTGGGCAGAGGTGCAGATCAAAAGGAGCGCGAGCTTCGGAAATAGCTTCCCAAAGCTTGTCGCCAAAGTGCGCCGCGAAATCGTGGGTACTGGATTTGCGAGGGAAGAGGCAGATCCAACGGTCCGCACCGCCCCGCGCATTTCGCCGGAGGAGCTGAGAGCGTGGTACGAAAGGGAGGAGGATTTCCTGGTCGTCGACATGCGCAATACATATGAATACGCTTCGGGACATTTTAAGAATGCGATCGATCCGGGCATTTCTGCTTCGCGCCATCTGCCACTCGCGATGCGCAAGCTCGAGCCGCTTAAGAATAGGAAAGTGCTCACGGTATGCACCGGCGGTGTGCGGTGCGAGAAGATGTCGGCCTACCTCCTCAGCAAAGGATTCAATAATGTGTATCAACTCGACGGCGGGATACATTCGTATATGGAGAAATATCCGGGCAAAGATTTTCAGGGGACGCTCTATACCTTTGATCAAAGACAGACGATGCACTTCGGAGGAGAAAGAGAAATTATCGGCACATGCCACCTGTGCGGCACGACCACCGAGCGCTACGCTGATTGCGCCAACGACACCTGCCACCTCCACTTCCTCGCCTGCGACACCTGCCGAGACGAAGATGACCGCGCATTCTGCAGCGAGGTGTGCAAGCAGGTGCTGTAGGGGAAGTATGCTCAATCGCTACGGATGAAGAGGAAGAAAAGGAGTAAAATGATTAAATGAGCGACGAGGACCTTCAAATTGAGGCAACTGCATTGGCATTTGTAAAGTCACACGAGAAGGACATTATCGAGAAGTTTTGTGGTTCGTGTCAGCAGGTAATAACACCCGTGTCTCTTTTTATGGCCGGCTCCCCGGGAGCAGGGAAAACAGAAGTTTCAACAAGCTTGGTACGTCGATTTGAAACAGTGCCTGTTCGTATTGATGCTGATGAAATACGTTCAATGTGCCCTGGTTATACGGGTGCAAATGCTCATGTGTTTCAGAAAGCAGCGACTAAGGGAGTGCATATTCTGTATGATCACGCGCTTCGTACAAACATTCACGTGATATTGGATGGAACATTTGCGTATGCAGATTCCCTAAGAAATATCGAACGATCAATCGATCACAAGCGAAAGGTAGAGCTTTGGTTTATCTATCAAGACCCAGTGATGGCATGGAAGTTTACGCAGGCGAGAGAGGCCCTCGAATCACGTCGTATATCGAAGGATACGTTTATTACAAGCGTTCATAAAGTCCAAGGAAAATGCGAAGGCCGCAAAGGAAGCGTTCGGTCCTTCACTTACCCTTAACCTCCTTATTAAGAATATAGACAACAGTGATGGTAGTCTGCATCTCAATATCCAAAGCACTGATCTTGACCCACATATCGGGCAAGCCTATACTGCAGATGAGCTATCGCGCTTACTGGTATGACACAATATATTCTCAAATTACTTGGCTTCTCCCGAGGCGAAGCTCCCACAGAAACCGACGATTTTTCGGAGTTTTTTCTTCATGCTAAGTCAAAAACAAAAGCAAAGGTGATGCGTGAGATTATGCGGGAAGCAACAGAAGAGCAGGAAGCGCTTCTTCGGCGCTATCAAGATAGCAAGCTAAGCACTGTAAAGTAATCAGCTTGTAAGGTCTCATCTCCCTTGGATTTCTCCGTTTCCATAAAATGCCTGCCCGGTAGTCTCTATACTGCCGGGAAGATTTGTGGGATAGTGAGGAAATGGCGAAGAGAGAATTTACGCACGACGAGGCGAAGCGGATCGGGGAGGCTCTTGGTATCGACTTTTCAATCGTTGATCTGGAGCAATTTCGCATGGGGCTCGGTGTGGAGCTTGAGCATGGGGCGCATGACAGGGAGACCAATGTGACGGGGGACGATGAGTTGATGACCGGGAAAATTGCCTGGGCGCATCTCAAAGAAATTCCCGATTACTATACGCGCCTCTCTCAGATGGAGGCCGAGGCCGAAGCATAGGCAGGAGCGTATCGCGCCGTTGGCACAGGAGGGGTTTTGTGGGATAGTTTTGGCATGGCCGAGAGGAAGACAGCGACTTTGCAGAATTTGGAAAAACAGGTGATCGCGTTTCGTGACCTGCGAGATTGGAAGCAATTTAATAATCCCAAAGACTTGGCCTTGTCACTTTCACTCGAAGCGGCGGAGGTGTTGGAGCATTTTCAATGGAAGGCGACGCCGGAGGATATTGAGAAGCACATTAAGATGCACAAAAAGGAGATCGGGGAAGAGCTTTCGGATGTGCTCTATTGGGTGCTCACGATGAGCCATGATCTTGAAATAGATCTTGCCGATGCGTTTGAGAAAAAGATGAGAAAGAATGCCAAAAAATATCCCCTCAAAAAATCCAAAGGCAAGAGCGCCAAATACAACCAGCTCTAGTATGGCGACGATTCAAAGTTTCGAATTCAACGAAACTGGTTTTGAAGACATTAGGAACCATCCTCTCGGTAGGGACTGGCCGATTGTTTACATAATCGAAAATGGAAAAGATGTATACATTGGTGAGACGACAAGTGCGTTTGGAAGAAGCAAACAACATTTTGAAGATGAACGGCGGCTAAAACTAAGAAAGATTCATCTTGTACTCGATGATGAGTTTAATAAGTCAGCAACACTCGATTTGGAATCACAGCTCATTCAGTATTTTTCTGCGGAAGGCAGTGTTAAATTGCAAAACCTAAATAAAGGGCTCGTTAACCATAACTTTTTTGATAAAGGCAGGTATCGCGCAAAGCTTCAGAGCATTTGGGAGCAGCTTCAGCGCATGCTGCTTGTTAGCAAGAGTTTAGAAGAAATTGAAAACAGCGAACTGTTTAAGTACTCTCCATACAAAGCGCTAACCGAAGACCAACTCATCGTTGCCGAGGAGCTGTATGAGGCCGTAAAAAATCGTGATGGGGTTACGCATATCGTAAATGGCGGTCCGGGCACCGGCAAAAGTGTTTTGGCTACATATCTGGCTAAGAGACTGAAAGAGGAACCAGAGACAAAAGATTTGTCGATTGGACTCGTGATCTCTATGTCACCACTCCGCAAATCTATTCAGGATGTTTTTTCTGCAATTTCTGGTCTCAACAGAAAGATGGTAGTTGGGCCGAGCGAAGTCGTGGGGCAGAAATTCGACCTACTAATTGTGGACGAAGCTCATCGATTGCGCCAGCGAAAATCAATCGTAAATTATGGAGGACATGATCGAGCAAACCGACGGCTTGGTTTGGGCAATGAGGGAACGGAGCTCGATTGGATATTGATGAGCTCGAAACAGCAAATACTTTTCTATGATGAAAATCAAAGCATTCGTCCTTCCGACATTCACGTCAAGCGGTTCAAGGATATTGATGCGCGACATCACAAGCTGACTACTCAAATTCGTGTAAAAGGCGGTGATAAATATATTGCGTTTGTCGACGATCTTTTTTCGGGAAAACAGGAACTAGATACCGCTTTCGAAAACTATGATTTTCAAATTTACGATGACATCGAACAAATGGTAGAGGATATTAAGAAGAAAGATAAAGAAATGCGTCTTTCAAGAATAGTTGCTGGCTTTGCATGGCCCTGGATAAGCAAGAATAATCCTGAGGCATTCGACATAGAAATCGATGACACGAAATTGCGCTGGAATAGTACTACCGAGGATTGGGTTAATTCACCAAATGCGATCAACGAGGTTGGTTGCATACATACCGTGCAAGGATACGACCTCAATTACGTTGGCATTATCGTCGGACCTGAGCTTGCCTATGATGCAAAGAATGATCGACTGACTGCTGACAAGGATAAATATGAGGATCGGAACGGATGGCAGGGCGTCGAAGATCCGGCCGAACTGGAGCGTTACATCATTAATATTTACAAGACGTTGATGACTCGCGGGATTCGCGGCTGCTACCTGTACTTCGTCGATAAGGAAACCGAGCGCTATTTCAAATCGCGACTTGGGCAACAATCGGTTGAAAGTTTCATTCAGCTCGTTAAATCGCCAATAACTGTTGAAATGGTTCAAGTACCGCTTGTAGGGTCAGCGCCGTGCGGTAATCCGCTGCTCGGAGAGGAAAACATCGAGGAATATATCGAAGTGCCAAAAGCAAAACTTCGATCCGGTGCTAAATATTTTATTGTCCGCGCTGAAGGCGATTCAATGAATCTGGCGGGAATTCAAAACGGCGATTTGGTGCTTTGCCGACTTGCAGAAAAAGGGGAAACAGGGGATCGAGTTGTGGCACTCTTCGATGGGGAATATGTCACGATCAAGGAATATGGACCACGCATTGACGGGATCCGGCAGCTACTCCCTAAAAGCACCAACAAAAGACACTCGGTCATAACTCCGGGAGAAGGAGACAGTGTCCAGGGGATTGTACAGGAGGTTCTAAAAGATTAATTTCAGCGATAAAAAGCTCTTGTGTGTCGTTACTTTGAGGCGTAGTCTGAAGGCGGTTTCCCATACATATGAAATATCTAAGCTTTGAAATTCAGGACTACAGGGCCGTCGCGCGGGCCATAATCCCTGTCGGGAACAACCTGATTCCGATCATTGGCATAAATGAGTCGGGCAAAACGACAATACTCCAAGCAATTCTCGCTTTCGACAAAAACAAGGACAGATATAACAGGGGAGTACATCTCGAACACAAAAATAAATACGAACTCGGCGAAAAGGGTGGCAAGGTATCAGCCCAAATTCTCATCGAATCTAAGGACGACCTTGAATGGATTGCCTCAAAACTCGATTTGAACGTCGCGACTCCGCGATACAAAGCGCTTGAGGCCTTTTTCGATAATAAGAAGCCGATAACCCTAAGCAGGGTCTTCCCCGGTAAGTTGTATCAAATCGAGAACACCGAATTTGATATTGGTACAAAAAAAGAGAAAAAAGACATGGCAAATGCGTTATACGAAAGATTGCCGTTCGTGCTCTACTTCGACGATTTTAGTGATCGTGTTCCGGAACAAATCGAATTCTTCCTGAAATCAGAGTTGCAAATACCCGTTACAAGCCCCGAAGGCGGCCAAACCTTTAGGACGCAGAAGATCGACAAACATCGTCCTGCCGTAGCAGACGATGAGTGGCATGAGATTCTTGAGGAGGTTTTCAAGAGAGCGGGAAATCATACTCTCGCGGACTTTCTCAAAATGAAGGATGGAGACGATCAAAAAGGCCTCATGAGCGATATTCAGGATACTCTCCAGCGGGAAGTGATGGAGGACTGGAAGAAGCTGAAAAACTACGGCGGTCATTTTGCCGATGAACCAGAGGATCTTGAATTGAAGCTCGACTGGGAGATAACGGATGACGGAGAGAGCATTATATTCGAGTTTCAAGTCGAAGATCGTACGGCGAAGAAGAGTCGTTTTTTCAGCATTCCGGAACGCAGCAAGGGATTCCAATGGTTCTTTAACTTTACGATGAAGCTAAAGTTCAACCCGAAATATCAAGCGAATCAGAAAGGAGCAATTTATCTCCTTGATGAACCGGGGTCGTATCTACACACATCCGCCCAGGAGGAGCTTCTCAAGAAACTTAGTGACATATCCAACACAAACACGATCCTATACTGCACGCACTCACAGTATCTTCTAGACCCAGAAGTGATAAACATCGCAAAAATAAAGATCGCAAAAAAGGAGAAAGGAGTGATTGAGGCGGTCTCATTCGACGAGGCGGGGGTTACGAAAAACGAGGGGGCGCTAACTCCGTTGTACCAGGCGCTTCATATTAAATCTGGTGCGTTCAACAAGCACGTAAAACACCCGGTAATTACCGAGGGAATCACCGATTTCTACTTGTTCAGCTTACTCAAAAAACATAGCTCAGGTTTTTTCAAGGATGGAATAGATTTTATTCCCGGAGGAGGCGCAAGTCATCTCACGGAACTAATCTCGCAAGCCATAGCTTTTTCAGATTCCTACCTGGTCCTTCTCGATTCTGACGGCGCAGGGCGCGACGCGTATGAAAAATACCGTACCTTTTTCGGGGATGAAGAGGCTAAGAAATTCTTCAAATACAGACTTCACTCAACGGATGAAAACGTAGTGCTCGAAGACCACGTATCAGCTGGCGACAAAAAAAGATTGAGCGACATCACGGGGGTCGCGGACGTGAAGGCCGCTTTCCCGGTGCTCTACTATTCCAAAATTAAGGACCAAAAAGAGTTCATCGGCAATCTCGACGCCGACACTCAGAAAAACCTGAGCATCGTCCAAGGTAAGGTAAACGGCATTGCAAAGAAATGAGAACTAAGGCTATGCTTTCTCTTCTCAAAACGGGTGCATTGCGCAGTAGAGTAAGGCAATGATAGGCTATGTCTCATGAAGGCCACAAAGTATCTAGCCACGGCAATCGGTTGTCTGTTATTTTCTCTCATCTTGCCTACTCAGGCTTCAGCACTCAGTTGCTTCGATGTGGATGGAATGTCAGTTTTTGGCTACGACGGATACGAGTGGATACATATTGGGGCTATCGGGAATGAATTCAATAGTCTTTCTATTGCGAACGAATTTGGCGCGGGTAATGAGTTCAAATCGACTTCTATCTTTAATGAATTCGGAAAATTCGGGAGTAAGTTCAGCTCGTATAGCGCATTCAATGATTTTGCCTACAAGCCACCTATCGTTGTGAGTGATAGTTACAAATTCGTTGGATATATGACCACGGGTTACAAGTTTCCAAGCATCAACACCTATGAGGCAATAGCTTGTGCAAACAAATCTTTCCGTTCTCCGAACAGAGATATGGAAGATGTTACATTCAAAGATATTCCCTCGAGTAGTTCTTCATACAGCAATTCCTACTATCCGTCAGGTGCGTACTCAAGTTATACGCCATTGAATAGTTGCCCTAAGAATTCAAGTCTTTCGACAAAAGATTTTAGCAGCTGTGTTTGTAACACTGGATACACAACGAATGCGAAAAAAGACGCCTGTGTTCCAGTTTCGAAAAAAACCAATGATAAAGTTTGCCAAAAGGAATTTGGTTCAAAAAGCTTGTGGGACGGTACAACAAACGTTGATGAAACTCTGAATTGCACTTGTAAGAAAGGCTATAGTTTTGATTCGAAAGGCACAAAATGCGTCAAAGATAAGTAATAAATCTGTTCTAGGTAGAAAGCGACGCCCAGGTACCATTTCATTAAAAGTAGATCCCGGTCGGGGTCGGGGTCGGGGTCGGGGTTGGGCAATGCTTTGGTCGGAAAGTAACCTGTCCAGCGTCCAGCGCCGATTTTCTAGAGATCGGTGTCAGGTACCGTTTTGAATAAAACTTGTTTTTGGGGGAAACGGTGTCAGGGAAACGGTGTCAGGTACTTTTTTCTTGATTGGAAACGGGAAGAAAGCATGGCCTTAAAATGAAATGAGATTTGTGGTATAATGTTATATATGCAGGATATTGATGCGTTGAGTTTGGAACGGGCTAAAAAGCTCTTTGGGAGCACTGAGCTCGCTGGCTTTGAGGTTGGCACAATGCGCGGTTTGCAGCAGATCCACGCGTATCTTTTTGATGGGCTCTATGAATTCGCCGGCAAAATCCGCACCAAAGACATAAGTAAGGGCGGTTTTCGCTTTGCCTCGCACCTCTATCTCCCTGAGGTTTTGGAGAAGATCGAGCGCATGCCGGAGGCGACGTTTGAAAATATTGTCGACAAATACGTCGAGATGAACATCGTGCACCCCTTTATGGAGGGCAATGGCCGCTCTATGCGACTGTGGCTCGACTTGATGCTGAAGAAGAATCTCAAGCAGTGCGTCGATTGGGCGCGTATCGACAAGGTGAGTTATCTCTCCGCGATGGAGCGCAGCCCCGTCAATGCGCTTGAGATACGCGAACTTCTGCGCAGCGCCTCTACGCTCGACATCGAAAACCGAGATGTCTTTATGAAAGGCATCGAACAGTCCTACTACTACGAAGAGCCTGATTTTTATAAAGAGTAAGACAGAAGCGGTGTTTCCAGAAGCAGTGTCTGGTACCGTTTATCCTTTGTGGGCAAGATTCCGTTGCCAGTGGTTCCGCTTCTTGTTATAGATGAGGCATCAGGGTATCCACCTGGATTGTCATGACCGATAAACAAAGTTCAGTTGTGAAAGCGGTGATTTTTTATCGTGACTATATCGCTGGGCCGCTCTGGGAGAAGCGCAAGGAAGAATACTACTCGCGCCATGCGAAAGCCTGCTATATCTGCGGTGATACAAAGGGGGTAGAACTCAACCACAAGAAGTATGGAAATTATGGCCACGAGAAAGATTCGGATCTAGTGGCGCTCTGCCGCACGCACCATCAGATCATTACCGATCGCCACAAAACACGAAAGAACATGCACTACCAGCACGACTACATGATTGATGAATTGAAGCGCGAGTGGGACGCGGAGCATGAGGGTAAATCAATTGCTATGACTCCAGTGCGACAGGCGAAATCGTCTCCCGGATCAGTGGAGAAGGCGTTGGAATCATTGGCGAATCCTATTTGGAAATTGTTTGGGAGAAAGTGATCGGCTGAACGTTTCAATTGGCCGCGGAAAAAATAAAGAGGCCGATGCTGAGTATCGTCTATCTTTCGGGAGAGTGGAGCAGCCGCAAAAACAAAACACCCCGTTGGGGGTGTTTTGTTTGATGCCTGTAAGAAGTGAAGTAGCTAGTTGAGATACAACACATCTGTTTTGAAGTCATCGAGGTCAAACGTGTACAGATTGTACGACGTGTCGTCTGCCGTGCTCCAGGCAATCGCTCCAAGGAACATGCGGTAGAATCCAGCATCGTCCGATGAATCGTTCAGTCGCGTTACGAAGAGCGAGATCTCAGTCGATTCGCCATCGTCGAGTCGAATGTTGTCCCCACTTGAACTTAGTGAAGCACCGCGGCTTTTGGTGAAGTTCAGCACATTGGAGAGACCGTCTGTGGTCGCAACACCAGCGCCTTCGACGACATACAGATTTCCTTCTGTATCGGTCGAAGCAGTGATGTTCGCGGTGGTGGTGGCTGCAGCAGTCGCCGCGATATAGACCGTATCATCGAGCGCTTCGACGCGGAATTTGAGAACGAATGAACCAATGTCGTTGCCAGGACCATCGCTCCCCAAGAGTGATTGAGACGCCGAGATCAATGACACGCTGATTCCGCTGTCGTAGAATGCCATCTGCTCGCCAAGCGCCGTGCCGCGCATGTCACCTGCGGCGAGATCTTCGCCCGATTCGTCTTCTGCTTCGATCGCATCGCGGTTCGTTGCAGTAAGTTCTGCGATGAGCGAATCACCGGCGGTGAAGTTACCGCTGAGTTTGTTGATGTCTGCAAGTACAATGACCGTCACTTTGTCTCCCTCGTCGATCTCCAGGTCGAGACGATCGAAGGTTATGGTCGAGGAGGCAGCGGACGTCGTGATGCTTTCATTGAAGCGGTCACTACCGATGCGCAAGGTCACTGCATGTGCAATCTCATTGAGATAAGCACCTGTCGCGGTGAGTGTGATCGGAAGTTCATCAATCACCACGTCGGAACCTTTCGCCTCGATCGTGAATTTGAGAAGTTCGACGTTATCGGTATCGCTTCTGCTGTCGACATTGACAATACCTGCTTTCGGGCTGTCATTCGTGCGTTGAATTTTCAACTCGACGCCCCTTGCCGTGGCGAATGTTTCGAATGAGAAGGTGCGCGCATTGCCGATATCTCCTGTCGAGGTATCGGAAATCGAAGCACCCTGTGCATCGCGGAAACGGATGCTGTTGATCGCGACACTCCAGGTCTCGCCAAGATCAGCCGAATCCAGGTTCTTGAGGCCAGATACGGCAATCACCAGCTCGCCGGTTTTTCCTGCCTTGATAATGCCGCTCGAGCTGAGCGAGATTGTGCGATTGAAGTTGTTGTCATCTTCAAACATGTCTGCGTCAACACGGGCGAGTCGTTTGCCATCGAGCCAGACGGAGACTTCATCGGCATAGCGATCGAAATCTCGATCTGCCGTAAGCGGCGAGAAGTCGAGTGTAATTGCTGTGATCTCGATATCAGAGCCCCTGTCGGCCTCGATTTCAAGACCCATCACGTCGACATTCTGAGCTCCTTCTCCCACCTCTTCATTGTTGAGACTGGAGACAAAGCGTGCATCATCGATGGAGCCTGCGCCACCTTGAAGTGGACCGGGAGTCGGTGTCGGATTTGGCGTGGGAGTCGGCGTCGGTACGGGTATCGGCGAACATGTCGCATGTACCTGCGCGCGGGTCACCGGGCCGAAGTATCCGGCCGCTGGCGAGATCGCATTCGCCGCCTGATAACGCGCCAGAGCGGCGCTCGTTGCCGCACCGAAATACGTGGTCTCGTTGCCACGTGATCCTGCTCCCGTGGATGCGACGACAGAGCCTTTTCCGTTGAGGAAAATTTGCAATTGTCGTACATCTTCGCCGGTTGCGCCTATGGTAAGGTTTCTCGTAAATGCGAAGCACGAAGACGGCGTGCTCGCCATCTGTCCTTGCAGGACTGCAATTTGCGCGAGGAGTGCATTGATCTGTGCCTGCAGATCCGCAACGCTCTGCGCTGAAGCGGGGAGCGCGATCGTCATAGCTATGACGACAAGCGTGCCCGCAAAGAATTTCTTGATATGCATGTTTCTAAGAGTTATGAGAAACAGGGAGTTTCTCTCTGATAATTAATAATGTGTTTGCTGCGGCCTTGAAACAACCGACTGAAACGGAGGTGGGAAGACCCACCGTAGCTTATAGACACAGGGGAGGGTACAAATATGACACCGGTCAGAAAGGAGCTCCTTATCCGTCTTCATTAACAATCCGTGTCATCTTTTGGGCTACCATGTGTCTATGACTACAGACCCTCGAGAGCAATTCGAGCACGCGTATGACGAATACGCCGATGCGATATTTCGCTTCTTGTTCTATCGTCTGCAAAATCGAGAACGAGCACTGGAAATGACACAAGATGTGTTCACCCGTTTTTTTGAGTATCTCTCGCGTGGGGGCGTCGTCGAACATACGCGCACCTTTTTATATCGGAGCGCGACCAATGCATTCATCAACGAGATACGAACAAAAAAGCGCATTACATCTCTCGATGAGGCGCTTGAGTCCGGCATTGAGTTTCGCTACGACGCTCTCGATGCCGAGGCGCTCGCAGCGCAAAGGGAAGCGGTAGAGCGTGTGAGATCGCTCGACGAGCCATATCGATCCGCACTCGTCTTGCGGTATGTCGACGACTTGCCGGTGCGTGAGATTGCAGACATTCTTGGAGCGCGAGAGAATACGGTTTCGGTGTGGATCAAGCGAGGGTTGGAACAACTCAAACAGATTTATGGATAATACAGAAGAAAAATTTCATACAGACGGACAAACAGTTCACCTCCGTGCATCCGAAAAGGCCGCAATCAAAAAGCGTGTCTTGAATACGCAAGTGCCGAAGGTTTCTCAGCCAGTCCCTACGTTTTTCCCCTTTGTGTATGTAGGAAGAACGGCCCTCGTTGGCCTCCTCTTTTTAATCGTGGGAGGAAGTTCTCTCACCTATGCCGCGCAGCAAAGTGCGCCGGGAGATAGTCTGTATCATCTTGAAATGTATGTCGTCGAACCCATCGAGGAGGCGATTCAGATAACGCCGAGCGCGAAAATTGCCTATTCGGCAAGTCGCGTTGAAGAGCGGTTGGAGGAATTGCAGCAGATAAAAGAAGATGTGCCCTCGGAAGAGGTGGCGATTGCGAGTGAGAACGTCAAAGCGCACGTCCAGAACGTGCTCTCGGTACTGCCGGAACAGCCAGAGACAGAGAAGAATGTCGACCAGCTGGTCAAGGTGTCGGCGCTTTTGAACGTGCACGAGCATCTTCCCGCTTTCAGTGATGAAGGAACACAAAGTATTGCTGCGCTGAAAGAAGATGTGACAAGCGAGCTTACCGATCAAGTGTCTGAGTATGCGAACGGGATTTCGCCGATGGATGTCGTGCAGGAAGTGCAGCAAACATTGATGGAAACATCGGCACTTATTGATGATGCGGCCACCACGACCGACAATGCAATCATTGCTGAACATTTGGCGAACGTTCAAAATGAGGTAGTCGATGGCAACTTCGACAATGCGCTGCAGGAGGCAGTTGATGCAAAGGTGCAGGCGTTGACGCAAGAATACGCGGCAGACGGCTCTATCGAGACTGAATAGCGTATCTATAGAGGCGACGCCTCACGAGACTGGCTGCGAAAACAAAGATTGTCGGCGAGAAGCCTGGTGAATTGAAGGAGAAAGATTAACGCTCGGCCAAATGAACCGTCTCGGTTTCCAGGTCGAGCGGTTCTTTTTTGCTATCCACACACCGAAGCGCTTTACACGGAGGACAGAGTTGCTATTATCGCGGCATCCCACTCCGGTAAACCTTCGCGGGACAAGTCCAACTCCGAATCAACGTAGCGGGACAAGTCCAACTCCGAATAAACGTAGTGGGATAAGTTACCGCGAAAAAACCGAAAGGGTCTAACAAAACAATCGTCACATCATAGATGAAACAGAATCAGGATCGCCTTTCGTTCTACGAGCCAAAGGAAAACGGATCGCCTGTGACTCTCCTCTCGATTCCGCTCGAACTCGGCAGCGATGAGCGCGGGCTTGCCGAATCGCCAAAATATTTGGAACAGAACGGCCTCCTCAAGATGTTCCCCGCGATCGGGCGGGAAGTGCGCGAACGCCGCAGCATCTTTTGCCCCAAACCAAAGGGAATCGTTTCAGCCGGATCGATGAAAAATCTTGAGGAAGTGATGTCGGTCGCGCGTCGCACCAAGGCGGCTACAGAAAAGGCGCGAAAGCGCGGGGACACGGTGATTGCGCTTGGTGGGGATCACTCGATCGCACTCGGCACGATCGCGGGCGCGGCAGCTGCGCACGAGAGCGTAGGACTCATCTATATAGATGCGCATCCGGATTGCGTCACCGACACCACGACCATCTCCGGCAATATTCACGGCATGATCGTCTCGACGGCTACAGGGCAGGGCAACCCGCTGATGACCGACGTCTTTACCCGCACCGTGAAGCCAGACAACGTGCTCTACGTCGCGATCAAAGAGATCGACCAGCCCGAAATTTCGCTCATTCGCGAGAGCGGCATCCACTATTTCACGATGCTCGACATGGTGATGGATGGCCTCTCGCCCTTGAAGCAGGCGATCGACGAGCTTTCAAAGCGCGTAGATCATGTGTGGGTGAGCTTGGATCTCGACTCTATCGATGCGCGCTTCGCACCGGGGGTGGCGATGACCAACATCGACGGCCTCACGCGCCGCGAGATCATGTCGCTCGCGCACTACATCGGCAAGGTCTGCAATGTTGCAGGCGTCGATATCGTGGAGATGGTGCCAGCGAAAGATAGGGAGGCGCTGACCGCGAAGCTCGTGATAGAGGTCTTGGCGCGATTCCTTGGAGGACAGTATGGATGGTACGAACAGTATATGGAGCACTATGCTTCTACTAATGTAACCAAAGAGCCGGAGAAGGTAAGAGTAAGGCGCGCCTAAATCTTTTTAGACACGCTGTGGTTTGATGACGTCTGCTAAGCACGCGCTAAAGCCACAAGAGAAACCTCAGTATTAAAATTCTTCAGTGGTTTGCCGGCATTAAGTAGAGTGGCGCCGGTGGTGGTGACGTCGTCTATAAGAAAGATGTAGGCGTTTTGAATTTTTTCGGTGTTCGATGCGGTGAAGGCGCCGACAACATTGTTGATCCGCTCTTTTCTTGAGAGCTTAGTCTGCGGATTGGTAGCTTTTGTGCGCTCGAGCGCATCTTTCACAATGATTGCGAGCGTCCCATCCTTGAATTCCTGTGGCAGCGACTCGAGTACCAGCTCTATTTGATTGAATCCGCGTTCACGTCTACGCGATATGTGGAGCGGCAAGGGAATGAGAATGATAGATCGGGTAGAAAACGCGCGGATGGAAGAAATTTCTTCACGAAGGTAGTCAGCAAGCAAATCCGCCGCTATCTTTGCGGCATAGCGGGAGCGATCGTACTTGAGCGCCCGGATCAAATCCGCGACCGCAGCGTTGCGGTAGTCCATAAGCGTCGTGATCCGCGCGCCGAGAAGTTCGTGCTCGGTCGGCGTGAGCGGAATATCTTCCGCCGTACGCTCCTTCGTCCGAGCACTCCGCGCCCGTAGCGGCATCACGGCGTCAACTATTGCTTCAAAACCGCGCTTCAGGCTCTCGATCATGCAAATATAATTGTAGCTTGGTATAGTGCGTTCATGACGGAATTGGCCCAGAAGAAATGTGTGGCATGTGAGGGGTTCGAAACGCCGTTTGTGCGGGAAGAAGCCATCGTACTCCTCAAACAAGTGAAAAATTGGCAGCTCGCAGATGATGCGAAGAGTATTTCAAAAGCATTTACCTTCAAAAACTTCGCCGATGCCCTCGAATTTACCAACAAAGTAGGCGCCATCGCCGAAGAGGAAGGACATCATCCTGATATTGAGCTTGCGTGGGGGAAAGTGAAAGTGTTTCTTACGACGCACGCAATACATGGTCTCAGTGAGAACGACTTCATTTTGGCGGCAAAGATCGATCAGTTGAACGCAACGTAACTCGTTATTCGGCAGCGCAGCGCGTATCGGCTTACGTCAACCGTCTAACGATACGCGCTGCGCTGCCGTCAAACGCTTGCCGCTTTTTTTCCTCCATACCCTATACTCCATACGCTATACTATAGTGATGGCACTGTCGCTCGACTTCAAGAAAGTCCTCGGATCTCTAGTGAAAGGCAAGATAGGCAGCGTCGTTGGCATTGATATCGGCGCTTCATCTATCAAGATGGTACAACTGCGCCTCGCGCGCGGCGCGCCTATCCTCGAAACCTACGGCGAACTCTCGCTCGGCCCCTATGCACGCCTGCCGATCGGGAAAGCAGTTAGATTACCGCAGGAGAAAATCACTGAAGCGGTGCAGGATCTCATCCGCGAAGCCAATGTGACGGCAAAAAACGGCAGCATCTCGATCCCATTTGCCTCGAGCTTGATCACGGTACTCACGTTGCCAAAGGTTCCCGAGGATCAGCTGCAGCAGATCGTGCCGATCGAGGCGCGCAAGTATATTCCGATGGCAGTTTCGGAAGTTGCACTCGATTGGTTTGTGATTCCCAAAGACGAAAGCATCCAGGGCGAGTTTGATCGTGTGAATCCGCAGACACCACTCCAGGCAAAGGGGGAGGAAGTCCTCTTGGTAGCGATCCACAACAATATTTTGCAAACGCATCAATCACTCGCCACCGCCGTCGGCGTCGCCGCCGAGTTTTATGAGATCGAAATCTTCAGCGGCATCCGATCATCCTTGCCGCATGGCTTGGGTCCGATGCTTTTCGTCGACATCGGTGCAGCGACAACGAAGATGTATGTGGTGGAGCGTGGTGTCGTGCGACTCACGCACTTACTTACCATGGGTGGCATGCAAATGACAGACACACTTGCGGTATCGATGCAGTGGGATTTTGAAAAAGCAGAGCGCGTGAAGCGCGAGCGAGGCCTCTTGGATGCGTCTGCATTCTCCGGAGATGAGAACGCGCACGTGCAGCAAGCAATGTTATCAACACTCACCCGTGTTTTTTCTGAAGTTAATCGGGTACTATTGAGTTACGGGCAGCGATACAACAAAAATATTGCACGCGTCATTCTTGCAGGTGGCGGTGCATCGCTCCCCGGATTGAAAGATGTTGCTAGAGCCGCGCTTTCAGTCGAAGTGGAGATGGCGAATCCGTTTGCAAAAACAGAAGCGCCCGCATTCATGGGCAACGTGCTGCAGGAGATCGGTCCGGGATTCGCAGTATCAGTCGGTCTCGCGCTCCGCGCACTCAAACGAGAATAAAAAGAAAAATACTTTACTATGGAATCCCGTTAGAAGCCGCGGATACACGATATACTATGCATATGAAAATAGCGTCGATATTAGAAGCAAATAACCAAGGAGGAGGCGGCCTCACGTCCGCGTCCTGCTTCTAACGGGATGGAACCTGCCGGACAACCATCATTCATCCCGCACGATGCAGGCACACCGTCGGCACGCCGCACGAGTGAAGGGGGATTGTGGGATCTCTTGATGATGATCGGCATTGTCGCCCTGGCCGTATCGGTCGCCCTCGCCGCGGGCGTCTTTTTGTACCAGCAGTATCTGAAGGCCAATATCAATCGCAGCTTGGAGCGTCTTGCAGAGGCGCGCCGCCAGTTTGATCCGTCGCTCGTCGACCAGCTCACGCGTCTCGACAACCGCATGGATGCGGGCGATGAA
Source organism: Candidatus Parcubacteria bacterium (assembly GCA_003599175.1). Lineage (GTDB taxonomy): Bacteria > Patescibacteriota > Minisyncoccia > Phycocordibacterales > UBA2100 > UBA10103. The sequence goes on from QZIY01000024.1 coordinate 47,313, forward strand.
CTTTTGCATGCACACATTGCGCCGTCGTCCGTCTTTACGGTGCTCGATCAAATCACGGCACAGACTGTCGCCTATGATAGTCTCGATGTGAAGGTCGTCGATCCGCGCAATATCACGCTCGCGATCGAGGGTGTGGCCCGGAGCGTGAATTCCGTCGCATTCCAGGCGGATCTCTTGAGTAAGAGCGGGGTGATCACCAACCCGATCTTCTCTGATCTCGTACGTGAAGAAGATGGCGTGCACTTCTCCCTCGCCGCGCTCATTGATGCATCGAAGATCAATTTTGGCAGTCTTGTAAACACGGCGGTAAATGCTGCGGGTGCTGCGCAGCCGACGACGCAGCCAACGGAATCAGCACAGCCCATAGCGCCGACCGCATCATCTTCTGAACCAGCTTCACCATTTGGCGGCGCGCCGCAACAGACGACACCATAATCTATGTCAAAAATGCTCACAGCCATCCTCCTCTTTATCCTCGCGATCGGTATATTCTTCATCTATACCAAGCCGGGATACACCGGCCCCGGCACGCCGGAGAGTCCATCGGTCAATGAAATGCAGGCGCAGATCGCACAGTATGATGATGCGCTGCAGAAAGTCGCCGAGCTCGAACAGCTCAAGCAGCGACTCTTGGCCAAGTACAATTCCTTCAACCCGAATGACATCGAACGACTCGAGACTCTCTTGCCGGATCACGTCGACAACATCGGCCTCATCCTTGAGCTCGACTCCTTGGCGAGCCGCTACGGTATGACGCTCGAAAACGTCGATGTGGATAGTTCGCGAACAGCCGCTTCGACGGAAAGCGCAGAAGCGGCGGATCTCGGTGACGGAACGCTCAAGGTAGAGGGCCAGAATTATGAATCGATCACCATGACGTTTTCGACATTCGGTACCTATGAGAAATTCAAGACCTTCATGCAAGATCTGGAAGCGAGCTTGCGCATGGTCGATCTCGTATCGCTCACTTTCGAGGGGCAGGAGACATCCTCCGGCGGACAGCCCACATACAACTTCGATATCTCGATTCGCACCTACTGGCTCAAATAAATTCGTATGGATTGGCTTGTAAAACATAAACTCGTCGCTGGCATCGTTATCCTCGTGATCACGGCGGCCGCCTGGTACATGCTCTCTGGCTCTGCGCCGGCGGATGATGCGGTCTTGATGACTGAAAATGTGCAGGATATTCCGCCGGAGGCGCAGGAACTCCTCGACAGCCTTCGTCGGCTCCAAGAGGTTGATTTGGATAGCCCGATTTTCGCCAACCCGTCATTCCAGGTTTTGAAGGATTTCACGACGCCGGTTATTCCGGAGCCGATTGGTCGCACAAATCCATTCGCCCCCTTAGGTGTACAGTAGACTTGTATGGTGGATCCCACTCCGGCAGCGCCTTCTGACGGTGCGCCTCTCATAGACGTGCCGGTATGGACACTAGGAGAGACCAAGATTCCGTACGATGTCTTGAAATACATTCCGCAGGAGAGCGCGGAGCACTATCGGTTTGCGCCCTTAGGCGTGGTTGAGGGAGTGCTTGAAGTTGGCATGGTCGACCCTGATGAGATTCAGGGTATAGATGCGTTGAATTTCATCGGCCGCGCGACCGGCATGCCTTTCAAAGTGTTCCGCATATCGGATGCCGACTTCGATCGCATCCTCAAAATGTATGCGGGTCTCACGAGCGACGTCGAGCGTGCCGTCTCCGATCTCGAGAGCGACCAGAAAACAACGAAGCCGAGTACGCTCGATTCGGGAGAAATGCCGCTCGATATCAGCGCGCCCGAGATGCGAGGGGAGGGCAGCCAGATGCAGACGATCCAAGAAGATGCGCCGACCATCAAGATCGTCTCTACGATTTTGCGCTACGCGGTCGACGGCCGCGCGTCTGACATCCACATCGAACCGCAATCGAACGGCGTGCGCGTGCGCTACCGCGTGGACGGCGATTTGCACACGTCGGTTGTGTTGCCCCTCGCTGCGCATCGCGCTCTCATCGCACGCATCAAAGTGCTCTCATCAATTCGCCTCGACGAGCAGCGAAAGCCGCAAGACGGACGCTTCTCTGCGACCATCGACAATCGTGCGATCGACTTCCGTGTCTCGACCTTTCCGTCGTACAACGGCGAAAAGGTCGTGATGCGTATTCTTGATCGTGAACAGGGCTTCATTCCGCTCGATCAGATCGGACTTTCGCCGCGCAATCTCGGCATTTTGCGCAAAGCCGCGCAGGCACCGCACGGACTCGTTCTTATCTCAGGCCCGACGGGTAGCGGTAAATCGACGACGCTCTATTCGCTCCTCTCCGAAGTCGATCGCGAACGCAAAAACGTGCTCTCACTCGAAGATCCGATCGAATACTATCTCGATGGCATCAACCAATCGCAAATGCGTCCTGAAATCGGCTACACCTTCGCAACAGGCCTCCGTACGACACTCCGTCAGGACCCGGACGTCATCATGGTCGGCGAAATCCGCGACGGCGAAACGGCAAAGCTCGCGATCCAGGCGGCACTCACCGGTCACCTTGTGCTCTCGACTATTCACACCAACGATTCTGTCGGCACGATTGCGCGCCTCATCGACATGGGCGTCGAGCCGTACCTTATTCCGCCGGTCCTTATTTGCTCTATCGCACAGCGTCTCGTACGTACGCTGTGTCCTGGCACCGGGAAGGGTGTGCCTCTCTCCGCTTCGCAGAAGAAAAACTTGCAGGATCAGATGGAGACATTGCCGCCGGAGTACCGTTTCCCCATATCCGACACCGTGTACGAGCCGGAAAAATCCGCCACCTGTCCTACGGGTATGCGCGGTCGCGAAGCAGTCTTCGAAATTCTCGAAATGTCGCCCGAAATCGAACGCATCGTTCTGGAAAATCCGGTCGACAGCAAGATTTGGGCGGCAGCACGAAAGCAAGGCATGCTCACTATGCGCGAAGATGCCACCATAAAGGCCTTCAATAAGCAGATTCCGTATGAGGAAGTCGAATCGCTTTCGGCGCTCCTCCTTGCAGAAGGGGAAGAGGCAGCCTCGGAAGTTGCAGAAAGTGCGGTATCATAGCCGGGTATGACACAATCAGAGACTCCCGCCGCGAGTGGCAAGGGCATGATCATGCTCGTTGACGACGATAAATTCCTTTTGGATATGTACGCGATGAAATTTACGCAGGCGGGTTTTTCCGTGTATCCCGCATCATCGACTGCGGATGCTTTGAAGGTGCTCCGCGAAGGATTGCAGCCCAAGGCGGTACTCTTCGATCTCATCATGCCAGAAGGTGATGGTTTTTATCTTTTGGAAACGATTGGGAATGAAAAGTTGGCGAAGGGTGCAACCTTTATCGCGCTCACGAATGAAATGAATGACGACGAACAAAAGCGCATCATGGAACTCGGTGCATCGAAGTACATCGTGAAGGCGATGCTCATCCCGTCGGAAGTTGTCAACAGTGTTGCCCTCGAAGTCGAGAAAAAATAGCCGTCATACTGCATACTGTACATACAGTTGCTATGGCGATGGACTATTCGGGCCTTCTCAAAAAATATATCAACGTGGTGATTCACGAAGGTGGATCCGATTTGCATTTCTCAACCACGTCGCACCCGACCATTCGCATCAACGGCAACCTTGCACCGATGCTGAAAGAGCCTGTCTTGGGTCCGGAAGATACGCTCGGCTTTTTGAAAGCGCTCATCAATGAGGCGCAGATGAAGCGATTCAACGAAACGCAGGAGCTCGACTTCGCGATCGATAGCGACGACGGCAATCGCTTCCGCTGCAATGCATTTTTTCAGCGCCGATCAGTCGGTATCGCGATGCGCCTCATCCCAAAGAGGATCCGCACGGTGCAGGAATTGAATTTGCCCGAGAGTCTCTTGATGTTCCCGCGCAAGACGCAGGGCTTTTTCTTAGTGGTGGGCCCGGTAGGGCAGGGGAAGACGACCACGCTCGCTGCGCTCATCGAGCTCATCAATATCGAGCGCATGGAACACATCATCACGATCGAAGATCCGATCGAATATCTCTTTGAGCCGAAGCAGTCGATCGTGGATCAGCGTGAAGTGGGCATCGATACGAGGACATTTGCCGATGCGCTCGTTTCGGCATTCCGCGAAGATGTCGACGTGCTTCTGGTCGGTGAAATGCGTGATTATAAGACGATGGCCGCCGCAGTCACTGCCGCCGAAACGGGCCACCTCGTCTTTGCGACCATGCACACCAACGACGCCGCGCAGACCGTGGACCGCATCATCGACACCTTCCCGGCGGAGCAGCAGGATCAAATTCGCTTGCAGCTGGCCGCATCCCTCGCAGGTATCTTCTCGCAGCGCCTGATTCCGCGCATCTCCGGCGGTCTCATCCCCGCGTACGAGCTCCTCATAAACAACAAAGCCGTCGCCAACCTCATCCGCGAGAAGCGCACGCACGAAATCAACACGGTGATCGAAACCGGTTCGACCGAAGGTATGATCGACATGAACCGTTCTCTCATGGAGCTCGTGTCGCGTGGAGAGATTTCCGTCGAAACCGCATACCAATTCTCGCCCAATCCGACCAGTCTTGAGCGATTACTGTAGATTAGTACGTAGAACGTAGTTCGTAGTACGTAGAAAAAACATGAAAAAATCAGGTACAATAAGAAGCGTTCAGACTACGTACTACGTTCTACAAACTACGAACTAGCATATGGCTGTATTTAAATACAAAGCACTTGATGCAGAAGGGAACAAGCGGGAGGGTACGATCGACGCGCCATCGATTGATCTTGCGATCTCCGCCCTGCAGCGCCGCGGCCTCATCATTGCCGCGATTGATCCAGAGAACGAGAAAAAGAAGCTCGGGCTGAAGACGGGTATCGCGATTTTCGATCGTGTCGCCCCGTCCGACATTGTGATGATTTCGCGTCAGATGACGACGCTCTTTGAGGCGCAGGTCTCGGCCCTCCGCGCGTTCCGACTTCTTGCCGCAGAGGCGCGTACCGAAAAATTGGCCACGATTTTGAATACGGTCGCCAACGACATCCAAGGCGGCAGCGCGATCTCAGCCGCGCTCTCCAACCACCCGCAGGTCTTTTCCGCCTTCTACGTCAACATGGTGAAAGCAGGCGAGGAGTCTGGTAAGCTCGATGAGACGTTCTCCTTCCTCGCGGATTACCTCGATCGCAACTACGAAGTTGCCTCCAAGGCGAAGAATGCGTTAATCTATCCTGCGTTCATCATCATCACCTTCGGCATCGTCATGACCTTGATGATGACGCTCGTCATTCCGAATCTCGCGAAAATGCTCACCGAATCCGGCCAGGCAGTGCCGATCTATACGCAGATTGTCATCGGCATCTCTCTGTTTATGAAAAATTACTTTATCTTCCTCTTCATCGGATTCATCGGCGGCTGCTTCGCGCTCATTCGCTATGCGCAGACAGAAAAAGGGAAACTCGTCATTGCGCAGGCGCGGCTCGAGATGCCAGGCGTGGGTGATGTGTATAAAAAGGTCTTTCTTTCACGCATCGCCGACAATCTCTCGACGATGCTCCGCAGTGGTATACAAGTCTTGCGCGCGCTCGAAATTACGGGCGATGTCGTGCAAGATCCGATCTACCAGAAGGTGCTCGCCGATGCGGCGGTGGACGTAAAGGGTGGTATGCCGCTCTCCGATGCCTTCCGCAAACACGAAGAAATCCCGGGTATTATCGTCGCCATGGTCAAAATTGGCGAGGAGACGGGTAACATGAGCGAAATCCTCTCGACCATGGCCAAGTTCTACCGCCGTGAAGTCAATAATGCGGTAGACACATTGGTCGGGCTCATCGAACCGTTCATTATCGTGATTCTCGCCGTCGGCGTCGCCGTCCTCCTTGCGTCCGTACTCATGCCGATCTACAACATCGCGACGAGCTTCTAGGTATGGAATCAAGGTTTCAGGTTTCAGGCTTCAGGTTTCAGAAAATACGCAGCCACTCTGCATTTCCCCTGAAAGCTGAAAGCTGGCGGCTGACAGCTGGTTCCTCCCGCGCTTCGCGCGGCTTCACCCTCATCGAATTGCTCGTGGTGATCGCGATTATCGGCATCCTCTCGGCGGTCGTTTTGTCATCGCTCACCAATATCCGAGGAAAGGCGCGCATTGCTGTAGCACAACAGACCCTCCGCTCCGCGGTAACGGGATTGTCTCTGTGTCTCAGCGATAACCTTCCGATTACGGGGCCGGCAATGACCAATACAGGCGCAGGGACAGGCAATACAACAGGTACCATGTGTGCGGGCGGCGCTACATACCCCAAGCTCCCCACTGGCTGGATCTATTGCAACGGGGCAGTACAGGGAACCGGTGCTGGAGATTCGACGGCGGCAACGCCAGTGTGTAGAAATTCAGCTCTGTATACACAGTTCCAGCCAGCGGGAACACCGCAGGCAGTGCCATTCAGGATTACCGTGTATTCATCGGAGGATAAATGGATGGTGCAGTACAACATGACGACGACGCCATCCGCACAGTACACGAGCCAGGCAGCGCTCTAGCCCTGGTTATCCACACGTTGTAGCCAAAAAAGGCCGGGTAGACTGGAGAACGGCTATACTTGCACTGTAACGATACAGATTGTTTTTATTTAATCTAATTGTTTTATTAAAATATGATGAATGTTAGGAGTGAGAGGTCGGGTAGTTCAAAGGGCTTCACCCTCATCGAACTTCTCGTGGTGATCGCGATTATCGGTATTCTCTCAGCAGTTGTCTTGGCGTCGCTCGGTAACTCCCGCGCCCGAGCG
>QZIY01000020.1 GCA_003599175.1 Candidatus Parcubacteria bacterium
GATCACTCACACTGCATTGCGCACGCAGTTGAATGGTTGCCATCTCGAAAGTATGGCATGGCGCGTATTTAGTTCAATGGTTAGTTGGGGATGGTATTAAAACGTTAGCGTGCGGCAGGAACCGGCAGCTGTTTTTTCTGGCGAGGACTGTTTGAGCGACTAGGACGCGAGTTCCGCAGGCACAAAAAATGCTGCCACCCGCTTCCCGCTATCGTTTCGTTGCTTTGAGGATAAATCCCGTACCAAACCATTTGAGCGGTGTGCGATCGAGATATTCGAAGATGCGTGATTGGATGACGGTGAGATGCGGGAGCCACAGATCGAAAGGATAGGGGATCAGTTTGAAATTGTAGTACACGGTTTCTGTCACGGTGAAGCCGTGTGCTTCCATAAGTCTCTTCGCGCCTTTTGCGGTGTATTCGCGATGTGTCACGTTGCCAGGAGTCGGCTTTTTGCCAAAGAGACGCGCGATTTTGAGGAGTACTCGTCCAATGAAGCGGAAAGGTGCGGGGCGATTAGGGAAGGTGATGATGGCAATACCTCCTTGGCGCAGAATTCGATGTGTCTCGTTCAAGTAGCGCGCCTGATCTTCGAGGTATTCGATAAGACCCATTGCAATCGCGACATCAAATGCATTGTCTTCAAACGGCAAGCTGTAGGCATCGCCGACGACTGCTTCGATGTCCGGTGCCTCTCCGTATTCTTCCTTGGTTCGTGCGATCATCTCCGGTGCGGCATCAGTACAGGTAATGTGGCAGTTTTTGGCGCGGAGGCCCGGAATCATAACGCCGGGGCCGGAAGCGATATCGACGACCTTCGTATTTTCGGGCACCATATCGAGCACCTTTTCGCGGCGTACGCGGAATGAATATCCTTCTGCCGTCACGCGGTCGTATTCCTTGCGATACTCCACCGACTTATCGTTGAAATATTTTACTTCAGGACGTAGTGCTTCAGCCATAGAAATGTTTGATACGTGACAGATATAATCGCATGCCGGCCACTATTGCTGCAAATGAGTGCATATCGTCATCCGTGCCATCCACCGCAATGCGCTTTAGAGAATAGGGTGGCGTCGTCGGGGTATTCACGCCTTGCTCGGTGGTGAGGGTATGGGTAAAGCCGATTTCTTTGCATAATTGTTCCGTCTTTTCAGTCCAATCGCCGGGCTGGCCGTTGGGGTAGGCGAAGATGGGGGAGACGGAAAAGCCTGCGCTCTCGAGAGCGAGTTTACTAAGTGCGATTTCGCTGCGCGCTTCTTCAGGCGAGATCTTAGAGAGAATCGGGTGCGACTGTGTGTGCGCGCCGATCGCGTGTCCAGCCCCCGCCATCTCGCGCAGGTGGGATTCGGTGAGCGGTGCATACACACGTTTATCTCCTTCGAAGTTGGTGAGCGCTCGCGTCTCTTCTTCAAGCGCGCGAAGCGCTACCTCTCGTTCGTATGGCGACATGTGTTTGCAGCGCATGCGTAATTCATGATCTTTCCTTTCTTTATCCTCACGTGAAGAAGCGCCAGCGCCACAGGCATATTCGAGCCGATCCACCCAGAGGGGCTTTTGCTCGAAGACGAAATCCGTTGTTACAAAAAAGGTTGCCGGCAGTTTCATCCGTTTCAGTGCGGCGCTCGCGTAGGTGTAGTTGTTTTCATACCCATCGTCGAACGTGATTGCGAGCACGTACGGCGGGAGTCGGCCTTCTTTTTGCAAACGGAGCGCTTCTTCGAGCGGGAGGATAGTGTAGTGGCTCTTCAAGAACGCGAGCTGCTTTTCGAAATGTTCGGGCGCGATGAATTTTTTGCGATAATTGTAGAGATCATCGCGGCTCTCTTGAGGTGCGACGCCATGGTACAGTATCACGGTCAAGCCATCCCTATGGAACCATCGCAGGAGCTGAACGAATCCGCAGATGTCGAGAAGAAAGTACACGAGGCGCCTCATGCGGAGCATGTCAGTAAGATACAAGAAACAAGATACAATCACCAGGCAAAATTTAAACCTCAATTTTCAGATCGGATTCGGATTGTTGTCGTAGGGACGGAAACGGCTGTTTTTGACCCGCACTCCCCGGTACGCGAACGTATTTTGGCGTATACAGAAAAGTTTGCCTCGACCGACATTATCGTCATGTGCGGCGGGAAATTCGAAAAAGCGAGTCCACGCAAGGGCGTCACGCTCTACCCGACCAATTCGCGCTCGCGATTCAGGCGTGTCTTCGATGCGGTCCGCATCGGGAAGACGTTGGCTCCCGCAGATGTGGTGACCGTGCAGGATCCCTTTGAGACAGGGCTTGCGGGGCTCCTGATCGCGCGGCACCTTGGCGCGAAATTGCATGTGCAGGTCCATACGGATTTTCTATCTCCGTCCTATGGCCGCGTGTCGCCCCTCAACATCGTGCGGCAGCGCATTGCCTCGTATGTGATCGCGCATGCCGATCGCATCCGAGTCGTGTCCGAAGACATCAAACAGGCGATCGAAGGACGCTACCGTCCGCGTGCACCGATCTCTGTCTTGCCGATTTTTGTCGACATCGAAAAATTCAAGAGCGCGAGCGCGCTCGCTGATCTCGTACAGAAATTTGCCGGATACAAAACGCGTCTCCTCGTCGTTTCGCGACTCGAGCAAGAAAAAAATGTCGCACTCGCCGTTACCGCATTTGCAAAAGCGGCGCCAAAAGATGCGTGCCTCATCATCGTCGGCGATGGGCGGCAGCACGCGGCGCTCAAAAGACAGGCGCAAGATCTCGGGGTCATGGCGCGCGTCTTTTTCGAAGGCAGACAGGATGCGGCGCCGTACTACGCGCTCGCAGATCTCGTTCTCGTACCATCCGTCTATGAAGGATACGGACTCGTGATCATCGAGGCGCTTGCCGCAGGAAAGCCAGTCCTTTCGACCGATGTCGGCATCGCGCGCGAAGCAGGAGCAATAGTTGTGACGCCTGAGCAGTTTGAGAATGCGCTCAAGGGGTGGTTTGAGAGTGGCCCACACACCGGGGCGCTCATAAAATATCCGTACGAGAGTTTTGAGGCATACGTGAAGGCGTATGGCGAGGATGTCGCGGCGACGTTTTCGGAGGGATGACAAACCCTTGATTTTGGCTACAATGCGTCAACTATGGCGTCCAAAAAACCGCTTATTGGCTTCATTGGGCAAGGATGGATCGGCAGCGCGTACGCTGATAATTTCGAAGAACGCGGCTATGAGGTCGTGCGTTACGCGCTCGAGAAAAAGTACGTAAAAAACAAGGACCGCATCGCAGAGTGCGACATTGTTTTTATCGCCGTGTGGACACCGACAACGCCGAAAGGTTTTGATATCTCTGTTGTCGAAAGTGTGTTGCCTTTGATTGGCAAGGGAAAAACGGCGGTCATCAAATCGACCATCTTGCCGGGTACAACGCAGATGTTGCAGAAGAAGTTTCCTGATATCACGGTGTTGTTTGGCCCCGAATTCCTCTCCATCGCATCGCACGTACATGACGCTGCGCACCCGTTTGTAAATCTCGTCGGCATGCCAGTCGAGGATTCGAAGCACTACTTGGCGGCAGAGCGCGTGATGAAGGTATTGCCGAAGGCGCCGCATCAGGCGATTTGCAAAAGCGCAGAGGCGGAAATCTTTAAGTACACCCACAACGCGAGCGGCTACACGCAGGTGATTCTCTTCAATCTCATGTACGACCTTGCCGAAAAATTCGGCGCAAATTGGGACGTGATCAATCGTGCGGTGCAGGCCGACCCGCTGATCTCGAAGCGCTACTCGAATCCAGTGCACAAGAGTGGACGAGGTGCGGGCGGCGGCTGCTTCATCAAAGACATGGCAGCACTTCGCGGCCATTTCAAAAAACACTTGCCCAAGGACAAAATGGCACTCAACGTGCTCTCGGCGATGGAGGCAAAAAATATTGAGCTCTTGACGTCGACCGACAAAGATCTTGATCTTTTGGAAGGAGTCTATGGAAAGGGGGTTTTGAAAAACAAGAAGCGTAGGGGAAAATAAGCACATGAGACTCCTCATTACGACCCAGGCGGTCGACCAAGACGATCCGGTCCTTGGTTTTTTTGTACATTGGATTACGGAAATTGCCCAACACGTAGAAGCTGTCGAAGTGATTTGTCTCAAAGAAGGTCTGCACACGCTGCCCATGAACGTGCGTGTGCATTCTCTTGGTAAAGAAGAACGCCGCTCGCGTATTACGTACGTGTTTCGCTTTTTTCGCTATATGTACCGTTTGCGCCGAGATTACGATGCCGTGTTTGTGCACATGAATTCGGAGTACGTCGTACTGGGAGGGCTCTGGTGGCGCTTGTGGAACAAGCGCATCTACCTGTGGCGTAATCATTGGTCAGGGGGACTCAAGACAATGATCGCAATATGGTTTAGTACCAATGTGTTTTGCACGTCAAAGCACTCTTACACTGCGCAATTCAAAAAGACCAAGATTATGCCGATCGGTGTCGATATTGCGGCATTTGGTGCAACAGGTGACGTTGCGCGGACACCACACTCGATTCTCTTTCTTGCCAGACTCGATGAAAGCAAGCGGCCCGATCTGTTCGTGGAAGCATTAGAGCGTTTGCACGAACGCGGTGTTGCCTTTACCGCGAGCATTGTTGGGAATCCGACAGATCCTTCGTCTGCCTATGCGCATGCGCTGCGCAATCGCGCCGCTACGCTTTCACTCGAAGGTGTGCTCACCCTGAAGCCAGGCGTCTCGTATAGAGAGGTGCCCAAAGTGTTCGCCGCGCACGATATCTTTGTCAATCTTTCGCGCTCAGGTATGTACGACAAAACCCTCGTCGAAGCCGCGGCAGCTGGCTGTCTCGTCCTTGCCTCGAGCGATGACTATGCTGCCGAGGTCGATCAGCGTCTCGTCTTTGCAGATGGTGATCTTGATGATCTAACAAAGAAGCTTGAGGCACTCCTCTCACTGCCAGAAACTGATCGCGCCGCGCTTCGCACACTGCTTGATGCGTTCGCACGCAAACATTCGCTTCCTGAGATGGCGAATCGCTTGGCGGAGGAGTTGGTATGATCAAAATTCCATGCAGCGTTGCGATCCTCACACGCAATTCAGCGGAGACGCTCGAACGCGCACTTCTCAGTGTAAAAGATTTTTCCGACGTCTTGATTTGTGATGGTGGGTCCACTGATGCCACGGTCGATATTGCTTCTCGATATGGTGCACGTATCATACGTCAAGATGGAGCTTTTTTGTATGAGGATGGACGCATAGCGGATTACGGTGGTGTCCGCAACCAGTGTCTTCGTGCAGCGAAGGAGTCGTGGTTTTTCTACCTCGACTCAGACGAATATATCGATGCCGGGCTTGCGGCAGAAATCGCTCAGGTTGTGCGAGGCGAGAAGGCGGCATACTGGATCCCGCGGCGGTATGTTTTCAAAGGCACCGTCATTACCTGTTCTACGGGGTATCCAAATCAACAAATGCGCCTCTTTCATATAGATGCGGTGCACGGATTTATCAAACGTGTGCATGAGCGTATTCAGCTCAAAGATGGTACTCCTGTGTTCTGGCTCAGGAATTACATGTACGTGCCGGTTGGGGACGACATTGCGGACGTAAGAGCAAAGTGGAACAGATACATCGCGCTTGAGGAAGTGCGGCAACCGCACATTACGATGAGAAAAGCGCTGGATCTTTTTTTGCACGAAGGCGCAATCGGTTTGCGTTTTTTTGTGCGTTGGTTGAGACTCATCTTTTGTCGTAAGACACGCATGCCCCTCAAAAACGAATTCATGCGCGTGTGGTATCAGTGGCAACTCATCAAAAGTGTCGCACGTCGTACCCTGCGCTGATATGCGTCTCGTCATTTTCATCAACAAATTCGGCATCGGCGGTGCGGAGCGGCTGGTGATTGACGAGGTGCACGAGCTTGTACGACGCGGCATTGACGTCACCGTCATTACACTGCGGGAAGATCGCGAGGAATCCGATCAATCGCTCGGATCGCCGTCTTTGGACATACACTCCGTCTTTTTTTCATCGCTTTTCGATGTGAGTGCATGGGTGACGCTTATTCGGGTGCTCTCGGACAGGCGCTTTGATGTGGCACTCACGCATTTATGGTTCGCCAACACGATTGGTCGCATCGCCGCATACGTCGCCGGTGTGCCGCGCATCTATGCATTCGAACATAATGTGTACGATCGTGTGAAAACGTGGAAACAATTTTTAATTGATCGGATACTGCAGTCGCTCTCGAGCGGCATCATTGCAGTCTCTCCCGCAGTACGGAATTCGCTGATTGCGCACGGTGTTACGGAAGAGAGAATCGTTGTTGTGCCCAATGGCATTGATGTATCGCGTTTTCGCAAAGAGGAGGAGCATGCGCCCAATCCTTTCTTCACTTTTTTATTTGTTGGGCGGTTGGTAGAACAAAAAGGGGTGGATGTACTGCTCGAGGCGTTTGGAAAACTGGATCATGCGGAACTCCATATCGTCGGAGATGGCACCCTTAAAAATGATCTTGAAAAAAAAGCGCGTATGCTCCCGGGAAGTCGGATTGAATTTCTTGGAACTCGACGTGATGTACCTGCGCTCCTCTCTCGGGCCGACTGTTTCGTCTTTCCGTCGCGCTGGGAAGGATACGGTCTCGCGATAGCAGAAGCCGCTGCGACAGGTCTTCCGATCATTGCGTCCGACGTGCCGGCGGTACGCGATCTTGTTGAACATGAGAAAGAGGCGATTTTAGTACCACCAGGAGATGCCGCAGCACTGTCGATCGCGATGCAGCGCGTGATGGGTGATCACGCGCTGCGACAGCGGCTGGCACGAGCCGCTCGTGAACGTGCGACACACTTCTCGATTGAGCGGCATATTGACGGACTTCTCCAAATCATTCAATTACAGTAATTACTATATAATATAATGCGCGCACCATGGTCTCCTCACGAATTGTTCCAGCCCATAGTATGAGCGCGCCTCGCCTGGTGAGCATAATTTTAAACTGGAACAACTACGAGCACACACACGCTTTTGCTCAGTCGCTTCGCAGTACGGCTTCCGACGAGCACGAGGTTGTCATCGTCGACAACAATTCGCCCAACAAATCGACTGAACGTATTCAAGCCGAATTTCCACAGTACACCTATATTTACAACGATACCAATGTCGGCATTGCGGCAGCCAACAATATCGCGATTCGGTATGCCGAAGAGCGCCGTGCGGCATTCGTGTTTCTCTTCAATAACGATCTCGAAGTTATTGAGGCAGATTTCTTTAAAAAAATGCTCGCATATATGGACGCACATCCGCGCGTTGCTATGGCGGCGCCACAGCTACTCTTTCCCGATCGACGGGTGCAAATGTCCATAAAGCGCATTCCGACACCGTCAAATCAAATTTCGGAATTGCTTCGATTGCCACAAAGGAAGATAGATCTCTCACGTCTCAAAAAAGAGGGGGGCACGATTCCGTCCAGTTATTTTGTTATGGCATCGGCACTTTTGGTGCGCGTCGATGCTCTCCGGGATATCGGACTCGAGGATGAGCGTTTTGTTTTGGGATATGAGGATGTCGATTGGGTGAAGCGGGCTCACGAAGCGGCGAGGGAGGTGCACTTTGTGCCAAGGGCTACCATTCTCCACCACCACGGTGTATCCTCCAAAAACGCCATGAGCAGAATGGACTTTTATTACGGTGAAAAACTACGCTTTTTAATGAAACATCACGCCTTTTTGCCAATTGCTTTGTTTCGTCTCGCCGTTTCGATAAGTTCGCTTGCGCGAGCGTTTTCCGGTAGACATATGCGTTCGCATCTGTACCTGGCCTACCGTATCTGGACATACCCTTGGACAAGCGCCGCTTATCGTATACCGTATACATTGCCCCAAACAGTATGAATGACCTCCGAGGAGCTTTTGATGGACATAGCGTGTTGGTGTGTGGAGGCGCCGGATTTATTGGCTCCAATTTCATCCGTCAACTGCTTGCGGACAATACGTCGGTGCGTATTGCCAATCTTGACCTCTTGACCTATTCGGGCAATCTCGAAAACCTTTCGGATATTCAACCGGATTCGCGGTACACCTTCATCGAAGGTGATATTGCCGACCCCCGCGTTATCGAAGAGATATTTGATCGATTTCGGCCAGAGTATGTCGTCAATTTTGCTGCGGAGACACATGTGGATCGCTCCATTCATGTGGGCGCACTCGAATTCATCCACACAAACGTTGAAGGGGTGTTCCATCTCCTTGAAGCAGCAAAAAAAGCGGGCTGTGTCCAAAAATATGTGCAGGTGTCGACTGATGAAGTATTCGGGAGTTTGCCGCTCGATTCTTCCGATCGCTTTTCAGAGACAACACCGTTTGCGCCTACGTCACCGTATTCAGCGACAAAAGCAGGGGGTGACTTGCTGTGTCGCGCATATAACGAAACGTGGGGTATGCCCGTCGTCGTGACCCACTGCTCAAATAACTATGGCCCCTATCAATATCCTGAAAAATTAATTCCATTTTTTGTTCTCCGCATGTTGGAGGGCAAAAAACTCCCCATGTATGGTGATGGTAAGCACGTGCGCGATTGGATTTATGTGCTCGATCATTGCGATGCAATTGCTCGGTGCCTCCTTTCCGGAACGCCAGGAGGGGTGTATAACATCGGGGCAGATAACGAAATGAATAATCTGCAGATCGCGAAGCTCATTCTTGAATATTTCGGGAAAGATGAGTCGTGGATCGAATTTGTCGGTGATCGTCCTGGTCATGATCGTCGGTATGCGATCGACAGCTCGCTCATCCACCACGAGCTTGGCTGGAAACCACGGCATGATTTCGAGAGTGCATTTAAATCAACGATCGAATGGTATGTCGATCATCAGGAATGGATTGAGCACGTGAGGAAGAAGACGGGCGTTTTTAATCCGCACATCGATTTGTGGCGAGGGCATGAAAAAGCATAATCTATGAAAAAAATAAAAGGAGTCATATTAGCAGGAGGCTTAGGAACGCGGCTTGCGCCGCTGACGCGAATTACCAACAAACACCTCTTGCCCGTCTACAACAAACCGATGATTCTCTACCCGCTCGAGACGCTCAAGCGGAGCGGCGTCACCGACATCATGATCGTGTGCGGTCGCGAGCACGCAGGGCACTTTATGAATTTCTTGGGCTCTGGACAAGAATATGGCGTGAAAATTTCATACGCGCTCCAAGATCGAAACAATGGTGGAATTGCTGATGCGCTACGCTATGCAGAAGATTTTGTCGACGGTGATCACATTGCGGTGATTCTTGGGGATAATATTTTTGAGCGGAACTTCCGAAAAGAGCTCGCATCATTCAAGCGCGGAGCCATGGTTTTCTTTAAGGAAATGCCCGATCCGACACGTTTCGGCGTTCCGGTATTCAACAAGGCCGGACGAATTACAAAGATCGAAGAGAAGCCAAAAGAACCGCAATCCAACCTCGCACAAACTGGTTTTTATGTGTATGACAAGGATATTTTTCAGATTATCAGACAGTTAAAACCATCGGCACGCGGAGAACTTGAGATTACCGATGCCAATAATGTGTATCTGAAGCGCAAGCGCCTTGCTCATGCGGTGATTGCTGGTTTGTGGTCGGATGCCGGGACATTCGACTCGCTCCTCAGCGTTACCAATGAAATTGCGCAGCGTGCACAACGCGCACATGGATAAGCTCGACAAGACGAGAGTGCTGACCATCGGATCTTCCGGATTAATAGGTTCGTATATCGACTTTGGTCTGCGGCCACATCGTGCTGAACTCGATGTGCTCGATCAGGTGGCACTCATGGCATTTGTACGTGCGGAGAAACCGCATACAATCATTCATCTTGCGGGAGCGACCGATACTCGCGCGTGCGAGCAGGATCCGGCAAAAGCGTATATGCGAAACGCAGTCAGTGCATATTATGTGGCGCTCGCCGCCAATGCGGTTGATGCCAAAGCCGTGTATGTCTCAACGTCACGCGTGTTTAACGGCAAAAAAAAGACGTCATATACGGAAGATGACATGCCGGACCCACAAAGTATCTACGGACATTCCAAATATCTCGGCGAATCGGCGTTTCGCGCCGTTGCAAAAAA
Source organism: Candidatus Parcubacteria bacterium (assembly GCA_003599175.1). Classification (GTDB taxonomy): domain Bacteria; phylum Patescibacteriota; class Minisyncoccia; order Phycocordibacterales; family UBA2100; genus UBA10103. The sequence goes on from QZIY01000020.1 coordinate 10,067, forward strand.
ATACCTTGTTGCCCGCACGTGTTGGGTGTTTGGCGGAGGACCTAAGCGCGATTCAAAGTTTTATGGTTCGATTATTCGCGCGCTCAAGCAAGACCAGCGCGTGAGTGCGATCGATGATGTATATGGATCGCCAACATACGCAAAAGATTTTATCGCGGCGCTCATGGATGCTATCGATTCCGGTGTGTCTGGTGTTGTTCACATCGGCAACACCGGCATAGCGAGCAGATATGAGAGTGCACTACTCGTCGCGCAGCGCCTCAAAAAGCCAGAGCTTGTCGAAAAACGGATGTACAGCGATACTCAAGGATATGACCTGCTGCCCGAGAACGAATCGATCGTATCGGCACGCGTATCACTGCGGACTTGGCATGAGGCGCTCGCATCCTATTTGAAAGATGAATGGAGCATATGAGCGTTATACACAAAACCACCTGCCGTATTTGCAAAGGGCCTGACCTCGTCAAAATCCTTGCGCTCGGTGACCATCCACCTGTCGACAATTTTCTCAGCGAGAAAGACATTGCGCGGGAAAAAAGGTACCCGCTTGATGTCTTTTTTTGCCGCGCCTGTAACCTGGTACAGCTTCTCGACGTGGTTTCCCCAGAAGAGCTCTTTCATGGCGATTATGCGTACTTTTCATCCGCTTCCGAACCGCTAGTGCGGCATTTCGAACAGTATGCGAGTGATTTGAGGCAACGATTTTTGTCAGACGGTGACCTCGTTGTTGATATAGGCAGTAATGATGGCGTTCTCCTTCAATTCCTTAAAGATTATCAGGTGCTCGGCATAGAGCCATCTGAAAATGTCGCACGGGCCGCGCGAGAGAAGGGCATCGAAACGCTCGTTGCATTTTTCAACAGCTCGCTCGCGGATACGATCATTGCCTCTCACGGAAAGGCAAAAGTAATTACGGCGAACAATGTATTTGCACATATTGATGACATTGATGAAATTATTCGGGGGGTTCGCATACTTCTTGCCGACGACGGCGTCTATGCGTTTGAAGCGCATTATCTTCTTGATCTCATACAGAAGAAAGAATTTGACACGGTGTACCATGAGCATTTGTGCTATTACAGCGTGAAGCCACTCATCGAACTCTTTCGACGCTTTGAGATGGATATTTTTGATGTCGAACGGCAGGAAACGCATGGCGGCTCGATTCGCGTGTATGCGGGAAAGAAAGGCGCACACTCGATCGAGCCTTCAGTCCAAACGCTCCTGCAGCTCGAAAAAGATGCCGGACTTCACGACGAACAAACATTCGCGGGATTCCAAAAGGAGGTGGAGTCGATTCGCGCAAAATTGCTCGAGGTCGTGCGCGAAGCACGTACAGAAGGTAAGAAAGTCATCGGTTACGGAGCGCCAGCAAAAGGGAATACACTCCTCAATTATTGTGGTTTTACAGCCGATGACATCGCATACATCACCGACACAACGCCGCACAAGATCGGCCTCCTCACGCCCGGCAGCCACATCCCCGTCGTCTCTCCCGATATCCTCAAGACAGAAACCCCCACGCTGATACTGCTTCTCGCCTGGAACTACAAAGACTACATTCTTGAAAAAGAGGCGGATGTGCGCAAACGCGGCGCACGCTTTATTATTCCCATACCGCGAGTTGAAATCGTATGAGCCTCAAGGATGATATTTTGAAATGCGTCGAACAGTCCGGGGCCACGATAGATCCGCTCATTGTACGCGCCGCAGAGCACGTTGAGGAGATGGCAGAAGGGGAGCATGACATTGATACGGTGCTCTCATGGCTTGCCGAAAAGCAGCGCGACTACCCCGCGCAAGTTGAAGAGGTTGGTGTGCGTGATTTGTCGTCATGGAATGTCGATGAGAAGAGCGGCAATATCACGCACACATCCGGAAAATTTTTCTCGATCATCGGCGTACGCGTTAAAGGGGCGGGCGAGCGCGAAGTTGCTTCCTGGGATCAGCCCATGATGAAGCAGACTGAATGCAGTATTTCTGGCGTTATCGCGAAGCGCTTTGATGGCATACGAAAGTACCTTTTTTATGCCAAATTTGAGCCGGGTAATGTGAACCGTGTACAGCTCTCTCCTGCGCTCCAAGTGACGGAGAGCAACCTCGGGCGTGCGCATCAGGGAAAAAAACCGCGACTCGCTGAATACTTTGAAGGAGAGAAAGGGAAACTACTGACGAGTGTCGTTGATGTCGAAGACGGCGGACGCTTTTTTCAAAAGACAAATCGCACTATGATCGTCGAGGTCGCCGACAATGAGGATGTGCCGATGACCGATGATTACATCTGGCTTACGCTTCCGCAAATTCGACGGCTTCTTTTGGTCGACAACGTGATCAATTCGCTCGCACGTGATGTGTGCGCCGTACTCTAAGCTATGAAATTGCGAATCGGTATTCTCGGGTGTGCGAATATTGCAGCTAAATATGCGATACCCGCGTTTCAAGAAGTTGAAATCGCTGAACTTGTTGCGATTGCGAGCCGTGATGAGGATAAGGCGAAGACATGGGGAGCGCAGTATGGTCTTGAGGTGGAAAACTATGAATCACTGATTGCGCGCGAGGACATTGATGTCATATATAGTCCGCTCCCGATTGGACTTCAGGAGGAGTGGGGCACAAGAGTGTTGAGTGTCGGTAAACATCTCATCTGCGAAAAATCGATCACGTACAGTCTCGATTCGGCGAAGCGTATGGTGGATTGCGCAAAGAGGAATGGTGTGGCGCTCTATGAAAATTTTGTCCCAGAATTCCATCCGCAACACGTGCGCATACAAGAACTCATCACTGATGGTGCGATCGGCAAACCGCACATATTTCAAGGATGGTATGGTTTCCCCCCATTTCCAGCCGAAGATATTCGCTACCGCGTGGATCTGAAAGGCGGTGCACTGAATGATGCCGGTTGCTACACTGTTTTCATGGCTCGTAAAATGCTCGCACAAGAGCCAATTGCGGTTACATGCAGACTTGCAGCCAATGGACACGAGGTGGACGTAGAAGGGTCTGCACTGCTTGAGTTTCCAAATGCAACCGCACAGCTTTCGTTTGGGTTCAATAATTTGTATCAAAACACCTACTCAATATGGGGTGAAAAAGGCCTCATCCGAACGGGGCGAGCCTACGCGCTACCGCCTACACTCAAGCCGCCCGTTGAGCTCATTACGAACGATGGCAGTGCATCAAAGACGGACGTTGTAGACGTGCCCTCTGCAAATCAATTTGCGCTCAGTTTTGATTATTTTTGCTGTGCGGTTTTGAATGACGATACACGTGCAAAGGACACAATGGCACAACGAATCTTGCAGCAGGCCCGCGTGCTCGAAGCGATGCGCATTTCGGCACGAGATCACCGTCGGGTTGAGCTTCTGTAGCACATATGGCAATGCAAAGAAAACTGCGGATCGCACTCATTTACAGCGGGCGCTTTCCTGGTGAAAAGGCGGGAGCGCTTTTTGCCGCTAAAAGTGCGGAGGCGTTTGCAGAGCAGGGTGTCGAGGTGACACTCATTGTACCGAAGCGGCGCGATAGCATGAAGCAGACACCACAGCAGGTATGGGGCGTACCTGATTCCTTTGCCGTGCGTTTGTTGCCCGTCGTGAACCTCTTTCCCGTACGCTTCTTTGCACCAATTGCTTTTTTTGTAGCGCTCATCACGTATGTGCCGGTCGTTTTTCTCTATCTTCTCTTCAGCAGGCGTTCATTCGATCTCATCTACTCAAACGAGGCATACCCTTTGCTTGCGGCATCATTCCTTGCTCCATGTGTGTATGAACTCCACGATTTTCCACGACGAACGCTCTTTCTCTATCGCATCCTGTTCCGTCGCTTGCTGCTTATCGTATCGACCAATGAATGGAAAAAACAACAACTCATCGAACGCTTTGGCGTCCCTGCGGAGCGCATCCTTGTTGAGCGCAATGCCGTCGATCTTGCCATAAATGATGTATCAAAAGAGACGGCGCGCACTCACCTCGGTCTGGAGGGTGATAGGTTCTATGTTGTATACACGGGCCAACTCTATAGCTGGAAAGGTACCGACACACTGGCCGCGACCGCGACATTTCTTCCGAATGCGGTCATCGTGTTTGTGGGTGGCTTGGGACATGACCTTGAACGCTTCAAGGCACGGTGGGGACAGCAAAAAAATATTCGCATTGTTGGGCAGGTACCGCATGGCGAAGTTGTCTATTGGCAAAAGGCGGCCGACGTGCTTGTTATTCCGAATACGGCAAAAGAAGCTATTTCCGAGTTTTATACATCGCCAATGAAACTGTTCGAGTACATGGCTGCTGAGCGGCCGATTATTGCTTCTGACATTCCTTCCATCCGCGAGGTCTTGGGAGACGAGATGGCATACTTTGCAGAGCCCGATAATGCGAGTTCGTTTGCTTCGGCGATCACCGGAGCACTCGATAACCCGATGGGAGCGATAAAAAAAGCACGCTTAGCACGCGCGAATGTAGTGGCACATACCTGGCAAAAACGCTCTGCGCGTATTCTGGATGCTATACGATATGCTACAGACGGGTAATTTCTCAAAGTTGTTAGCCGTGCTATGTTGCGAGACATGAAATCACAGGCTTCCCGGCGCCGTGTATCCGCACAAAAGCCATACCTTACCTTTGGCGCGCCCGATATTGGAAAAGAAGAAATAGGTGCCGTTACGTCTGTCTTGCGATCTAGCTGGCTTGGCACGGGCCCAAAGACACATGATTTCGAGCATCTCGTCGGTAAGTATACGGGGGCACAAGCTGCTTGCGCGCTCAATTCCGCAACCGCGGCTCTCCACCTTTCACTCGTCGGCCTTGGTATCGGAGCAGGCGATGAGGTGATTACGACACCGCTTACCTTCTGTGCGAGCGCAAATGCGATCATCCATGCAGGAGCGACCCCGGTTTTCGTCGATGTCGAACGCGACTCCATGAACATCGATCCTACAAAAATCGAGAAAGCGATCACGAAGAAAACCAAGGCGATATTGCCCGTCCATATGGCGGGGCGTCCCTGCAACATGGAGGCGATCAAGAAACTTGCCAGGAAGCACAAACTCTTCGTCATTGAAGATGCGGCGCATGCGCTTGGCGCTTCATACAAGGGCAAGAAGATCGGATCTCTCAGCGATGCGACCTGCTTTAGTTTTTATGTCACCAAAAATATTATCACTGGTGAAGGAGGCATGATTACAACCAATGATAAGCAATTTGCGGATCGCGTGCGCATTTTGTCGCTTCACGGCATGTCGAAAGACGCTTGGAAGCGTTACAGTGCATCTGGCTACTCACACTATGAAGTTGTCGTACCCGGATTCAAATACAACCTCACCGATCTTGCTTCGGCAATCGGTATCGAACAAATGAAAAAGATCTCGCGATTCAACGCACGGCGGAAAAAGATTTGGGACATCTACTCCAAGGCATTTAAAGATTTGCCGGTGGTGCTCCCTGCGCCGATTCCCGCTGACATCGAGCATGCGCGACATCTCTATACGCTCTTGATCGATGAAAAGACCACGGGCCTTTCACGCGACGCCTTCATGCAGGCCTTGCATGAACGTGGAGTGGGGAGTGGTGTGCACTTCCGACCGGTTCATCTGCATGCATACTACCGCGAGCACTTCGGCTACAAAGAGGGTGATTTTCCACATGCGGAGTATATTGGCGAGCGAACCGTCTCCATTCCGTTTTCTTCTGCGCTTACCGACAGAGAAGTCTCGCGCGTGATCAAAGCAGTTCGAGAGGTTATCGAAGAACACCATGGCTAACACGTACGCACTGAGTGGGAAACATATTCTTATTACGGGTGCCAACGGCCAACTTGGCAGTGGCCTCGCTGCTCGTTTTACACAAGAAGGCGCCATCGTGCATGTGTCCGATATACAGGAGATAATCACGCCAGATCTTGCAAAGGCACTCACTGCTCTCGGTGCCTCCTTCACCTATCACAAGCTCGACATCTCCAAGGAATCCGATATCAAAAAAGTTGTCGACGAACTCCCGGCACTGAACGTACTCGTCAACAATGCGGGCATTGCCGTGTTCACACCTTTTGAAGAACGCACGCCGGAGGAACTTGATGCGGTGATGGATGTAAATATAAAAGGCACCATTCTTACGGCCAAAATATGTGCGGCGAAGATGACGGGAAAAGACGGGAAAATTATCAATATCGGATCAATCTATGGCGTCGTGCCGGGTGACAAGCGCATCTATGGCGACTCGGGCCGCAACACCTCAGAAATTTACGCTGCGACGAAGGCGGGTGTGATTCATCTCACCAAATACCTGGCTGCCTATCTTGCCGACAAGGGTATTACCGTCAATGCGGTTTCGCCGGGCGGCATTTTCAGTAATCAAAAAGATTTTTTTGTCGCCGAATACACCAACAAAACACCCCTCAAGCGGATGGCATCGGTCGACGATATCGCAAACGCCGTACTCTTTCTCGCCTCGAGTGATGCCGGCTATATCACCGGTCAAAACCTTGTTGTCGACGGCGGCTTTTCACTCAATCAATAGTATGTCGCTCGCAACACTCGGGATCGGAAAAGGAAAAACATTTATCATCGCCGAAGTCGGTATCAATCACAATGGAGATTTCAAAAAAGCGGTCAAGCTGATCGACGAAGCGAAAAAAGCAGGCGCGGACGCGGTGAAGTTTCAGACCTATGTCACCGAAAAACGTGTTCCAAAAGATAGTCCAATCTACGGCATTTTGAAGCAATGCGAACTCTCGCAGGAGGATCAACGAAGGCTCAAAATACATGCGGATAAAAAAGGAATCCTCTTCTTCTCGACTCCCTTTGATGAAGAGAGCGTCACCTTTCTCAAAGATCTCAATGTGCCGCTTCTCAAGATTGCGTCCTTTGATATCGTAAATCACAAGCTTCTTCGCGCGTGCGCGAAAACTAAGATCCCGATGATTATCTCGCGCGGCATGGCCTCACAATCGGAAATCGCTACTGCTGCCTCAATCTGCAAAAAGGTGGGCACCGAATTCGCGCTCTTGCACTGCGTTTCTGCCTATCCGGCACCCAAAACATCGGTGAATCTTCGCGCGATCGACGCTCTCAAAGCACAATACAAAGTCCCCGTCGGCTTTTCTGATCACACACTCGACATTGATGCATGCGTCTATGCGGTTGCCCGCGGCGCAGAGGTTTTGGAAAAGCACTTCACGCTTAATCGCAGAATGAAAGGGCCTGACCACCGGCTCTCGGCAGATCCGAAGATGCTCGCGCAGTTGGTGCAGCGTGTCCGAGAAGTAGAGGGGATGTTGGGCCGAGGTAAACTCGTGTCACTCCCTGTGGAGGCCGGTACTCGACAATATCGCCGCAAGAGTGTATGAAGTTTCAAATCGCGACGCCGCTCTCGACGATTTTTCAGAAGGCTTCTGTCGAAGAAAAAGATCGCATCATCGAACTCTCTGATGTTTTTGAATATCGTCACGGCATCGAAAGCGGTGTCGCTTCTGACAAGCCCCGCATCTATCACGCCGAGGAGAGCATCGTCGATCCCTGGAGTGATGCGGAGCTTGCAGAAATGAGCGACCGATTTTCGCGGGAGCACATCAAGTTCGTGACCTTCCACGTACCCACCTGCTACACGAAACCACCGATCAAGGATGGCTCGTACGTGCTAGGCGGTCGCGCGATGAGCGCAGATGAAATGCGAGCGAACGCGAAACAGAATGTGGAGCGCATGCGATCTGTCGGCGCACGCATCCCGATGGGCGCCGAGAACAACAATTACTTCCCGACCGGCGCGTATGAAATCGTGACAGAGCCAGAATTTCTGACTGCCATCATGGAAGACAGCGGTTTCTCCTGGCTCCTCGATATTGCACATGCGGAAATTACGGCGAAGCACACCAACGTGTCATTAGACGAGTATCTTTCAAAAATCGGTCTTGAACGCGTGGTACAGCTTCACTTGAGCGGCATTACACGTACGCCGGAAGGGTATAAAGATTCGCATGGTCCCATGGCGGCGATCGACTGGGAGAACTTCGAGAAAATCGCAAAACAGTGCCACAACTTACAGTATGTTACTCTCGAATACTACAAAGAACCAAGCGTCTTATTGCCGATGCTGGAGCGTCTCCATACGTATCAATCATGAAAAAGCAATCGATCATCGAGTATCTTCCGTGGGACAGCGATTTCTTCAAGAAAAAAATCGCACGACTTTCACGCACATCGATAACCAAGCGACACATGAAGGAAGCAATCGCTGCAGCAAAAAAAGGAAACATCGAATGTCTCTACGCAACACTTGAAGCTGATGATCAGCGACATATCGAACTCGCAGAACAAAACGGTTTAGCACTTGTGGGGACGCGGGTAACGTACGCCTTCTCTGGTAAACTTCCCACCGCCAAATCTTCCGATGTCAGCATACGCGAGGGAACGGATGCCGATCGAGAAGATCTCTTGCGCCTCGCGGCGATCTTGAGTAGGGAAAGCCGCTTCGCGCGCGATCCGCACTTCGGTGCGACTGTTGCGAAGCGCTTGTATCGCACATGGATCGAAAAGCTTCTCTTTGATTCGTCGCCGCGCACAAGCGTACTCGTCGCCACGGTGAAAGGAAAGTTCGCCGGATTCATCGCCTCAAGCGTCCATGATGGCATGGCACATATCGAACTTATCATCGTCGACGGCGCCTTTCGTGGCAAAGGAATCGGGAAACTCCTCATCGCTCAGAGCACCGCCCTGTATCGAAAACAAGGATTCACACAGATGCGCGTCTCCACCCAAGGCAGTAACATCGCAGCGCAGTCGCTCTACCAGTCGTGCGGTTTCCGTATCGCACGGATGGCGCTCGATTATCATAAGTGGTTCGTATGAGCACTATGGCGATCGTTCAGGCGCGCATGCAATCATCCCGTCTGCCAGGGAAGATTTTGTTACCACTTTCAGAAGAAAAAACGACACTCGAGTGCATGCTCGATCGCGTGAAGCAGAGCGAGGAAATAGACCAGGTGGTCGTTGCCGTGAGCGATACTGAGGCAGATGCGCCGCTCCACCGCTTCCTCGAAAGAATCGGACAGCCCTATGCTGTCGGAAGTGAAAACGATGTTTTGGACCGCTACTGGAGCGCAGCGAAAAAGTTTGCACATGTGGGAAGCACAATTGTGCGCCTTACATCGGATTGTCCGGTCATTGACCCCAAGGTTATCGACCGCGTGATTCGTTTCTACCAAGAAGGCCATTATGACTTTGTATCAAATTCGCTTGAACCCTATTCCTGGCCCGATGGTATGGATACCGAAGTATTTTCCTGCGAGCTTCTTGAACGTGCGGCAAAGGAAGCGACAAAGCCCTCGCATCGCGAGCATGTCACGTTTTATTTCTGGCAGAACCCTGGCCTCTTCAAGATCGGCTACTTCAAAAACAGCTCCAACCAGTCCTCCTATCGGCTCACGCTTGATTACCCCGGGGATTACGAAGTCTTGCGACGTATCCACAAGCATTTTGCTCCGCGTACCGATTTCACCGTTGCGGAGATTATTTCCTTTCTCGATGCCAATCCGGACGTTCGCGAGATGAATAGTGAGGCGGTCCGCAACGCTGGCTGGCAGAGCGCGCTCAAAAAAGATAGTATCCAAAAATAAGCGTCTATGAAAAAGGGGGAGATCAAGCTGACCAAGAATGGTACCGGCCAAAAGCTTTGGCGCAAGGCAAAAAAACTCATTCCCGGCGGCAACCAACTCCTTTCAAAGCGTATTGAGCGCTTCCTGCCGGAATACTGGCCTGCGTATCATGGCAGGGGAAAAGGGGCAGAGGTGTCGGATCTCGATGGCAACCGGTATCTCGACATGTGCATTATGGGCATCGGGACGCTCACGCTTGGCTACGCCGACCCTGATGTCGATCGCGCGGTGATCCAAACGATCAAAGGAGGATCTATGGGCACGTTGAATTCCCCGCAGGAGATTGAGCTTGCGGAGCTCCTGATAAAGCTTCATCCATGGGCACAGATGGTGCGTTATGCGCGAAGCGGAGGAGAATCCATGGCAATCGCGGCACGTATCGCGCGTGCATATAGCGGCAAAGAAAAAATCGCATTCTGCGGCTACCACGGCTGGGCCGATTGGTACCTCGCAGCAAATCTTTCGAAGAAGGATGGGCTCGACGAGCACCTGATGCGGGGTCTTGAGCCAAAAGGTGTGCCGCATGGACTGAAGGGCACTATTTTACCCTTTCGTTACAATCATTTTGAAGAACTAGAAAAGATTCTCAAAGAAAACGAGGGTGAGATCGCTGCGGTCATCATGGAGCCGGTGCACGGCGAAGAACCAACCGACGATTTCCTGAAAAAAATCCGCAACGTCACCAAGGAGCTCAGTATCCCCTTAGTGTTCGATGAAATCACGATGGGTTTTCGCCTCACCATGGGTGGCGCGCACCTCTTGTATGGCATCGAGCCGGACATGGCGATCTTTGCCAAAGGAATGAGCAATGGTTATCCAATGGCGGCGATCCTTGGTCGCGAGGAGATTATGCAGGCAGCGCAAGACACGTTTATCTCGAGCACGTACTGGACGGAAGCCATTGGCCCTACGGCGGCGCTTGCCACGATCAAGAAAATGAAAGACAAAAAAGTCCACAAGCACCTGCGGACTATCGGTGTTCTGGTGCGAGATGCGTGGCAGAGCGCATCGAAAAAACACGGCATCGAGATCGGCTTCAGTGGCCCTTTGTCGTTGCAGTTCTTCGCGTTTAAGGGGAAGGACGCAGGGGCATTGAAAACGCTCTTCGTGCAGGAGATGTTGCGCCGCGGTTTTCTTGCGTCGGATCTTTTTTATGCTTCGTACGCACACACCCCCGCGCACGTGAAAAAATACGCGGCAGCGATCGATGAAGTATTCGGTATCCTCAAGGAAGCACTCAATACTAACACCGTTGAAAAACGGCTCCTCGGCCCGATCGCCCGCGCTGGATTCGAACGGCTCAATTAACATGGCAGGGGTGGGCATTGATATTGTTGAAGTTGCGCGGTTTCGCTCTCTTTGCACAAAAAAGGGTCGGACGAGCCAATTCGTTCATCGCGTGTTTAGCGATGAAGAACAATCATACTGCTTTGCGTTCAAAGACCCGGCACCGCATCTTGCCGGTATGTTTGCAGCGAAAGAAGCAATACAAAAAGCGCTCGATCAATTCACTACCCCGCTCACGCAAGTAGAAGTGAGGCACAAAAAAAGTGGAAAACCAGAAATCTGGCTTCGCGGCAAACGGGCGAAGCATATTTTGATTTCCATATCGCACACTAAAAGTACCGCCTGTGCAGCTGCGTTTGCGACACGATAGGATCTTACAGCGAGACGATTGTTTCTTGGGGGAGACGAATCAACGAACCTGACGGATACGAAGTACTGTCATTGCAAAGCCTTAAAATAATTGCTGCCACTTCCTCGGGCGTTGTCACCTGATCTGGCATTTTTGATTGCAAAAAAGTTGTCACTTTTTCGGGAAGATCACGATTCAAGCCACCAGACATGAATCCCGGCGCAACCGCATAGACGTTCCAGTCCTTTTCTTCGTGCGACAGCGTTTTTAGAAGTCCCTCAAGACCAGACTTGGCGGCTGCGTATGCGCCCACCGGTCCCGCATACTGGTGTGCTGCCTCGGATGTAATCCCGATAAATGCCCCGCTTTTTCTCAGGTGTGGACGAATGGCTTTTGCAAGAAGATATGCACCGCGAGTCGCGGTTGCCATTGTAGAGTCGAATTGTTCAGCTGAAAGCGAAAGGAGCGGTACCCGATTAAGTTTTGGAGAGGCAGCATGTACGCATGCATCGACTCGTCCGTACCGAGCGATGATCTCGGCAATCGCGTCCTGTACCGATTGTTCGTTCGTTACATCGCAGTGAACACTGGGGTCTTGTGCGTTTAACGAGAGAGAAACAACATGCCACGCGCGCGCCTTAAAGAGGGTGCTGATTGCGTTCCCGAGATATCCACTCCCTCCGGTAACGATAAGTACAGGTTCACTCATACGATTGTACGCACCTGGGAATGTACGACACCGGTAGCAACGACACGATCGCCGACACGCACGGTGATATCGATTGCAACAATGTTCGCCGACGTGCTTATGCTTGTCACGGCTCCGTCCACTTGAACGGTATCTCCGATGAATACCGGCTGTTTGAATTCAAGCGTTTCCTTCATCAAAAGCGCGTGTTTCCCCGGAAGCTGCATCCCGATGAGCTGCGAGACGAGTGCACCGAGAAAGAAACCGTGTACGACACGTTTGCCAAACGGCGTATCAGTGGCGTAGGCGTCATCGACGTGGAGCGGATTCATATCGCCGCTCAGCGCGGCAAACGCGTCGATATCGGCTGCAGCCACAGTGCGCGTCAGACGTGCTGTATCGCCGATGCGAATATCATCCAGGGTGAGTTCTTGAACGCCCGTCATAGCTCTATGCCTTTTTTACGGAGCGCTCCCATGACATCGCCCAGGGACTGCATCGAAAGTACCTCCTGCATGTCGAAGACAACGCCATATTCTTTTTCAAGGTCTGCGATAAAGAGCAAGTAATTCATGGAATCCCACTCCGGTACATCCTTTGGCGTTAACTCTGGTCGGATGTCAGCCGCCGGAATCTTGAGTTGTTCGGTTACTATTATTTCGAATGATTTCATACGAGTGTGACCCATGATGGCATGACAGCGGCATCGACCGCTACCGTATTCCCCGTAAAATTCTTTTCGATAAATATTTTAGCCGGCATATTTTTTTCGGTTGGCGTGAAGATGATGTCGAGGGTTTCGGCTCCTTCCGCGCGAGCACTTTCTGCGATCGCGGCAAGAAACGCTTCTTCGACGCCTCGGCCAATGACACGGCAGGAAAGGAGCAGTGATTCAATGTGCCAAACCGGCGCGAGCTTTTGCACGAGCGCAAATGCGGTAATGCCGTAATCGCCGAATTTGTCGGTGACACGTGCACACAAGACAGCGTAATGCGGGTCACGAATAAACGCATCGATCTCCTCGACGGTGAGTGGTTTTTTGTTGGTATTGAACTGATTTGTTTTTTCGGTGAGTTGCGAAAGTCGCGCCACTTGGGCGGACGCATCTTTCAGAATTTCAACACGAAATCCAAGGCTTTTGAGAAATGCATCTCGATCAGTGAATTGTTTTTCCGCCTCGCGGCGCAATCGTTCCGTCACGTACATATTGCCGCGCATTTTGTCTTCGTCGGTGATGACGTTGGCTTCGAAATAGGGGAGTGTATGCAAAAACTGTGCATATTCTCTCGGATCCACCGGCAACTCCGGCGTCTCTACCTCAGGTACGAATTGTCGCATCGCGGCGCGGTTTTCTGGATTGTCGTCGAGGAAAACCATCGAGTCGAGACCAATGTTGAGTTCTTGGGCGATTGAGCGAATGTTTTCGGTCTTATCTGACCAATTGATGCGCATGGCTGCGAAATGGTTGCGTTTCAAAATCATGTTGGGATTAGCATCGATCACTTCCAAAGCGTCGCTTTCGTTGTTCGCACTCGCGATCGCCAGAATGATGCCGCGGTGATTGAGGTCGAGGAGTGCCTGCTGAAATGCGACGAAGTACGCCCCCGGTGGTGTGAGGCCAAGTGCTATGCCACGGGGACCATCTTCTCCAACAACCCCGCCCCAGAGCGTGTTGTCGAGATCAAGGACGATGCATTTTTTCATAGGGACTCGTACAGTATCGTTATACTACTTGAATTTACTCGCCCGCTCAACGAACTACACATTGCCTCGCAACTTGTCGATCGAGTGCTGTGCGAGGAGGAAGTACGGGTCTTCATCTAAAAGTCGCATGGCGATGTCATACAGGTCGGCAGCGCGCACCACCTTAATGGTGCCGTTTCCGAACGTTTTCTCGTGGAGCGCGTGCGAGGCGCGCAGGTGTGGTTCGATTTTTTGCATCTCGTTGTCTACCTCTTGCTCGAGTGGTCGTGCGAAATACGTGCACCAATCCTTTCGCGTCTCATTGCCCTCGATAATGCTGCCCGTAAACGTTTTAAGGAATCGATAGGGGACTTTGTGCATTTGTTCGACATGAATGAGAAACGTGCAGTATTCAAAATCGACGCCGAACATAACGATTTTCGCATTGAGTTTGCGAAGATTGTCGAAGACGGATCCTTTGCCAAAGGTGTCCTTGCTTATGGTGAGTACCTCGTTCGTACGCTTGCCCCATGCGGCGATAGAGTGCATTGGCTGCAAAGAGCGCTTCACGCCGGGTTGCTGCCTAAAAAATTCGGACAGTGACCCGACGGTCGATCGGCTCTTTTGAACATCGAACGCTTCGCCTTTCCCCCAGCTAAAGCTGAAGGCGGGGAAGGTGACCGTACCGTCTTCGCCAACACTTTCTTTAAACGTCTCAATGAGCGCCGACAAAAAAGTATCTTTGTTTGGCGTTGCCAACTTACCGAACACTGCGATATCGGAGTGGATAAACAGCATATCGCCTTCTGCAACGCCGACTTCGCGCAAGGCGCGTAGCAAATCACTGTCAGTGAGATCTTCCTCATCGCACGTATAGAGAAGGGTCATATTTTTATTAAAGAGACTACGCCCGAACGGCAGAAAACTCAAGCTGATCAGGAGCATAGTACAAAAATGTTCGCCATAATGGCGAATGGCGGGAAGGCGTGGGGCACGCTATAGTAGCACCCATGCAGCTTTTTAAAACGTTGATGTCGCAGTATCGATACCACATGGCGCTCTTGATTGTGCTTGGCTTTCTCTCCGGTGTGCTTGAAGGTCTCGGAATTACCGCCATCATTCCACTTTTTTCCTATCTTTTAGGGCAAGATGTTCCGGTCGGTAATAAAATAGTAAGCACCATCGTCGGATTGTTTGACTACTTGCCGATTGCATATAGCCCAGTATCACTTCTTCTTTTCGTCATTGTGCTCTTTATCGTGCGCGCACTCGTTATGGTCGCTTTTTTTTATCTGCGCTCGCGCGTGTCTTCGAGCTATATGGTGCGTACCATGAACGATTTATGGAACAAAGTTCTTCATGCGAAGTGGGGTTTCTTACTACACCAGCGGCTCGGTACGATCGATGTCACCATTTCGCGCGATGTGCGCAACGGTCAGTCGCTCCTTGAAAATATCTCGCAAGCCGTGCTCGTATTCACGAACCTTATCATTTACATTTCGCTTGCAGTCTATATATCTCCTGCCATAACGCTTGCCACCGCCGTCGCCGGGACGCTCATGCTTTTCGTGTTACGGCCAATCCGCAAGCGGATCAAGAAAAATTCTCGCGCCTTAAGCGGTATGGAGAAAGACATGTCGCACTTCCTCAATGAACATACACTCGGTCTCAAAGCTGTAAAATCCGCCGCTGTGGAATCCGCCGTATATCGCGCAGGCCTCACATGGTTTGACGCATTTAAGCAACTTTTGATCAAATCTGTCTTTTTTGGCGCTGTCAGTTCGGCGTTTACCCAACCAGTCGCGCTCATATTTATGACCATCGTCTTTCTCTTCTTCTACGGCAAGGGCACACTCGAGCTCGGTACGTTTATCGCGCTCATCTATCTCATTCAAAAGATTTTCGCCTACGTGGAATCGGGACAAGTTGCGCTGCATAGCATTCAGGATCGTCTCCCGTACGCAGAGCATGCTGCAGAATTTGCTCATACATTAGCGACAGAGGCGGAGCCAGATGATGGCGCACGACGTTTCGGCTTCCAGCGTGCAATTGAGTTTTCACATGTCGGGTTTTCATACACGGGAGAGAAAAAAGTGCTCGATGATGCTTCGTTCAGTATCGTGAAAGGGTCGCTCACGGGACTCATCGGGCCTTCGGGAAGTGGTAAAACATCGATTGCTGATCTTCTCTTGCGTCTTTTTGAGCCGACGTCTGGCATCATATCGATAGACGGAGAAGATATTCGTTCATTTGATATTTCTGATTGGCGCCGCAGCATTGGCTATGTATCGCAAGACATGTTCCTCCTTAACGATACGGTTGCGGCAAACATCCGCTTCTATAACTCCGAGATGAGTGATGAAAATGTTCGTGAAGCAGCACGATTTGCCAATTGCACTGAATTCATAGAAAAACTACCGCAAAAGTTTGAGACCGTTATCGGCGAACGGGGGATCATGCTCTCGCTGGGACAGCGGCAGCGCATAATACTCGCGCGCGTGCTTGCGCGAAAACCGGAAATATTGATCCTCGATGAAGCGACGAGCGCGCTCGATAACGAATCGGAGCGTCTTGTGCAAGAGGCGATTGAGGGTTTGAAACAGAACATTACGATTTTCATCATCGCGCACCGGCTCTCGACCGTTAGAGGCGTCGATATGCTTCTCGTTTTGCAAAACGGCCGGCTCGAAGAGAGGGGAACACCGCAGGAGTTGCTTGCAAATCCCGATTCCTATTTTTCACGGATGTACAAAAAATAACTTTCAGTATCGCATAGTGTATACAGTACACATATAAGGTATCATTACATTGTATGGATCTTGCGATGTCACTCGGTTGGCTTGCCACGTTTCTTTTTACAATCTGCTATGTGCCGCAGATTATCAAGACTGTGAAAACACAGTCGGTGAGCGGTCTTAGTTTTTGGCTTCTTTTTATACAATTCATCGCCAACATAGTCGCATTTTGTTATGCAACGCTCATCGCGCAGCCCCCGCTTCAAATCAAGTATATACTCGCGCTCTTTTTTCTTCTGATATGTATGGGCGTATATATTCGTGTGTATCGAAAAAATCCACCGCAGCGACAAATCTCATCGGCAGAATCGCTTCCCGATGCACCCGATCAAGTGGCCCTCTAAATCAGTTTCTTCGCTCGCATTTCAGTCCAGAGCTTTTCGATACTTTTATGCACGCTTGTTTCAGCCGAAATTCTGATATCTGGTCGCTCCGGTCGCTCGTACGGGCGATTGTCGCTCATACCGATGATCTCCATCTCACCCCTTTTCCCTTTTGCGTACAATCCCTTCACGTCGCGCTCGATACAAATGGAAAGCGGTGTATCTACAAAAACTTCAATATATTGATCACCTAAAAGAGCTCTCGAGTTTGCGCGATCTTCCGCATAAGGTGAAATCGCTGAAACAAGCACGAAATCATTGTCCGCGCTTTGTTTGAGTGCAAGTTCTGCGAGAAGGCGATTATTCTTGCGTATATCGTCGCGCGAGAATCCGAGCGGTGTTGCATGTTTTTCACGGACATCATCGCCGTCGACGAGGCTAACGATTTTACGCGACGCTTCCAGTCGCGTTTTGAGCGCGCGGGCGAGCGTGGTTTTACCTGAACCAGACAGACCAGTGAACCACAAGATCCGACTCATAGTTTTATTCGACAAATACTTTTTTGCCGCGCTTGATCATGTCGATGATTGCTGAGGAAATTTCCGGACGCATAAACCATGCAGGTGGTTTTTTACCTGCAAGAAGCATCGCACGTACTTGTGTGCCACTGATGTTCAGTTTTTCGCTTTCTTTGTGTCTTAATCGCTGTTCGCCTTCGTGAATATGTTTTTTTTCCTTGGACGAATAAAATACTTGATTGAAACGCACTGGAGATATATTGAGGTCGGGAAAACGATCGAAAATTTCGTGCGCTGCTGCCGGAGGATAGAACGACCCGATACCTGTATGATCTCGTCCGACGATAAAATGACTGCAGCCGAAATTTTGACGGCACAGAGCAGTAAAAAGTGCTTCGCGCGGACCAGCGTAGCGTGAATAACTCGCGAAGGTCCCGAGTATAGCGCGTCCTTTGGGGTAGAATTGTTCACTCATGAGTGCATACGCAGCGATGATGGCCTCGGCCTCAAAATCACCTTTTTTCTTTTTGCCAATAACAGGATGAATAAAAAGTCCATCTGCCGAAGAACGGCGAAGCGCTTCGAGCTGAATAAATTCGTGCCCACGATGAATTGCGTTCCTCGTGTGAAATGCAACGATCCGTGACCATCCTCGTTCTGCAAATAAGCGTCGTGTCTGCCGCGGCGTGAGCTCGTATTTTTTGGTCGGCGAATCATATCGTCTGTAGAGTGTCACCGTGCCGCCTAAAAAGACAGGCCTCATCGCCAGTACCATGGCGACACCCGGGTGTGAGGGGTCAGTTGTCCCGTACACATGCTGCGCGAAATCTTTTTTATCGTACGCATATTTTTCTTTCAGATGGAGCACGGCTACAACGGTTCCTTTCTTGTTTTTGAGCGCGATATCAGATCCTTCTGTAAGACGCGCCGCTTCTTCGGTACTGACATCAAGTACAATCGGCATCGGCCATATGGCACCGCTTGGCATCCGCATATGCTTGAGCACAGAATCCAATTCTTTGTGCGTAAGAAAACCTTCGAGCGGACTGAAGGTGCCGATGGCGATTTGCTCAATATCCATATGCTGTTCATCGGTAATCTGTATCGATTGCAATTTCCCATCGGGGGTGAGACCAAATGCAGCTTGCCGATCCACAAGCGTGCCACCATTAGGGGGAATGAGCATCTCGCCCGGATTACTGGTATGCAGATAGTTTGCCTTGTCGAGTGTGACGACGTATCGAGGACGTGGTCGCGCATCTTCTGGCACGCTCTCTGCTTGATGAATCAATTTATTCAGCGTGTTAACCACCTCAATCGGATAGTCGCCGATCGCTGTTTCCGCTGCAAGTGTAACGCCGAAGGCGCCATCGAGGATCGTCTGCACCGTGTCATGTACCTCGGCGCGCGTAGGACTTTGTTTATGTACCATTGACTCAAGAAAATTCGTCGCGACGAAGACTCCCTTGTTTTTTTTGCGCGCTCGGTCGATGATGATTTTTTGCGCAAAGGGGATTTTCTCGATCGGTACCTCGCGGCTCAAATCGCCGCGGTCGATCAGAAGGTAGTCAGATTTTTCTATGATCGCATCGAGTTGCTCGAGTGCTTCTGTGCACTCGATCTTCGAAATGATTTTCATGCGGCTCTTTGTCCGCTTTCGCACGAGATCCACTGCTTCTGGCGATCGCACGAACGAAACAGCAATGTGATCGACGCCTTCTTTGAGCGCTATTGCGATCGCATCTTCGTCTTTTGGTGAGAGTGTCGGAAGTTCAAAATTTTTTTTGGATGCCGTGTCGATGACAACACCTTTGTTGGCTCCCATGATGCCACCGGATAGTACCGTTGATACCACATACCCCTTCTGTGCGAGCATCGAAGTCTCGGTCACGCGCAGGACTACAGAATTGAAATCGATATATACGAGATCACCTTCAGCCAACTGTGGTACGATGGATTCAGGTTTGAGACAGATGCGTGTACTGTTGCCCCGAATCTGCTTTTGATAAATTTTGATCCTCGCGCCTTCCTCTAAGCGGATCTCGCCTCGTTCGTTTGCCCCGTTGCGCACCTGCGACCCTTCAGTATCCAATATGAAAGGTATGCCTACGTCGCGCGCAAGTTTCATAAAATAACCCTGATCTGCAATGCTTGAGTGCGACATATTGACACGCACGAAACCGACGCCCCGGTCTTTGAGCGCACGTAGATGATCTTTGGTATGAGTCGATGGCCCCAGCGTCACCACGATCTTGGTTTTCTTGGGAGTCGGTCTGATTTTCATACGAGATGCATGAAGGGGAGGTTTTTGTCCCGGACATCGAGGAATATACTATTATTGGAGACACGCGTCTACGGTATGATACAGTCCCGTGTATGCGCCGCCTCATTTTTTTTCACCTTGCGAAAACGGGAGGAATCACCCTGCGACGTATCGCTGAGCGCCACCTTCCCGAGGGTTACGCGTTCTACAATCTCTCGCTCAATCAAGCCGACAGCAAGGAGCTTGAGGAATTTCGAGCGCTACCCGAAACTAAAAAAGAGAAGATTGCCGTCCTTGCAGGCCACATGCCTTTTGGCATGGATAAAGAGTTGAGCGGGCCGTCAGATTACATCACGATGCTCCGAAACCCGCTCGACATCGTCGTATCGGAGTATTATTACCTGCACAACAGTCCGCTTAAAGATTGGCACCGCGCGATCGCGGATTTCAAGGCGATGAGTCTCGGTGATTTCGCACGGAGCGGATTCAATATAACGACGAACCATCAGACGCGCGTTCTTGCCAGAATATGGTCCACTTTTTTGGAACGATCCGTTCCCGTCGATGAAGCGGCATTTTCACGGGCGAAAGAATCCCTTCGGCGTGACTTTCTCTGCGTTGGCATCACGGAGCGTTTCGACGAGTCGCTCTTGGTCATGAAAAGGCGGCTCGGGTGGCGTAGTATTTATTATTTTAGAGAAAACAAAACGCCGGGACGCAGGCCAACTAAAAGTATCGCACCGGGAGATCGTGATGCTATTCTTGAGCGCAATCATATTGACCTTGCACTATGGAAGTTTGCGAATGAGCTTTTGGATAAGGAAATCGAAGATTATGGGCCAAATTTTATGCGTGATTTGCGCCATTTTCAGCGGCGTAATTTTTGGTACCAGAAAGCGCGTCGTGTCGCCCTCTTGGCACGTGGTTTGATGTTCCGCCTTAAGAAACTTACGCACCTGCATGCTTGAAGCATCACTCTGGGGCTTGCGCTATGTGAGGATGATCACTGAAACACCCGGCGTTTCGTCGATGGAGCGGCTGAAGCGGCGCTATGCATTCATTCACATTGTCTCGTTCACTCCCTCCTCTTTGCCGGGATTTTCCGAAACGGTAAAAAAGACGCCTCTCATTCGGCTCGATCGTCCCATTGAGGATATATTTGCCGCGTTCAATGACACGACTCGTAATGAAATTCGACGTACGGAAAAGATGCCAGAGCTCTCATTCGTGCACGGTGAACGTCATAGAGGAGATGCGTATTCGCTCTATCGAGCGTTTGAGCATGCTCAGGGTCGCACGCCCAAACCAAAAAACGAAATCACCAGGAGTCTTCTGTTCACTGCATATTGGAAGGAAGAGTTGATTGCGACGGCGATTTGTTTTGAAGACGGTGGTTGGGTTCGTCTCTCGCATCTTGCGTCGCGTCGGCTCACGAATACTAAAGAATACTCGCATGCCATCATTGCGTATGCGTCGCGACGCTTGATGTACGAGATTTGCCGTTGGGGCAAGCAGCACGAGAAGCATTCATTCGATCTTGGCATCATCAACCTCTCCGATCCGTCGAAAAAGGGAATTGCGCAATTCAAACAGTCCTTTGGCGGTCTGATCGTCGATACGTACATCTATCGCTGGAAGAGTCCGTTATTTCGCTTTGTGACGAGGTTGTGGTATCTCGATTAGCATATGAACATTTGCCTTTTCGGACACAGCTGGCATACGCTCACGCCTTACGAACCGCTGGTTAATCTTCTACGCGATCGTGGAATCACCTTTGAGATGCTCGTGTTGGCACCGCCCACGAGCGCATATTTTCAATCGCTCGAGGAATTTCAAAGACGTTTTCCGCAATTATCGGGATGGGAAAGAGGCGTATACTCGACGCGCATCTTCGCGGTAATTCTCCGGATTCCTCTCATTGGTCCGCTCTTTGCCGCACTCCTGTTTCTTTTCATTGTGAGACGACGGTTTGCGCAGGCAAGATACGATTGCATTGTCGTAAGCGGAGATCGCGGACTTTTTATCAACGTTATCTTGATCCGCGCCGCGAAGGCCGCAGGTGTCCCGGTTCTTTTGTACCCACAAGAAGCATTTCAATCACATGATATGGACGCAAAGATTAAATCTGGAGCCGTCGCTCGTGCGACTGTGATGCGCACATTCGTGCGTCGTCTCACAACTGCGCTCTATAGTGCGAATTTCTCTCTCGTTGAGGGAGCGCCTTCATACAACTACGTGCCGAGCTATCTTTTGCCATTTGCGCTGTGGAATCGTATTGATACGCTCTTGCCGATTGATCCCTTCGTCCGCGGGACCAACCCAAACCTCTCAGCGGTGGCGGTCAATTCATCGGATCAAGGCGAAGAAATCAGACGAACACTCGGAGAGAACAACCGCTTTTTTGTAACTGGTTTCCCGGCATTTGATGCGGTAATGAAGCAACTTCGGATGCGCGATCAGACCCGGACCGATCTTCTGCACATTCGCCCCAATCAGCGCGTGCTTCTTATCATTGGCACGCACCTGACCGAAAATTATGCTCCCCATGAATTTCCCGCCGCGTATCAGGAGATCGCTCGTATCTTTCGCCTACTGGTTGACGAATTACCGTCGGACGTGCTCATTGTGTACAAAAAACACCCACATCGCGAGATTCTCCAAGATATTCTCGCAATCGATCCAGCGTTGTCTGAGCGGATGCGCATTATTGGACGCGAGGCAGATACGTATCAGCTTGTTGGAGCCGCCGATGCAATCTTTATGTTTGCTTCCTCGGTTATTGGGTCTGCCATCGCAACAGATGCTCGCATCTGGCTCTATCATCTACCCAACCTGCGCGGGTTCGATGAATTTTATCACCCTTATCATTCACCGCCGCGACTCAACACTCGTGACGAACTACACAAGGTTTTGCCGCACTTTTTTGATCCACTATCGGAGGAGGAGAAAAAAGGGCGTGATATTGATCGTAGACATAACGGCATTTATGATGGTCGCAATACCGAACGCATCTACGAGGCGATCTGTACAGTTGCTCGCACGTCATGAAAACCATCCTTTTCAATATTGACGAAGGCACCATGTCATACGCGCTTCTGCGCACGGGTTTTTTGAAGCGGATGGAGCGGGAGTCAACGATACGGCTCGTCGCGGTCGTACCTTCAAACAAGCTTGATTATTATCGCGAATCGTTCCGCACGATTCGCAATATCGAATTCACGACCGTGCCGTCGAATAGCTATCAAACAGTTGAAATTTTTTGGGACAATCTGTTTCGTCAAAACATTCCAACGCGCACCAAGTCAAATCACCAGTGGCACTCATTTTATACGAACGGGAGTCTGATCTTTCGAAGCGTTCGACTCGTGGGAGTACGAACTTTGTGGCTCCTGGGACATCTATCGCTCTGGCGGCGTTTCTTGCGCTTTCTCTACGGTTTTACGCCGCATCGCGCATTTGACGCGGTGTTCGACAAGTACAAACCGGATCTCCTTTTTGCCACTACCATGTACAGCATGAGAGACCTTGGCCTTATGAAAGCGGCTCGTGCGCATGGCGTCGCGATCGTCGGCATGGTCAAAACATGGGATAGTATTACGACGAAGTTTTTCATGCCGATCGCACCCGATTACATGATCGCCCATAATGAAATCATCAAGTCAGAAGCGGTGAAGTATCTTGATTTTCCGGCCAGCAAAATTTTCGTGAGCGGTATTCCGCGGTTCGATTTTTATTTCAATGCAGACATCATACGGCGGCGCGCAGATTTTCTCGCGCAGCTCGGCTTACAATCCGATGACAAATATATCCTTTTCGCGGGAGACGCGCTGCATCAATATCCGGATCAATGCGAATTCATTGATTTTCTGGATCACACTATTACAAAGGATCATTTTTTTGATGGATATACCATTCTGTACCGGCCGCATCCGCATTACGGCAAATGCGAAGGTGGCAGGGCGCGCTGGAAACGTGTCAAAGAGCAGCAACCCGCGACACGGGTAACAGAGGGGAGAGCTGCATGGGAGTTTGAAGAAAGCGACATCGCACTCATCAACAACACCATCTATCATGCCGCGGCTATCTTGATGTTTGCCTCTACGATTGGTATCGAGACGGCACTCTATGATCGGCCCACGATTGGCGTTGCTTTTGATATGACGCCCGAACCAAACTATTATCTTTCCAATCGCCGCTACTATGACAGCGATCATTATCAAATACTCGACAAAAGCGGTGGCATTCCGCGCGCGCAGAGTCGCGAAGAAGTGATTGCGCTCCTCAAGGAAGCGATCGCGGAACCACACAAATACGCGGCGGGTAGAAAGCTGATCGTCGACAAAATGCTCGGATTCACCGACGGTCATTCCGCGGAGCGCATCGCACAGTTTCTCATTGACAAACTGAATCAGTAATATGCTCACGATCGTCATGTACCATTATGTGCGCGACATTGCAGGGTCACCGTATCCAGGTATTAGAGGGCGTACGCTCGGGGAATTCGACGGCCAACTTGAATATCTTTCTCGACATTACGTGCATGTGAGCTTGCAAGATGTGATGGATGCGGCAGGAGGAAGAATGACGCTACCCGAGAACGCTTATCACCTGACATTTGATGACGGCCTTTCGGATCACTATCGGAACGTATTTCCGCGCCTTCGCGAGCGCGGCATTCCCGCATCCTTCTATCCGCCCACCCAAAGCGCACTTAATTCAGTGGTCCTCGAAGTGCACAAAATCCAATTTTTACTTTCAGTCATCACCGATTATGGCGCGCTTGCGAATGAAATTTTTTCCATGGCTGCTGCTTACCGTTCAGAGTATGAATTTCCCTCTGAAGCAGGACTCCGTGCTCAGTTTGTCAACATCAGGAGTCGCTTTGATCCGCCCGAAGTCGTGTTGGTCAAGCGGCTGCTACAGACCGGTTTGCCCGGTCCAGTTCGCACTGGAGTCATCGGAGAGCTCTTCGCGCTTCATGTCACAACCGATGAAGCTGCGTTTGCGCACGAACTCTATATGACAATGGAGGATATGCGGGAGATGTACAAGTCGGGCATGGAATTTGGAGGACATGGATATCGGCACGCACGAATGCATGGTATGAAACTCGACGAGCAGGAATTCGAGATCAAAAAAAGTCGGGAATTGATGCGTATGTTGCACGGCAGGGAGCAGCCGTGGGTGATGAACTACCCGTTTGGCAGTTACGACGAGGAAACAGTGCGGCTCGCGCAAAAATACCACGCGATTCTCGGACTCACGACCAAGGCAGAGCTGGTGCACGGTTTCGATCGTCCGCTCGAGCTTGAACGGCTCGATACGAATGACTTGCCGCTCTCCGGCGATGCGCCGATTTCAAGATGGACGGCGCAGGTGTTGGTGTGAAATACTGATTATATGAACATCATTGCGCTCATCCTCGCCCGCGGCGGCAGCAAGCGGTTTCCGGGGAAAAATCTATACCCGCTGCTCGGAAAGCCCCTGATTGCACATTCTATCATCGCTGCGAAAGCGACGACGAAGATCGATCGGGTGATCGTCTCGACCGACAGCGAGGAAATTGCCGCGGTGGCGCGGGAATATACCGCGGAAGTCCCATTCATGCGCCCCTCGGAACTTGCGAGCGATTCCGCAAAGGCGATTGACGTCGTGCGTCACATCATCGGGATGCTCGAACAAGACGGTTATAAGGCCGGTTACGTTGTCACATTACAGCCAACAACACCCGTAATCGAACCGGCGCAGATCGATGCGGCGATCGAGCTTGCGATCGAGAAAAATGCAGAGTCTGTCGTGAACGTATCGGAAATAGATACCATCAATCACCCGTACAACATCCGCGAAATTCGAGAGGATGGCACCGCGCATTTCTGGCAAGAAAAATTGCATTACGAGGCGCTCGGCAAAGATAGACCGAAGTTTTATCACGCTGCCAATCTGTGGCTATCGAGTTACGACACGGTGATGAAAGAGGGGAAATTTGAAGGAGAAAAAAATTATCCCATCATCGTGCCGCCGATTTATTCGAGCGATATCGATTTTAAGGAAGATCTGGAACGACTTGAAGCCATCCTTTCCAGCTGGAAGAAAAACGGCTAGTATCCAGACAATGGCAGATAAGCGGACGATTGCGGTACTCACGGGGAAGCGCGGCGGATTCGGCGCGATGATTACGATGGTCGAAGCGCTGAAACGTGATCCAAAAATCAGCGTTGAGCCGATTACTACCGACATGCACCTGAACCCTTTTTTTGGTGATACGGTCAAGGAAGTTGAGAGATCATATGGCCCGACCCATCGCGTACCGACCGATCAAAAAGACGACACGAGTGAAGAGCGAGCACAGACACTTGCGCGCACCATGGCGGGCATGGTCGATATACTCTCGAAAATTAAACCTGATGTTTTGGTGACGTTGGGGGATCGCGGCGAAGTTTTGGCGGCAGCAAACGCCGCGCTCGAACTCAATATTCCAGTCGCCCACATCCTTGGAGGCGATACTGCAGGAAACCGAGATGGCGTACGTATCCATGCCATCACCAAACTTGCGCATTTGCATTTTCCAGCCAACAAAGACGCATACAAACGCATCTTGAAATTAGGCGAAGAGAAATGGCGCGTCTTCGACTTTGGCTCTACCTATATCGATCTTGCGGTGCAGAAAAAGTTTACGCCGAATACAGAAGTGCGGCGGAAGTACAACATCAAACCAGATGAGCCGTACCTTCTCTGCATTCAGCATCCGACGACGCTCGACGAAACCCGCTCATATGACGAAGCAAAGACGGTATACGAGGGGCTGAAGCGCACGGGTATGCGTACGATCATTGTCTGGCCATGCAGTGATCAAGGGTATTCACTCGTCCTCAAGGCACTCGATGAGTATAAAAATGTGCCGCAATTCAGTATTCACAAAAATATCGAAGTACAGGATTTTTGGGGACTCATGGATGGTGCCTCTGCGATGGTAGGGAATTCTTCGAGCGGTCTCATGGAAACACCATACTTCAATCTGCCGTCCGTAACGGTCGGACACCGGCAAGACGGTCGAGCGCGAGACACCAATGGTATTGTGGTAGCTGAGCCGACGCCTGAAAAGGTCGAGAAGGCCGTTCTGAGAGCGATCTCACCCGCATTTAAGAAAAAGGTAAAAAATCATTTCGTCTTTGGCAAAGGAAATGCGGGAGAGAAGATTGCTCATGTTCTCAAAACTATTCCACTGGGTGAAAAATTACTTCGCAAAAAAATAACGTTCTAAAGATTATGAAAGTTTTAGTCACTGGAGGCGCAGGATTTATCGGGTCGCATGTCGTCGACAAGCTCCTTTCGGATGGACACTCGGTTGCCGTCGTCGATGATTTTTCGTCGGGCAATGAGCTGAATGTCCGCAAAGGCGTGACGTATCACCGCACCAATCTCAATGATCCGAAACTTGCGGACGTGCTGAGAGAGGAAAAACCGGAAGCGATTTGTCATTTGGCGGCAAAGACCAATATGCGCGAATCGCTCGACGATCCATTTTCGGATATCGAAGGCAATGTGCGCGGACTCGTGGCGCTTCTCGAACTGGCTACTAAAAAGTACCCGATCAAAAAGTTTGTCTTTTCCTGCACCGGCGGCGCACTCTATGGTGATCCGGAGTATGTGCCGGTCGATGAAAACCATCCCACACGCCCTACTTCGCCTTACGGCATCTCCAAACTCTCCGGAGAAAAGTATCTCTATTATTACAACGCCGTGCACAATCTTCCGAGCATCTCTCTTCGCTACAGTAATGTGTACGGACCGCGCAATGAACGCAAAAAACACAACGGCGCTGTCACGGTGTTCATCCAGCGAGTCCTCAAGGGAGAGCCAATCAAGATCAACGGCAGTGGTGAGCAAACGCGCGACTTTATCTTCGTCGAAGATGTTGCCCGTGCAAATGCGGCAGCTGTATCCGCAGATATCAAAGGTGCTGATGTGTGCAATATAAGCGGCGGCTCCGAGACGAGCGTGAATAGCATGATCGAGATCATCGAAAAACACGCAGGCAAAAAAGCGCAGGTCGAGCATGCGCCCGAAATCAAAGGCGAAATCATGCGAAGTTTCATGTCGAATCAGAAAGCAAAGGATGTATTGGGGTGGTCGCCGAGCGCGAGTGTGGACGACGGTATCAAAAAGACTGTCGAGTACTTCGTAACGCTATAACAAAGAGAAAGAGGATCGGCAGAGCCGATCCTCTTATGAAATGAACTGATTTTGTTATTGGTGCGCAATCTGCTCCATCACGTCGGCCATCGTTGCTACGGCGTACCCAGGGCGAGGTTGGGCATCGCCGTATATAAGACGCTGTCGCGTAAGCATCATAAGACGCTCGTTCGTCTCCTTGAGATAACGCAGTATCTCGATCCTGAGATATTGCGGATCATCGGAGGCGACAAGCGCGGCAAGGCCTTGCTCGATCGGCTCCCATGCTTTGTCTCCAATCAATACCTGCTTTCGCTCCTGCAGGACCGACGGCCAGAACTCGATATTTGGTATCCTACGGATCGCTGCGCCGATCCCGAGTTCAGAGAGGAAACTGACCACAAGGTCAGCCCCGATCAGAAGCTGTGGCCCAGACAGCTCATTGCGTGTGATCAGGCGAGCAGTTATATGCGGTATGCTGTTCAACTGCTCGATGAGTCGATCATATGTTTCATCTCCGTCATCACCCGGATGACGCGACAGCACGAAATAGAATTTCCGATCAGGCAGTCCGATGAGCGCGGATCCGAGACCGCCCCAGAGCGCGATGTTTTGCTGGGGGAATTTCGTACCGGGACTCACGATCAATGTCTGTGCGCCGACGCCGAGCTCCGCACGAACCGTCTCGCGGTCTTTTTCGGGAAAATAGTACATTTCGTGCATTGGGTTTCCGCTTACAAAGATGCGTACACTTTCTTTGTATAATCGCGCCGCGCCTTTTTTATCGGACGGCCCTATCACCGCGAGGGCATCGATATCTCGCATCGAGTCATCTTCATGTGGCCGATGGTATACGAGATGCGTGTCAGCGTATCGCATGATCGGCACGTTGTACCGATGTGCCGCGCTGATAGCCATACGCTCGATCCTGCCGCCGATGTCTGGGTCGGTCGCGAAGCCGCTCCAGAGTACGTGCGCGCTTTGAACCTCTTGTCCGACGTCGCGCTCGGATGCGCGCATCAAGAGCGTACCTTCGTGTTTGCGCAGCATGAGCTCTCCCAGCAGTTTTTGGGCTGCGTTTACGGCTGCGGGATCACCGCATGCGAGCACTACTTTCATCTGCCTCTCCTATCAGGCAGGGAACTCAACTCAATATTTTATACAACATTTTGTATGAAAATCAAATTTTCAGCAAATTACATCATGAACATTTGATGATTGAGAAAACGTTTGATACATTTATGTCTCTATGACCCCTGACGAAAAAGCAGACATCTCACGTGCACTCATCAAACTCACGCTCGAACGATACCCGCGCGTATTCCTCGCATGCTCTTTCGGCAAAGACTCTCGCGTCTTGGTGGATCTTGCGACCTCGGTGAAGCCCGATGTCGAGATTTGCGGCATCGATACAGGATACGAATTCAAAGAGACGCTGGAATTTGCCAATGAACTCATCGAAAAGCGCAACCTCAATTTCAAATGGCTTCGCCCCACGCCCGAAGATGTGAAGCGTATCGATGAATACTATGGCGACAGCTTCATCAAAGACGATCAGTACAAATGCTGCGAGATGAAAATTCCAGCGATCAATAATGTCATCGGCGGATACGATGCGTGGATCACAGGTCTCCGACGCGATGAGACGGAATTCCGCAAAAACACGGGCCTTATTGAGCAGGGCAAGATCGTGAAGGTGAATCCCATTGCATTTTGGAATCACGATGATATCTGGACCTACATCAAAGACCACAAGCTTGAATATCACCCACTCTACGACAAAGGTTATCCGTCACTCGGCTGCGAGCCGTGCACAAAGGAGGGGAAGAACCAGAGTGGGGGCGGGCGACAGGGTAAATTCGAGCGCGCGGGCCGCTTCACTGGTACCGGCAATCAGGGACAAGAGTGCGGTTTGCATACCATGGTCTAAAGCGGTAGTGTTCAGACCATGGCAATAAAAAGTAAGAAGCTCCGTGTGCTCGTTTTGGGCGGTGATGGCTATCTGGGCTGGCCGACGGCGATGTATTTTTCCAATCGAGGTCACGAGGTCGCGGTTGTCGACAATTTCAATAAGCGAAAGTGGGAAGCGGAAGTTGATGCGGAGCCATTGATGCCCATCCCATCACTTCAGGAGCGCATCCGTATCTGGAAGAAAACAACCGGCAAGAAAATCAAAATGTATGTCGGCGATCTCTGTCATGAGCGTTTTGTCGCGCGCGTGTTCGATGAGTTCAAGCCCGACACGATCATTCACTTTGGTGAGCAACCCTCAGCACCTTTCTCAATGATCGGCAACGAACGAGCAGTGGAGACGCAGGTCAACAATGTTGTCGGCAATTTGAATGTAATCTTTGCGATGAAGCGCTCGACACCGAATGCACATCTTGTGAAGCTCGGCACGATGGGCGAATATGGCACGCCGAATATTGATATCGAAGAAGGATGGCTCGACATTACTCACAAGGGGCGCAGAGATCGTCTTCTCTTTCCCAAAAAGCCGGGGTCCTTCTATCATCTCTCGAAAGTCCATGACAGCCACAATCTCGAATTTGCATGCCGCACGTGGGATCTTGCGGTGACCGATCTCAATCAGGGTGTCGTATATGGCATTGAGACGGAAGAGACAAAGATGGCGCCTGGTCTTCACACCTCATTCCACTACGATGATATTTTCGGTACCGCACTCAACCGCTTTTGTGTACAGGCGGTCGCTGGCTTGCCGATCACGCCGTATGGCAAAGGTGGACAGAAACGCGGGTTTCTCAACATCGTCGATACGCTCCGCTGCGTCGAGCTCGCAGCGCTCCACCCGGCGAAAAAGGGCGAGTTTCGCGTCTTCAACCAATTCACTGAAGTTTTTAGCGTCAACGAACTTGCAGAAACGGTGAAAGAGGCGGCGAAGAAAATGAACATCAAGGCGACAGTCAAGCACATCAAAAACCCGCGCAAGGAGCAGGAAGAGCACTACTACAAGCCGGTGCACACCGGCTTGCCTAAGCTCGGTCTCAAACCGCACCTCCTCTCCGACGTCTTGGTCGAGAGCATGATCGCCAAAATCATTGAGCACAAAGATCACATTGAGGAAGAAATCATCATGCCGCGCGTGGTGTGGGAGAAAAAGAAGAACTAACTTTCTTTTTTTTTAGGAGACCGCTAGACTGCCGGTATGAGCAAAAAGGTCTCCTTAAACGGTAGGATGGTGGGCGAAGGCGAGCCCGTGTACATCATCGCTGAAGGTGGGCTTACGAATTGGGGGCAGCTCGATTTGGCAAAAAAGCAGGCGGATGCCGCTTTGGTGGCGAAATGCGACTCGGTGAAATATCAGGCACAGACGACCGAAGCACTGGTCTCGAAAGTTGCCTCGCCGTATTGGTACGATCGGCTCAAATATAAAGAGCTACCGCATGATCAATTGCGCGAGCTGATGGAGTATTGTAAGGAAATCGGCATCCAAGGATTTATCACGGCGCATACGGAAGTCGATCTCGAATTTCTTGACAAAGATTTAAATATTCCATTTCACAAAATCGGGTCAGGCGAATCACTCAACTTCGAATTTTTGGAAAAAGTTGGTGCGTGCAAAAAACCGGTCATCATGTCGCTCGGACTTCATGTATCGATCGACGAAGTCAAAGAATCTGTTGCAGCGCTCGAGCGGGGAGGTACGCGCGACATTGTGCTCATGCATTGCAACACTATCTACCCGACTCCGTGGGAGATCATGGATCTTTCAATCATTCAAAAATTGAAAGAGACTTTTGATTATCCGATTGGCTATTCGGATCACACACCGGGCTGGCACATTCCTCTCGCTGCCGTTGCGCTCGGTGCCACTGTGATCGAGAAGCATCTTTCGTTTGACCTCACCGACGAACGCTCATTTGACTCTGCGGTTTCGTGCACACCAGAAACCTTGATTACGATGGTGGAACAATTGAGGCAAGTAGATGCGGCAAGATTTGATCGCAAGGGCGAGCGGCCAAACGCTATTTTGAAAGGGCGTGAATGGGCGCGGCAATCGATCGTGGCGACGACGAACATCGCAAAGGGAACTGAGATCACTCGCGAGATGCTTACGGTAAAGCGACCAGGAACAGGACTCCCGCCGGAAAAGGTTGCAGACATCGTCGGCAAAACGGCGACGCGAAATATCGGTGAAGACGAATTGATTCTGGAATCTGACTTTTAATCCCACGCCATGATCCTTTTTTTTCGCGAGCATCGTCGTGTGTTGATTGCACTTCTTTTTGTACTCCTCATACATCAGGCGTCGTTTCTCTATTTTGATCACTTGAGTGCCCAAAATCCGACCGCCTCGGCATATCCGATTTTTGCAGGGGATTCGGCAACGTATGTGGAGATGAGTGAATCGCTGCTTGTGGGGAAGGGACTTGCCGGGGAAGACGGAGCTCTACAGCGCGCATACCCGCCGGGGTATGCTGCATTTTTGGCTGTTTCGAAAGCGATCACTGGCTCATATACCTTTGCTGCGATCATACAAATCTTTGCAACGCTCGGGGCTGCGTTCTTGATCTATCTCATGACGCTGAAGTTTGTCTCAAGGGGGTGGGCGATCGCAGCGGCAATGTTCTACGGCCTTGATCCGTCGGTCATCTTTGCATCGACGACACTGTTTTCTGATGCGCTCTTTAGCGCGATGATCGTCGCGGTCGTGTACATGCTCTTTTTTGCGGAGCGTCCGCCCGTCCTAGTGCGATCTGCAATTGCCGGGTTTTTGCTCGATGCCGCAACTCTCGTTCGGCCGATAGGAGAATTTTTGCTAATTGTGCTACCGGTTCTCTTCGTGATATTGAGTTGGATCGAAATACGTACGCGGGGAAGGAAAGGAAAAATTATGATATATCATAATTTTTTACCTGCGGTCGTATGCGCGCTCACGGCACTTATCATTGTAGTGCCTTGGGTGTATCGCAACTATTCGATCTTCGGTGTGCCCGAAATAGCGCACGTCGGCGCGAATAATCTTCTGTACTACAACGCGCGACAATTTCTACTGTTTGAAGAAATGAACACGCTGAATCCTCTGGCGGCGCTTAAGGCAGCACGCGCACAAACAGATCTGCAGCTTGCGGCCGTTGATGCGCGAATAGCTGAGGAGCTAGAAAAGGCGACGCCGCCGGGTCAGATGAGCACGAATTATGAAGGCGCTGTCGCAAAGCGTCTTCTTCTCGAGCATCCGATTTTGTACGGCTACTACCACAGTGTCAACATCGTACCGTTTTTCATCACAAGCTCTGTCGCTGCATATCAGCAGTATGTTATGCAGGCGAGAGATTCGAGTGGATTTTATGCGCCGACGTTTTCAGCGCTCTGGCAAAACCTGCGGGATATGAAAGATAGGTTCGCGACACGCGATTGGGGAGGACTCGTTGCAGCGGCCAGCGCTGTTGCACCTATTGCACTCGAAATGCTTTTCTGGATCATCGTGACGTTGCTTGCCGCTGGTGCAGTGATGCTGCGGTGGCGCGATCCGCGCGTCATCCTTTTTGCGCTCTTGGTGTTGTATTTTGCGTTCCTCACCGGGCCTGTTGCGATCGCACGTTATCGCATTCCAGCGGAACCGTACCTCTTTATCCTTGCGGGGATTGCGCTTTCGGCACTCGTTGATCGTATCAAAGCAACATATGGTTCCACTCGATAATCAGGCTCGTATATTCGTCGGATTTGTCGTTGCACTCATCGTGCTCTATGCCATTGCGTTCGTCGTCTTGCAGCCGGCGCTGCGCACCGGCGGGGATGCGCCTTCATATGTTGCGGGAGCCGAGGTGCTCTCCGGAGGCGCGCCGAACGCCGACTTTATGGTTAATCGCATATTGACCGCTCCCTTGACGCTCACGGGAATTGCGATCTTCAAGTACATAACGGGTGATTACTACGAGGGCTGGGTGATTCTCAACGCTATATTCTTTTTTGCACTCGGTCTTGTTAGTTTTTTCATGCTACGAACTTTTTTCGGATCAAAGGTTGCCGCGATTGGCGCGATCTTGCTGTGCGCGAATTACGACGTCCTCACTTTCGGCATTGCGCCGCTCTCCGATATAGGCGGATGGTTTTTTTATCTCCTCGCGCTTTTCTTTATTACAAAATTCGTAGCCGGAGAGTCTGAGTGCAATTTTGTATACGCAGGGCTTGCGATCGGCTTTGGCGCGCTTTTCAAAGAGTATGCGTTCCTCGCCGTGATACCGATTGCGGCGCTTCTCTTGTATGAATATGGTCGCGATCTGCGCGAACTCGTGAAGCATGCATTTCTTCCGGCGCTCGCCGCAACGCTCCCGGTGCTTATCACACATGTTGCAGTGTTCTTTACCCTTCATTACACGTACCTCGATTGGTATCTATACAATAAGCATCAGTACGCGTACCAGAGCTGGCTTCCCAATGCGATCAAAAGTTTTGGCTCGGTGCTGAATCTCTTGGCTATTCCCGCGGCATTGGGGTTCGCATTGTTCGTGTGGTCATGGAAACTCGATCGTTTTGCAGTGTTTGTCGTCTCACTCATCATTCCAGCGCTATGGATTCTCGTGTGGCCGTCAATCACGCAGCGCGTTGTCTTCCTTGCAGTGCCAACGGCAGTCATCTTAAGCTGCATCGCTTTCAAGCGGTACGAGCGATATATATGGTGGTTTGCGCCGATCCTCCTTATCTATGTGGCGATTTCACTCACGCTTGATGCCTATCTCCTCGGGGTTATAAACTTGCCGCTCTGAGGTATACTGGCAGCATATGACCAAGGCGCTGCTCCGACAGATTTTTCTCATCGCGCTCGTGATCGGATCGGGTGTCTTGGTCTTCTACATATTGGCGCCCTTCCTGGCGCCGATTGCGCTCGGCATCATCTTTGCGGTTCTCCTCCACCCGCTCTATCTCAAAATCTGCGATGCGATCGGCGGCCAAGAAACGCTCGGTTCGCTCCTCACGGTGCTTTTCTGCGGTCTCGTACTTCTCATCCCCGTCGGTTACCTTGGGTTTCAACTCATCCAGGAAGCGCAAGGGATCTACATGAACATAGCGGGAGGAGGCCTCCAGACAGTGCAATTGCAATTTCTCCAGCGCGTCGAGCCCTGGCTGACCGCATACATCCCCGACGCACTGCCATGGCTCCTGCAATCGATGCAAGATATCAGTTCGTACACGCAACAGGGGATCGTGTGGCTCATGCAGCATATGGGTGTCGCGTTTTCGGGCATCTCCTCATTTTTCCTCCAGACATTTATTTTCCTCATGACGCTCTACTACCTCCTGCGCGATGGCGGCCGCTTGAAGCGCGTGATCATCGAGAACAGTCCGCTCTCCAGAGAAGATGACGAAATGGTGTTTGCCGAACTCGGCCGTTCGGTGAACTCGGTCGTGAAAGGCAAGCTCCTGATCGCCATCATCCAGGGCATCTTTGCGGGCATCGGACTTGCGGTCTTTGGCGTCCCCAACTCGATTTTCTGGGGACTCGTCGCGACGCTCTTCTCACTGATTCCGCCTTTTGGTACCGCATTTGT
The DNA here is from genome assembly GCA_003599175.1 of Candidatus Parcubacteria bacterium. Lineage (GTDB taxonomy): Bacteria > Patescibacteriota > Minisyncoccia > Phycocordibacterales > UBA2100 > UBA10103. Next base: position 45,301 of record QZIY01000020.1, read on the forward strand.
GCTGGCGCCCGCTGTTTTGTATCTCTTTGCGATCGGAACGATTCCCGCCGCTATCGGGCTCGCGATCTGGAGCGGTATTGCCGGCCTCATCGACAACGTGCTTGGGCCGAAGCTTATGACTTCGGGTACACAATTCCACCCGCTTCTCATGCTTGTCTCCGTCCTCGGGGGTCTTGCCTTTTTCGGCCCCGTCGGACTTTTCTTGGGTCCCATTGCCGTTTCGTTCTTCCTCACGCTCCTTTCGCTCTATCGACACTTCCTTGAAGGAGCGCCGATGCCGGTGTCAGAATCGACACCATGACGGACACTGAAATCGTGACATCGCCCGAAACGCAAAAAGCACCGAGCATGATGACGCTCGGATCTCCCGCGCTTCATGAATTCATCCGTTATTTCGCCGCGTCGCTCATCGCGCTTGTCGTCGATATTGTCGGCTTGTGGCTGCTTACGGAATTCTTGGATGTGCCATATCTCGTCTCCGCTGCGATATCCTTCCTCCTCGGCCTCATCATCGTCTACATCGCAAGCATCTACTGGGTATTCGAAGCACGTTCGATACGGAGCCCTGCCGCCGAATTCGGCATCTTTCTCGTGATTGGTCTTATAGGTCTCGGAATCAACGAGCTGATACTCGGACTCTTGACTGAATACGCCGGGCTCTACTACATGATCTCCAAAATCGCGAGCGTGTTCGTCGTCTTTACGTGGAACTTCTTCGCGCGGAAATACGTGCTTTTTGCAAAGGCGCGATAAGCATTGTATAATAAACAAAGCCAACACAACGGGAAGGAGAGAAGATGGCTCGCCATCTGATATGTCCGGTGCTCAAGTCGCCGTGGCCAGAGGGTCGCATTGGTCCTGAAAAATACCAGGATTTTTATAGGGTCGCTGTCCAAGCCATAGAGTGGCAAAAACTCTTCGGGAAGGACGCAGACTTGCTCGTTGTGAGCACATTCCGCCGAGGCGACTTCGACGAGGCGGATTACTATGCTGCTCTGCTTGATCGTCTCGGTGGCGAACGGATTCGCGTGATTCGTGAAGGAGTTGAAACGGTCGGGCAAATTGGAACAGCGCTTTGTACAGCGCGACTCGAACAGGCCCGTCTGCACCTTGGATCCACCGTACCGCATTTGCCACGAGTGCGGTGGCTGACTCGTAAAAATGTAAACGTGCATCATTTCGCTGTTGCCGGGATTCCGCGTCCGGCGGAATTTTTTACGGATATCATTCTCGCAATCGCATTTCCCGTGCTCGATGCATTGGGGAGACGAGAGTGGTTTCTCGCGAAAACGACGGAGAGGAGGTCAGTGGGGAAGCTATAGATTGATTTGGCTTACTTGAAAGGCCCGGTGCCGTGTGCATCGCGGCCTTTTTAATGTGCCTCTCTACCGCTACGATGAATCGTTCATGGCGCAAGAGAGCAAAAAACCGATCATTATTGGCGCGGGGCCAGCGGGACTTTATAAACCATTTACACTTCATCTCGTTCGAATTATGATGCGCATATGACATCTGCAACAAAACGATTCATCATTTCCCTGATGGGAGGCAAACACAAAAAAAACCGTGAGGCGACTTTTTTTGAACGCGCACGCCGAAATATTGTCAAACGCAAGAAACATGTCGGTCGCGACGTATCTTCCCGGATAGACGCGATTGTCTATGGAGCAGAATAGATTCCTTATCGACAGCTCCGTTTTCGTCGCCTTCTATTACGAAGGAGATGCGCAGCATACAGATGCCCTTCGCGTCATGGCAGACATCTCCGCTCAAGTGCTTATAGTTCATCCATATGTTATTCAAGAGACAGCAACGGTTCTTGCATATCGCCTCGGCATGCCCGTAGCCAAGGCATTTGTTACCGACGTCATGAAAGCGAAAAACGTTCTCATTCCTGCCGCAGACGTATACAGAGATGCCGCTTTTTTCCTCGATTACTCCAAGAAGATGTCGTTTACGGACATTGCGTTGATCGGATTGGCTCGTTCAATGGGAGTGCCCATTGTTACGTTCGATAAGCAAATGTTATCCGCCTTTTCTCAAACGCGGCGGATATGACACAAGAGAGCAAAAAAGCGATCATTATTGGCGCGGGGCCAGCGGGGCTCACTGCCGCATACGAGCTTTTGAAGCGCACTGATATCAAGCCGATCGTGCTTGAGCGTGATCCGGTGTACGTCGGTGGTATTTCAAAAACGGTCAACTACAAGGGCAACCGCATCGACATCGGCGGACATCGCTTTTTCTCCAAATCCGACGTGATTATGAAATGGTGGGGCGAAATGCTGCCGGTCAAAACAGACGACGCTGCGGGAAAAAATATTACGTACCAAAACACCACGCGCGCACTCACCGAAGGCATGCCGATTGCAACGGGCGCGGAGGGAGACCGCGTGATGCATGTGAGGCCGCGCAAGACGCGCATTGTGTACGGTGGCAAATTTTTTGCGTATCCGGTCGAGCTTTCTTTGAATACGCTTCTCAATCTTGGATTCTGGAAGGTACTCAGGATAGGAATTACCTATACCAAGGCCGTACTATTTCCGATTCGGCCAGAAAAGACGCTCGAAGATTTTTTTATCAATCGCTTCGGCACCGAGCTCTACAAAACGTTTTTCAAATCGTATACGGAAAAGGTGTGGGGCGTCTCCTGCAAAGAGATGTCGGCAGAATGGGGTGCGCAGCGCGTGAAAGGGCTTTCGATTATCAAGGCCGTGCAGCATGCCGCGAAAAAGGTGATGCAGATTGGGCCGCTCTCGGGAAAATCGGTCGAAACCTCACTCATCGAACAATTTTTGTATCCTACATATGGCCCCGGATATATGTGGGAAATCGTTGCGGAAAAGATAAAGGAAATGGGTGGTCAAATCGTGATGGGTGCGAGTGTAGAACGAGTGCAGTGCGTGGAGGGTGGATTTGTGGTCACCGCAAAAACCACGGAAGGTAGGAAAGACTATGCGGGCGAATACGTGTTTTCGACGACCGATGTGAAAGCGCTTGCGCGCATGATGGAGCCAGCACTTCCTGAAGACGTGCGAAAGATCGCGGACGCTCTACAGTATCGCGATTTTCTCACCGTCGGGCTTCTCTTGCGCGATAAGCCCAAAGAGCCAAACGGAGAACTACTTCTCGATACATGGATGTACGTGCATGAGCCGGGCGTCGATGTAGGCCGCCTGCAGCTCTTTCACAACTGGAATCCGCACATGGTCGCCAATCAGTCTCACGGTTGGATCGGGCTCGAATATTTTTGCAATGAGGGCGATGCGCTTTGGAATCGCGACGATGCGGAGTTGGTAAAGCAGGGCGAAAGAGAATTGCGTCACATTGGTCTTCTTAAAGACAATGTGGTTCTGGATGGTACCGTACTCCGCCAACCAAAAGCGTATCCCGGCTATTTCGGCGCATACGCGGAGTTTCCAAAGGTGCGCGCCGCATTCGACGCGATTCCAAACCTCTTCTTGATCGGCCGCAATGGTATGCATCGCTACAACAATCAGGACCACTCTATGCTCGCAGCGATCGGCGCCGTCGACAACGTAATCGAAGGAAGAACGAATAATTCAAATCTGTGGCAAATTAACACGGAAGAGGAATATCACGAGGAAAAGAAGGTATAAAAAGATAAGTTGTAGAGAAGGAAGCTGCCGTGATAGCATTGCCCTAATGAAGGTGGCTCAGGACGTGTTGCGATGGATCGTTATAGCAATGGTCTTTGCACTTCCCATTGTGCCCTTTATCGTCGCCGACGGCCTGTTTTTTCCCTACATCGTCGGCAAGAATTTTGTCTTCCGCATCCTCGTCGAGATCATGGCCTCTTTCTGGCTCGCGCTTGCTGTCTGTATGCCGCAGTACCGGCCGCGACGATCGTGGGTACTCGGTGCATTCGCGCTCTTCGTACTCATCATTGGCATTGCCGATGTTTTTGGTGCGTATCCATTCAAGAGCATCTGGAGCAACTTCGAGCGCATGGAAGGGTGGGTGACGCTCGCGCACATGCTTGCGTACCTCGTTGTGACCGCGTCGGTCTTGAATACTGAGAATTTCTGGCGGCGACTGTTCCAGATATCGATCATTGCGTCGATGCTCCTTTCGCTCAAGGGATTCATGCAGGTCGTGGGTCTCGCCGCGCTCGGACAAGGAGGAGCCGCAGGACTTACCGCTCGTATCGATGCCACCTTCGGGAATCCGATTTATCTCGCCGCCTACATGCTCTTCCATATTTTCATTGCGGCGATGTTCTGGATGCAGATGCGCACCGTGCGTCCGGCAAAGGAGCAGCTGTGGCCGGCCATTTTTTACTGCTCCGCAATCGTCTTGGATACCACTGCGCTCCTTCTCACGGGTACGCGCGGTACGATGCTCGGTCTTATCGGCGGTGCCTTCCTCACACTCCTTCTCCTCGCCCTCGGGTCGAGAAATAGGACGTGGCGCTACGCTGTCGTGGGCTTTTTTGCCGGCCTTGTTGTCTTCGGTGGTGCTGTATGGGCCGCACGCGATAGCGCGATCGTGCAGAATGTCGTCTTCCTCAATCGTCTTTCATCGATTTCTCTCGGCGAGGCGACCGTGAAGGCGCGCTTTCTCAATATGGGGATGGCGTGGGAGGGTGTGAAGGAGCGGCCGATACTCGGTTGGGGGCAGGAGAACTATGCACTCGTCTTCGACAAGTACTACGACCCGCGCATGTACGCACAGGAGCAGTGGTTTGACCGCGTGCACAACAGCATCTTCGATTGGTGGATTGCGGGGGGCACGCTCGGCCTCCTCGCGTTCCTGGGCGTTTTCGCGGCTACGCTCTGGGTCCTCTGGCGACCGAGCGGCGAGCGAGGAAGTACTGAGCTCAGCAGAGCGAACGTGAGATCGATTTTTGGCTTCGGCGGTGCGAGCGCGTTCACGCACGAAGAGAGGAGCGTTCTCACGGGCCTCCTCGCCGGCTATTTCTTCCACAATCTCACGGTCTTCGACAACATCACGAGTTCGATACTTTTTATAACGGTGCTCGGATATATCGCGTATCGCGAAATCGCTGCATCTGCGGCCGCGCCAATCGTAAAAGCAGTATTCATTCCGGAAAAGATGCTTCCTATTGTTGGGATTGCAGGTGTGATTCTTATGTTCGTTTCGATTTGGGGCATCAACGGGAGCGCATATACAGCGAATGCGACACTCATCCAGGCAATGCAAGGGCAGCCGGGCGGCGTCGCGCAAAATCTCGAGCTGTTTAAAAAAACCATTTCCTACCAATCACTCGGCACACAGGAGGCGCGCGAACAGCTCGCCCAAATCACACAGGCAGTTCTCGGATCAAATCAAGTCTCTGACGAACTTAAAACGCAATTTGTGCAACTTGCGGTGAGTGAGCTCGATGCGCAAGCGGCGGCTTCTCCACTTGATGCGCGCTTTCCCTTGTTTGCGGGCGGCGTGTTGGATGCTGCAGGTCTCTACAAAGAGGCGACCGGTTACTACCAAAAAGCACATGAGCTCTCGCCGGGCAAGCAATCGATTTTGTATCAACTGGGACAGAATGCCATGTTGCAAAACAACGAAACGGACGCCGTCCGGTATTTCAAGGAGGCGTATGAACTGGAGAAATCAAACTTCACAGCGCTCAAATACTACGTCGCGATTTTATACATGGCCGGAGACTCTGATGAAGCACTCGAGGTGCTCGAGACGGCAGCCGCTTCGTATCCGCAGCAGAAGGCGGGGGTTGAAGAGCTCATGCAGGAGGTAAAGAATAAGACGCTCAAGCTTTAGCTCTAGCGCATTTTTCAGGGATTGGTACGATGATAAAAGAGGAAGCTCCGTAGAGCGGAGGGCGGCGGCACTCACATAAGACTTTCACTTTGGAGCTCGCACCCGTCCTCCGCTTTGTGGGGCTTTTTTGTTTCTGTAAAAAGGTTTATACTTGCCGTGTTGAGTGCCCACAAGATTGTGAGTACTTCCAAGATCGAAAGTCGCGAAGTATCCCGCTCACGCGGGATTCTTCGTTTTTAAAGTTTTCAGAATAGGAGACGGAGAGTCCTGCTTCGCTAAAGCTACGCAGGATAAAAAGAAAACATATGAACAACTGTTCATATGTTTTCTTTTTAAGTTATCCACACATGCATAGTAAATTCACACATTGTGCATACTTCGGTGCAATAATTATTAAAACGCATTGCATACATTTACTTTTATGCGTGCGGGTCGAACTTAGCATCAAAAAAATTTAAATAATCCTATGGCAGCTAAAAAGCGCAAGAAGGCAGCAAAGAAGAAGAAGGCGACGAAGAAGAAGCGCGTCTAGTCTTTCTTCTAGAAGAAAGAAAACAATCCCTCCGAGCGGAGGGGTTGTTTTTTTGATATAGGGGCTCTTAGCATTCGAAGGTCTTTTGCGGTAGGATAATGGACTACATATGGCGTTTTGGAATAAGTGGTTTTCCGAAGACAGTGGTGCCCTGAAGCGAGCGATGCCGATCGTGGAAGCGACCAATGCGCACGAAGCGACAATGAAAGCGCTCTCGGACGAGCAGTTGAAGCAGAAAACAGCCGAATTTAAGGAGCGCCTTGCGAAGGGCGAGGATCTGGAAAAACTGGCGCCAGAAGCATTTGCCGCAGTGCGCGAGGCCGCCCGCCGAACCCTCGGGCTTCGGCACTTCGATGTGCAGCTCATCGGCGGCATTATCCTCCATCGTCGTGGAATCGCCGAAATGAAAACCGGCGAAGGAAAAACGCTCGTCGCCACCTTGCCCGTCTATCTCAACGCACTCACGGGCAAGGGTGTCCATGTCATTACCGTCAACGACTACCTCTCACGCCGCGACGGCGTATGGATGGGTCAGGTGTACCACGCGCTCGGTATGACGGTCGGTATCAT
>QZIY01000036.1 GCA_003599175.1 Candidatus Parcubacteria bacterium
CGGTGCAGATGTGCCAGTTTCATCAGATCAAGCAGGCGGCGAAGTATCTCACGCGCCGTCCCAAGACTGAGGCCGCAAAAGAGCTCTGGACGCTGACGCGAATGGTTTGATGGAAACTTTGAGCCAATTGTTACTCCCGCATTGTTTGAAGCCGTGCAGAAAGTATTGCAAACGAAAGAACGGCCGCGCAAAAGGAAAATCAAGCATGATTTTCCTTTCACTGGACTTTTTCGATGCGCCGAGTGTGGCAGTATGATTTCCGCACAGTGGGCTACTGGCAAATCTGGCGGTCGTTATCGCTATTATCGGTGCTCGAAAAAGCGCGGCCACTGTTCGCAAGCGTATTTACAGGAATCTGAACTTACGCGACAAATCTGTGCACGGCTTCAAACAATCTCGCTTTGCGATCGCTATACCGACTGGATGTTGGACAAAGTGAAACTGTGGGAGCGCGAGGAAATTGGAGCGTCGCAAAGCGAGGTTCAAAATCTTTCCAGTGGAATCAAAGCGAACGAGGAGCGCATGGAAAAACTACTCTCGGCGTATTTGGATGGCGACGTGCCGAAAGATGTTTACCTCAAGCGAAAAGATATGCTCATGCGCTCTCTCGCCGCTTTGAAGGAGAAAATGAAAGATTTTGAACGCGGGAGAAACAATTGGGTCGAACCCTTGCGGGAATGGATTTTAGATACGAAACAAGCCAATTTTTTGTCCTCCTCCTCTGATTTGTACCAAATCAAGTCGTTCGTCCAAAAAATCGGAACGAACCCCTTGGTTCGTGACAAATCCGCGCATTTCGCCACGCCCGCCCCATTCCAATTCGTCGCGAAGCGACGGGCTCTTTTGCCCACTCCCGCGCCTTCGGCGCGGGCTTCTTCCCACCTTTCGGATTCGGAAGTTTCTTTCTGCGGAGGGGGTGGGATTCGAACCCACGGTGCCTTGCGACACTCCTGTTTTCAAGACAGGTGCGATAGACCACTCCGCCACCCCTCCGTGTTTTGCATTTGTATCATGCCGCGACGCGAAACGCGATGATACAATAAATTGATTATGGATACGCCCGCACTCCGGTGGAGCGCATACGAGCACGATCATATCGAGCGCGAATCAGACTGGTACTGGGCGCTTGGAGTTGCGGCTATCTCAATCGCCATCATCGCGATCATTCTGCACAATGTGCTTTTCGGCGTCTTGGTGATTCTTGCCGCGGTCACGCTCGGACTTCTCGCGCGCACACCGCCAGAATTGGCACACTTTGAAATCTCGGAGCGTGGCATTCGCGTCAATGAGCATTTGCACCGCTGGGATCACATTATTTCTTTCTGGGTCGAAGACGAGCACGGCGACCGCCCGCTTCTTCTCGTCGACACGACCAAGATCATGTCCCCCAATCTCATCATCCCGATTGAGCATATCGATCCTTCACTCGTCCGCTCATTTCTCAAGGACTACGCCAAGGAGGTGCACATGAAAGAGCCGCTCGCGCACAAGATTTTGGAATTCCTGGGGCTTTAGTTATTGTTCGGGAATGAACACAGATGCGAACGACATACGCATTAAAAGCGTCATTTTTGACATGGATGGTGTTATTTCTGATACACAGATTCTCCACTCGCGCATCGAATCAGAAATACTCCGCGATTACAAAATTAATCTAGCACCAGAAGAACTGACAAGACGTTTTGCAGGCGTCGCAGACGTTGAAATGTTCACGAAGATTTTCTCCGAAGCGGGCCGACCAGCGCCCGACATCCAAAAGATCATCGAGGCAAAATATCTACGCATGATCTCTCCCGAAGTCAGCGTTCCTGAAATTCCCGGTACGCGAGAATTTATTATGCAATTACGAAAGATGCGGATACCGCTTGCACTCGCTTCAGGATCATCTCTTGCATTTATTCGTTTCGTTTTACAAAACTTGGGGCTCGACGATTGTTTCGGAGCAGTTGCAAGTTCCGACGAAGTCGAGAATGGAAAGCCGGCGCCTGATGTTTTTTTACTCGCGGCACAACGAATCGGAGCCGGTCCGGCAACGACATTGGTCATAGAAGATGGCGCGAGTGGCATGATCGCAGCCGAAAAAGCTGGAATGCATTGTATTGCGCTATTGACTCATCTGAGAGCGGACGAGTGTCCTTCCAGCGTATACCGCGCAGTAGATATTCTGACGCAGGTTCCGTTGAATATATTTGAACGTTAACTTTAATGTGCTCGATACATCGCTGACGTAATGTTTATCAACATATTGAACATTGATTTAGGTTTGGAGTAGAAAGTTACTGTACAATATAAAGATGGGCGGGAAACGATACGATGCGGATGTTAAAGAGAAAGTTTCCCTACTCCGAAGCCAGGGAAAATCGTACGCCGAAATACAAAAGCTCTTCCCTATCCCAAAAAGCACACTGTCTGTTTGGCTCGGAGAAAAATATGCCGGAATTTTTGATCGGAAAGCGCAGCTCGAACACCTCAAGAAAATACGAATAATCTCAGCGCGATCGAAACGCGCCGCTAAGATGTTTCGCAACACCTCCGCATTGGAACGAGGTAGATTGCTTGCACACGATGTCGACTTAAAAGATCCAATGGTTTTAAGGGCGCTGCTTGCCATGCTGTACTGGGCAGAAGGTTCAAAGTCAGACAAAACATTTGGCGTTCGATTTGTGAATACCGACCCACACCTGATAGCGCTTTATATGAAACTCCTACGATCATCATTCGTTATCGACGAGCAGCGCCTTGGAGCGCGAGTGCATGTGCATCATTACCACAAGAAAAAAGAAGTGCTTGCTTTCTGGTCTAAGCTCACAGGAATTCCGGAATCTCAATTTGGAAAGATATATGTAAAAAAACGCAGTAACTCAGGGAAACGTTACAGGCAAAATTTTATGGGCATCTGCTTTATTTACTATTCCGGTGAAGAGATGCGCAGAGAAATAATAGGAATGGGACAAGAGATTGGATCGATTGTATGCGGCAATTCAAATGCAAAAGCTCGCAAAACTCAGAAAATTTAGTATATTCTCACTGTTCAAACGCTCCCGTCGTTCAGCGGATAGGACAGTAGCTTGCGGAGCTACAAACCCAGGTTCGACTCCTGGCGGGAGCACAAGAAGATATTGATAACAAAAACTCCCCAACGGAGAGTTTTTGTTATTTGGAGAGAGCCGCAACGCGCTTGGTGATGCGCGATTTCATGCGGGACGCCGTGTTTTTGGAGATGGTGCCGTGCTTGGCTGCCTTATCGACTGCCTGGTAGAGCTCGGGAAGCAGAGTTCCCGCATCTTTGCTCTTTGCGGAAATCGCCTTCGAGACCGCCTTCACAGTGTCGTGGATCGCCTTCTTGCGGCGCACATTGAAAACACGCTTGCGTAGCGATGATCGGTGCGCTTTCTTCGCGTTTTTCGTGTTTGCCATGTGGGCAGCAATGTACCGTATTTATCCCCTTCACGCAATACCGCCTCATTGCGACCTCACGAAAGCGGCGTGATACTTCATCTATATGACAGCCCTCAGGTACGGCCCCAAGGCCAAGAAAAAAATGAAAAAGGTGATGCATGAATACAAGGAAGGTACGCTCAAAAGTGGGCGAAGTGGCAAGAAAGTGCGCAGCCGCAAGCAGGCGATCGCCATCGGCCTATCGGAAGCTCGACGCTCCGGCGCTAAAGTACCACCAAAACGCACGAAACGTTCAAGTCGTTCTAAACGTTCTAAGCGATAAGAAAGCGGATACGATTGAACGACTACAACGATTAGAACGTCTGCCGTATACTGCGTGCATGATAGGTCACGTGGAAGGTACCGTTCGCGCCGTGCGCACCTCCTATTGCATCGTGAGTGCAGGAGGCGTCGGGTACAAAATCGCGACGACCAAGGATGTCTTGCAGAATATGCGCGAAGGACAGCAGGCGGCACTCTGGATCTACACCGCCGTACGCGAAGATGCACTCGATCTCTTTGGATTCCCTTCCGAAGACGATCTCGATTTTTTCGAACTCCTCCTCACCGTCTCCGGCATCGGCCCCAAATCGGCACTCGGCATTTTGAACATCGCGCCTGCAGACACACTGCGAAGCGCAATCGCCGCAGGCAATGATTCGTACCTCACCAACGTCTCCGGCATCGGCAAGAAAACGGCGCACAAAATCCTTTTCGAACTCAAGGACAAAGTGTCGGCCGTTTCTATCGATCCCGCGATGAAGAGCGATGAAGATGCGCTCGAGGCAATGAAGGCACTCGGCTACTCGACACAAGAAGCGCGCGAGGCGCTCAAAAAAGTTCCTACGAACATCACCGGAAGTCACGCGCGACTTCGCGAGGCGCTTCGCGTGCTTGGCGGCGTATCATGAATCCCGTTAGAAGCCGCGGACACGGTGTAGTATTTTACTAAGGCGAATATGAGCGCATTATCAAAACATAACCTAGCGCGAAGCGGTGCAGAGTCCGCGTCCTGCTTCTAACGGGATGAAAAAAATGATCGAATCAATTCTGCCAGAATCCTTTTTAAGTGCATATCATTTTGCGCTCGCGCACCTCGCCGCTTTCCGCTATGGTCATCCGTCGCGAAAACTCTTGGTGATCGCGGTCACCGGCACCAAGGGCAAGTCGTCGGTCACCGAAATGATCAACGCGATCCTGGAGGAAGCCGGGTACAAGACAGCGGTCCTCAATTCGATTCGATTCAAAATCGACGACGAGAGCAAGCCCAATCTCCTGCGCATGTCGATGCCCGGACGCTTTTTTATCCAGCGTTTTTTGCATACCGCGCTCGAAGCCAAGTGCACTGCCGCAATTTTGGAAATGACTTCCGAGGGCGCACGGCAGCACCGCCATCGCGCGATCGATATCGACGCACTTGTCTTTACAAATCTCGCACCCGAACACATCGAACGCCATGGATCATTCGAGGCGTATGCGGATGCGAAATTTTCCATCGGACAGCAGCTCGCGCGCGCCGCAAAGAATCCACGCATTATTGTCGCAAACGCCGATGACAAAGAGTCGCTCCGATATCTCACACTTCCTGTTGAAAAGCGCGTGAGCTTTTCGCTCTCGCGCCAGGAAGACGTGCAGGCGGGAGAACGTGGCGGACACTTCACATTTGAGGGCGAACAGATCACCGTACATTTGCCGGGAATATTTTCTCTGGAGAACGCGCTCGCGGCCGCATCGTGCGCGCATGCACTTGGTATCGACGCGCCGACGATTGCACGGGCCGTAGCAAAAATTAAAAAAATCGCAGGGCGCGGCGAACGCATCGAAGAAGGGCAAATGTTCACCGTCGTCGTCGACTACGCGCACACACCGGATTCTCTCAAGGCGCTCTACGACGCATATGCACACTCGCGCAAGATCTGTGTCTTGGGCAACACGGGTGGTGGTCGCGACACATGGAAGCGTCCTGTCATGGGCAAAATCGCCGATGATTATTGCGAAGAGGTCATTCTCACCAACGAAGACCCGTACGATGAAAATCCACGCTCAATCGTCGATCAAATGGCCGAAGGCATGAAGCGAAAGCCGGAGATCATCATGGATCGTCGCGAAGCGATCCGCGAAGCGCTTTCGCGCGCCAAAGCGAGCGATGTCGTCTTGATTTCGGGCAAGGGCACCGATCCGTGTATCTGCATCGCAAACGGCAAGAAAATTCCATGGAACGACGCGGAAGTGGTGCGCGAAGAACTTCGCCTCTTGAAACACTAGTATAATGGCGGCATGAATTTCAAAGCCGAACACACCGTCAGCAGGATTCTCAAATTCGCCTTCCTTGGCGTCATTCTCTCGCTCGTCCTTCTGTGGTTCATCGGCGGCGGTGTGCAGAAAATAATCGAAAAGGCGCGCACATTTCAATTCGGCTCGCTCTCCGGCGGAATTGTCCCGTCGGGTTCGTTTGCGGATTTCCGTCTGCCATGGCAGTTCGAAGCGCCAACACTTGATATACAAGGCGTTTCCGGTGGCGTATCGGGAGACGGCTCGTACGATACCTCCGGCTTACCACCGGGAAGCGGTATCCCTTCTCCCTATGCTGGCGATGTATCGATCCGCGAAGCAGCGGCACGTGCGCAAAGCGCAACCGGCCAATACATCGAATTGCAATCGCGAAGCGGTGAGACAATCAATATTTCCGGCTGGTCCGTGGAAGGCCTCTCCGGCGCGCGCGCATACATTCCGGAAGGCACTTCTCTTTTCGTGATGGGCAGGGTCAACACGGTCGGCGCGATCGCGCTTGTACCGGGCGGCTCCGCGATTGTGTCTACCGGTGCTTCGCCGGTGGGCGTATCGTTCCAGGAAAATAAATGCACCGGTTATCTTGGCACGCTGCAGCCCTTCGTGCCCGCACTTGAGAGCGCATGTCCGTCGCCCACCACCGCCATTCCTCGTACGGCAGAAAATGAGATGCGCCTCGGCGCGTCATGCTTCCAGTACCTGTCGCAGCTCGCGCCATGCACATTCCCGCAAAATCCGCCCGCAACACTGAGCCCCGCGTGCCGATCAGAAATACAAACAAAACTCTCATACAACGGCTGCGTCAACCAAAACAGAAACTCGAGCGGCTTCGCCTCTGGCTCGTGGCGCGTATACCTCGCACGCGGTAATCCACTGTGGAATGTCGAACACGACATCATCCGCCTCCTCGATGGTGAAGGCAAAGTCGTTAACGTGCTTCACTATTGATTGAAGCGTCCCCTTTCAGGGGATCCGTCTTGGGCGGAGAAGAGGATAATTCCCGCGGTCACCGATACGTTGAGCGACTCTTTTCCGAGCTTGCTGTTGCGAGGATGGTGAGCCTGTCGAACCAGTGCCCCCCGCATCGGAATCTCGATGAGTCGATCACACTGTGCGCGAAGTGCTGGAGATATGCCACGGACCTCGTTGCCGAAGATAAAGAGCGTGGGTTTTTGCATTTCAAATGCACGGTAGTCGACGGAGCGTGCATCTTGCTCGACGCCAACGATTTCCCATCCTTCTTGTTTTAACCGTTCGATGATAACGCGTGGTTCTTCTGCATACTCCCACGGCACGGTTTTTTCTGCGCCGAGTGCCGTCTTTGAGACATCTTTCCGCTCGCGTCCAAATCGATCGATGGGAGTCGGCGTATAGCCCGAGAGAAATATTTTTGACGCGCCCGCACCGTCGGCAGTGCGAAAAAGCGCACCGACATTGTGCGTACTCCGGACGTTGTGAAATAATGCTGCTATCTGCATATGCTCTACCCTATACGAAATACGGTATACTGTCTCGCATGTTCAGTTTATTTCCTGAAATCCTCTTCCTCGAACCTGCGGGCATTGCGCTTTTGCGCCTCACGGCAGGTATTTTCCTCATCTATATCGGCTATTCCGTATGGCTTGATCGCCGGGCGATCGCCGGAGAGCGTTTCCCCATCATCGGCCACATGCCAGAGTGGCTTTCCGCCATCGCGGCAGCAGCGCAGGTCGCAATCGGCACTCTCCTTGTCGTCGGCGCATGGACGCAGCTCATGGCAATCCTCGGCGCGATTGTCGCGCTCAAGTGCTTCTTCCTCGGGAAGAAATATGGGGGCATAGTTCCGATTGCCCGTTCGGCAAGCATTCTCCTCTTTGTCATCCTTCTCGCACTCGTCGTGATGGGCGCTGGCGCATTCGCGTTCGACTTGCCGCTCTAGAAATCGAGAAAATACCTGTTATATTTGCTGTTCGATAGTAGAAAATATCGAACCTTGGTCTGTGATAGAATAAAGGCAACCGCCCGTAGCTCAGCTGGTAGAGCAGCTCGCTTTTAACGAGAAGGTCGCAGGATCATCCCCTGCCGGGCGGACATGAATGCTTTCAAAGAGCAGTGTATTGAACTTCGAAAAAAAGACTTCACGCTGAATGAAATAGTAAAAATTACCGGAAGATCGAAAACATCTATTCACTTTCATATACGCGACCTTCCGCTGAGCCGCGCCAAACAACTCAAAATAAAAGCCGCAAAGAGACGGTTCGCTATCAAGCTTGCAGCGGATCGACGCGGGAAAAGCGCGCGACTACATAAAAAATTTTCTGATTGGGGCACTGAGTCAGTGTGTCTTGTTTCTCATTTGCTTTTCGATGGAGAGTTGAAGCGATCGGGATGTGTATACAATAATCGAAATATTTCTCTTCTAAACCGCGTGGAACAGTGCATGAAAGTAATCTATGATCGCGAACCTAAACGGTACCTGAACAAACTAACTGGTGTATCGAGAATCAGTTATCACAATGTTTCGCTTGCAGAATATTTGAAAGAAAGATCGGAGCATCTCTTACGAGAAATTCCCGGGCTTGATAAAGATTTGCAAAGAGAATTTATTCGTTCCTTCTTTGACGACGAAGGATGTATGGATTTTCGACCGCAACGAAACTTGAGACAAATCCGAGGGTACCAAAAGAAGCCTACTATCTTATTCCTCGTACAAAAATTACTGCTCAACTTTGAGCTTCCATCGCGCATAAGTGGAAATGAGATAATCATCTCTGGAAAAGAGAACCTTATAAAATTCAAAAAAGAAATCAACTTCTCACCTGGTATACGCATCAACGGAAACCGTTCAAATAGTATTTGGAAACAGTCTCTCGAAAAAAGAGTATTGCTGGCGCGTGCCATCGCTTCATATCAGAAATGATATTATGCGGGCCATGAACCCTTTTGAGAATGCGCTGCAGCAGCTCGATCGAGCCGCACAGGTTGGCAAAATTAACACTGACGTTCTCGCACGAATGCGCCATGCTGAGCGCGAGGTGCACGTATCTATCCCCATCACAATGGATGATGGGAAACTCCGCATTTTTGAAGGGTATCGTGTCCAACACTCCGGCGCGCGTGGCCCGTACAAAGGTGGCATTCGCTTTCATCCGGATACCAATATCGACGAGGTGCGTGCGCTTGCGCTCTGGATGTCGATGAAATGCGCCGTTGCGGATATTCCGATGGGCGGCGGCAAAGGTGGCATTACCGTGACTCCAAAAGAGCTTTCAAAAGCAGAACTCGAACGTCTCGCGCGCGGATGGGTACAGCGTATGCACTATGTACTCGGACCAAAAGTCGATGTACCCGCACCTGACGTGAACACCAATCCCGAAATTATCGGATGGATGGCAGACGAGTACGCAAAAATTTCCGGCGATACCACGGGCGCTGCGTTCACCGGCAAACCCTTGGGCAAAGGCGGCTCCGAAGGCCGCGGAGCTGCAACGGGCATGGGGGGTTTCTATACATTTGATGCACTCCGTGAACAACTCGGTATTCCTGCATCGGCGACGGTCGCCATTCAAGGTATGGGCAATGTCGGCGGCCACGCTGCGAGTATTTTTGAGGAGCACGCTCATCACATCGTCGCTCTTTCTGACTCACGTGGTGGTATCTACCAAAAAGATGGTCTTGATGTCGCAGCAGTGCTCGCCCACAAAGAAAAAAACGGTTCGCTCAAAGATTTCCCTGGAGCAGAACAAATCTCCAACGAACAGCTCCTCGAGCTCCCCGTCGACGTGCTCATCCCTGCCGCGCTCGAAAATCAAATCACCAAAGACAACGCAGACCGTATTCAGGCAAAAATTATTGTTGAACTTGCCAACGGTCCGACTACGACCGATGCCGATGACATACTCTTTGGCAAAAACACCACCGTCGTCCCCGATATTCTCGCCAACGCGGGCGGCGTGATCGTCTCCACATTTGAATGGGAGCAAAATCTTAAAGGTGAGCATTGGAGCGAGCAGGATGTTCTTGGAAAACTCAAAAACATTCTCGAAACACAGTCGCAACTCATTGCAAAGCGCGCGCTCGAACTGAAAACTGATATGAGACGCGCGGCGTTTGTCGTTGCGCTCGAACGTATACAGGAGAAGTTATAACCGTTCTAGTCGTTGTATACGTTGTAGACGAAATCGATTTGAACGTTTTGAACGACTAGAACGTCGTGCGTCAAATCCCGATGTTGACTGTGGTAGAATCCTGAATGTACACGCCGTCTACACCGAGGCAGCGGATGTAGAACGTGACCGGGCCGGAGAGCGCGACGGTAGATGCGCCACCCGAGGTGCTGCTGCCACTGAAGTTGCCGTCGGAGCTGTACTCTTCGCACGAAGAGACGTCGTGCGAGGTCCAGAAGACTGTCGTGCGGCCACCGAGATTTATCGTCGGGGGCGACGCGCGGATTTTTGCTTCCGGACGCACGCCCGTTTGCGGTGGCGGGGGTGTGTATGTCGGACTCGAAGGACCTGTCACATTGTGCGTCGATCCCCCGCCAAATCCTGTCGATACTTGCCCGCTTCCGAAGCCTGCCATGCTGCACAGCCCATCGAAGAATGATGGTGGAATGACATACGAGAGGAAATTCGTCGCCCACGGTCGCGAACTGCAGAGTCCGCCAGTGCTTGAACCACCGAAGAATCCGGAGACTTCGGTGCCACCGCTGCGACTGCGGCCATAGATTGTGACGCCGCCGCCAAACGAGAGGAGATCGCCGTGCACGCCATCGGCCGGTACGGGAATCTGCGCCTGATTGAGATCGGTTTCCGATGGATCCGGCGTGTTCTCGTCGGTGTCGTCGTCGTACAAATCTTCATCATCGATCAAATCGACGACGTCCACCTGTTCATCGTCAGGGTCAACGCACTTGTTATCTTCGTCTTCACTGCACGCCAAGCCAGCATCGCATGAGTACGTACCGCAATCGACGCGCCCATTGGGCACACACTGCCCCGGCTGCACGGTAGAGCAGTACATGTCCGGCGAGCAGAATCCTGATCCACACGGCTGGCCATCATCCGTCGTTGTTGCAGAATCGTCGACGACGCACAGCGGCTCTTGTTTGCAGCCGTTATCATCGAGTCCCTGATCCTGCTCCTTATACCCATCGGGACAATTGATGAGCGCGGAAATCGTCGAGCACCCATCTGTGGCGAGATCGAGATCGTCACCATCATCAATATTAATGGTGGTGGTCGCCGTACCCCCAAGATCATTCAAAAGATCCGAAATGCTCGTGCTTTGTGCGCCGTCCGTAGGGAGTGTCGTGCCGCCGCCTGGAGAATACACGGCACATGGATCGCCCGGCGGCGGATTAGCGCTGTAGTAGTACGCGCCCGAAGCGCAGTAGGCATTGTTGTATCCCATATCTCCCTGGTTGCCGGACGAATTACCCGATGGAGAAAAGAGCGAGCCAAGCAATTGCGTACCGGCACCAAGTGCAAGTCCGGACACAAGCGGGTTGTCTTTCATAAAGCTCCCGATATCAGTCAGCACACTTTGCGATTTACCCGTCACGTCGGGCGCGGACGTCCCCTTGCAATTATTTGCCGCTAAACAAACACCCGGAATATTGAAACCATTTACGATCGCATAACAAGGACAGGCCTGCCCTCCCAGTCGAGGATCTTCCTTCGTTCCGGGAGTGCCACAAGCTCGATAATAGTTGCGGTCTGGGGTACACATTGCATTTGCCGTTTTGTCGCCGTCCGGAAATGCGGGCGTCGTTTGCGCGAGTAGAGGTGTAGCCAGACCGAAGCTAAGAACAACAGTGAGTGCGAAAGTTGCAAACGCACGATACATGCCGATTATCGTAGCATGTGTTTTTTCACACTTCGCTCAAAATGAATCGCTCAAGTGCATATTCAAGCTCTTCTCCCTTTCTTCGCGACACATGGGGCAATTCCGCGAGTTCCGCGAGCAATCGTCTTGAACGTTGAACGTCTTGAACGCTTCGGGCAGCAAGCAACGCTTGCTTAACTCCCCAAAAGAGCGTGCCGTGTATCGCTTCCGGTGCATTTCCGATCGCGAGTTCTTGCTGATACCCTACCCAGAGCTTCTTTTTGTCCCCCACTCGCATGTAATCGACGAGCGCAAAAACAGTCGGGCGCGGCTTCGCACTCTTTGGTGCATCAAAGATCTCCACTGTATCCGCATATTTTTGCAAAAGTTTTTTAGTCGCCGCATCCGCTTTTTCTTCGTACATGAAATACATGTCTGTCTGCTTCGCGAGCAAAGGAAGCGCATCAATTACGATCTGCCATGTCTCTCTGTTGTCGGATATACGATCAAGTACCACCACCCTTTTTTCAGAAAACATCCCGCCGCCTGCAAGTGCCGCGCGCACATCTTCTACAGAAGAGGCATCCGAAGCGCGGACAACAGCCACTTTAAGCTTTTGAGCAGCTGCATTCACAGCCACGAGCGCTTTTTTTGTATCCGTTCCAAGAAAAACAGAAAGCATATTTATCGTTTGATTTTCACTGTCTCCCCCCACGAGGGACCAACAGAAATTTCGGCTGTGATTGGTACGCCATGCAATTTTTCAGGCGCAATCACCGACTCCATCGTGGTACAGATCGCGCGCGCAATTGTTTCTGCCTCTTTCGCATCGAGTTCGTACACGAGCTCGTCGTGCACTTGCATCACCAGGGTAGCTTTCCCGCGCCAGCCCGATGATTCGATCACGCGATCGGCTTCGATCATCGCCAATTTCATCACATCAGATTGCGTGCCTTGAATCGGTGCGTTCACCGCCATGCGCTCGGCTGCCGCGCGCATTTGCGGCAAGGGCGATTGGAATCCTGGGAAATAGCGGCGGCGACCATAGAGGGTTTCCGTAAATCCTTCGCGTGCGGCAGTGAGTTTGGTGTTTTCGACATAGCGCGCAAGTCCTGCGTACTGTTTGAAATACTCGTCGAGATACTTCGCCGCTTCATCGCGTGAGACTCCCCCGCCCAAATTCTCGCGAAGCGCATTCGCGCCCATGCCATAGAGAATGCCGAAGTTGATCACCTTTGCTCTCCGACGCATTTCTTTGTCGACGTGCTCCAGGGGCACATTAAAGACTTCCGCCGCAACCGCCGCGTGAACATCTCCCCCTTTTTGAAACACCTCGATGAGTTTTTCATCGGCAGAAAGCCCCGCGGCAATGCGAAGTTCGATTTGCGAGTAATCGAGCGCAGCGATCACCCTACCCTTAGGAGCGGAGAACGCTTCGCGAATACGCTGGCCAGATTCTGTCTTGATCGGAATGTTCTGCAAGTTCGGATTCTGGCTCGCCATGCGGCCCGTCGTCGTGCCGGCCTGGATAAATTCCGCATGTAGTCGGCCATCCGTGCCGACGAGCGCCGGCATTTTTTCGATGTACGTGCCAAGCAATTTTTGCAATTCGCGGTACATCAAGACATCGCCGATGATCGGATTTTCGTCCGCGAGCTTCGAGAGCTCGTCTTCGCGCGTTGTGCGTGCACCCGTTGCCGTTTTCTTCTGGCGCGACCCTGCGCCGATTTTTAATTCATCGTAGAGCACGGTGGCGAGTTGTTTGGGAGAGCCGATATTGAATTCATGCCCCGCTGCTTTGTATACACGCATCGCCACGTCACCGAGCCGTTTCGTGTATTCCTTGCGAAGCGTCTCCAAATGCTTCACATCGAGGTACACGCCGTCCACATTCATCCGATCCATGATCGGAATCAGCGGCTTTTCTATTTTTTCAAACACTTCGTTGAGTCGGCCCGTCTCGCGCAGTTCTTTGAAAATAATTTCGCGTGCTTTGCTGAAATCTTCTGTGTGTGTCGTACGCAAGATATCGTCGAGCGACGGATTCGTAAGATCGGAGTGAAGAAGCCAAAGCGCGACCGATGTCTCTTTGAACTCTTGGGGATCTGGCGCCTTGTGCTCTGACTCCGCAACCTCATCCGCGCCCCCCAGCACACGAATGCGACTCTTCAATGTGCGAAACTCCAAATCGTCGCAGAGTTGCAAAATCGTTTGCATATGTTCGCCGATACTCCACGAGTGGTCCGGCACTTTGAAATTGATCGGGAGATCAGCATGAATGGTCGCGAGCTGCTTCGAAAATCGGGCTGACTCTTCGTGATCGGCAACGAGTTGCACATACCGCTTCTGGATACCTGCTTTTTTCGCCACCGCTTCCACACCCGTCTCTTTGATCGCACGGTAGATGTCGTCGAGTCCACCGAATGTCTTGATGAGCTGCTGCGCACCTTTTTCACCGACACCCGGAACACCTTTGATATTGTCCGACGGATCGCCCATGATGCCTTTCATATCGGCAATGTAGATGGGATCAAAACCATAGCGCTCGACGACCGCTGCCTCATCGTAGAATTTGGTGTTTGAGATTCCGGTGAGCATGCGATAGGCCTCAATGCCGTTCTTTTTCGACACAAGCTGCAACAAATCGACATCACCCGTGACGATAACAACATCGATGTCATCTCGCGGCCCCACCTGCGCCGCGATCGTCCCCACCACGTCGTCCGCCTCATACCCTTCATATGAATAGAGCGGTATGCCGAACGCTTCAAACACCTTCGGCGCACGCACCAGCTGCGCCACAAGCGCATCGTCAGTCTTCATACGAGTCGCTTTGTATTCGGCGTACATATCGTGGCGCTTCGTTGGCCCGGGCAAATCACGTGCCCCAACAATAAAATCCGGCTTTAGATCTTGGACGGATTTCAAAAGCATCGAGATGAGCCCGAACAAAGCGCCGGTCGGCTCTCCTTTGCTCGACGAGAGGTCGGGCAGCGCGTGGTACGCGCGATGAATGATCGCGTGCGTATCCAAAATAATCAATCGCATCGATTTACTTTTTTCTTTGTTTGTTTTTGCCGTCATAACGATGGTCATTGCGAACGAAGTGAAGCAATCCAGCGTCTCCGCATCTTACTCTGGATCGCTACGCTGCGCTCGCGATGACGAAACGGTACGATGTTCCCCTTCACCAATCTCGATCCGTATTCTATGCGCATTTTGCGGAATCGCACCCTCTACGTGTTCCGGCCACTCTACTAATATGAGATTCGATGGGTCGGCAAGAAGCTCGTCCCAGCCCAAGTGCTTAAGCTCATCGCCATTCTTCAATCTATAGGCATCAATATGGACCAGGCGCTGCCATCCGCCAGCCGGCGGACTGCCCTCGAGTGAATAGATCTTTTCAATAACAAACGTGGGGCTATTCACGGTGTCCGTCACCCCAAGCGCTTTAGCAGCGGCCTGTGCGAATGTGGTCTTCCCCGCACCAAGCTCACCCGAAAGGCCGACCACCGTGGCACTATCCGCAGCTCGGTCCAATTTCTCTATGAAATCCTGTGCAAAAGTATGCATTTCAGCTGGCCCTGCGACTCGTGTCTGCATGAGGCCATTCTACCCGCGTTTCAAATGACACACTATGGTTCGAGGTTTTCTCTTTGCTTTGCGGGAGGTGGTTCAATATATTCGCTACCGGGCTGACCGGGGGCGACGGTTGAGTCTATGCGTTTTTGTTTGGGCTCTTTTGGCGAAAGCGGTCCATCTCGGCGCGATTTGAGCGGCATTTCAGATTTGCCTGGTGGCTCAATGTATTCGGCGCCGTCCGGCTGCATAGATTTTGCGCGTGACTCATTGCCCAATACATCTTTCGGAAGAGCCCCAACGCCAAGCATCGCGGCACCGCCCAGAACAGCTCGTCTTGATATGCGCCTTTTATCTGGTCCCCCCTCTTTCATACAACCAGTGTACCAGCAAAATACGGTAGAATGACAGCCATGGCAGCGCAATTCGACGAGCGAAAACAAGAAGAGCGCGTGCATGAGCTTCGCGCACGCGAAGAGGAAGAGCTGGCACAGATTTTGGCTGGCAAGTACGGCGTCGATTATGTGGACCTCACGAATAAGTCGATTGATACCGATGCCTTGCGCGTCATCACCGAGCAAGAAGCGCGCAGCGCAGAAATCGCACCCTTTCACAAACAAAATAAGGAGATCTTCGTCGCCATGCGCGCACCCGAGCGCGCCGATTCTCTCGCGATGATTGAGCACATCGAACGACTCGGATACAAAGTGCGCCGCATGATGGTCTCGCATACGTCGCTCGAGCGCGCGTGGGAGCGCTATCACGATATCTCGTATGCGACGCAAACCGAAGCGGGAGTCCTCACGCTTTCCAGCGAAACGATCGCGCAGATGCGTGAAAAGGTGAAAACACTCGCTGATGTGCAGACGGAAATTGCTTCGCACAGCACCAGTAAAGACATCCACCGCATCTCTCGAATCCTTGAAGTCATCATGGGCGGCGCTATGGCGCTTGGCGCATCCGATGTGCATCTCGAACCGGAGGAAAAAGAGGTGCGCATGCGCTACCGCCTCGATGGTGTCTTGGTGGAAGTGCTCACCTTTGACCATGCGACGTATTCACTCATCTCGAGCCGCCTGAAACTCCTCTCTGGCCTCAAGCTCAACATCAAAAACGCCGCACAAGACGGCCGCTTCTCTATTCAAGTCGGCGGGAAAGAGATTGAAATACGCGCGAGCGTCTTGCCCGGCGCATACGCGGAGACGATTGTCATGCGTATTCTCGACCCATCGACCATTTCTCTCCCCCTTGAGCAGCTCGGTTTCGATAAATATCTGCTCGAACTCTTCCAGCGCGAAATCGCAAAGCCCAATGGCATGATTTTGAACACCGGCCCCACAGGGAGCGGTAAAACGACGACACTCTACGCATTCCTGCGCCAAGTACATACACCGGAGATTAAAATCGTGACGATCGAAGACCCGATCGAATATCATTTGCCCGGCATCGTGCAGACGCAGGTGTCGAAAGACTATTCATTTGCCCAAGGATTGCGCAGCACTCTGCGCCAAGACCCCGACGTGATCATGGTCGGCGAAATCCGCGACAACGAAGTGGCCACGACCGCTGTGAACGCATCTCTCACAGGCCACCTCGTCTTCTCCACACTGCACACCAATGATGCTGCCGGCACTTTCCCCCGCCTCATGGACATGGGTGTCGCGCCCGAAATTCTTGGCGCCGCACTCACTGTCGCGATGGCGCAGCGCTTAGTACGCAAACTTTGCCCCGAATGCAGACAGCCGCAGCCGATCGATGCAGGTACACGCAAAACGCTCGACGCCATTCTCAAAAATATTCCGCACGCCGATGAGTTGCCGCAAAATCGCGACACCATGTGGGTTCCTAAGGGCTGCAATAAGTGCGGTGGTCTCGGGTACAAAGGCCGCGTCGCTGTGGTGGAAGTAATTTTGATGGATCGCGAGATCGAATCTGCGATCCGCCAGAATTCGAGCGAACGTGAAATTTGGAAAGCTGCTCGCCACCAAAACATCCGCCGCATGGCACAAGATGGCGTCGTCAAAATTCTCCAGGGAGTCACATCATTCGACGAACTCAACCGCGTCGTCGATCTCTATGACGAGGTTATGCTTGAATCGATTGCGTAAGTACAAGAATTAATGCGATACGTGATTTCTCCACACATACCAGATACCCGCGCCCAACAAACCAAAAATAATTGCGTTAACTACCATACTTCCTATAACAATCGAGGCCAGGGCCAAACCAAGCGCATCCATACCAGATGGATTAATAAGAATCCTAGCGAGATAAGAGAAAGGAAGGGTAGCTAATAAAGTCAGTCCGTGCATAAAGCATATGATCTGCCCTATGGGAGAATTAGGAGTATCAAAAAAACACATGCGCGTCGCGAAAAAGGAAAAGACAACTCCAATGATTGCAAAGGCGCCGATGAACAGTGCCGCTTTCCATTTGCCGCCTGATGCTTTTGTGGGCATGAAGAAAATTGTATCGTGAAAATCCCGCAACAAAGTAATGCTTTGATTGATTGCTTAAGAGGAGCGTCGCTTCCCCAAATACCAAACGGTAGCGCCAATAGCAGCAAATAATGCTCCGCTGATAAAAGCCAAGATATAGAAAGTCATGATTGCAAGCCCCGCAGGCTCAAACGCTTTGGGATGCGGATTGATCGTATTTGCGATTAGATCTCGGCTTCCATGCAGCGCATCACATGCACCCTGTCCTACAATGTTCACGGGCCAACAAGTAAGCGTAACGAGATAAGGCACAAAAAGTCCAACGAGAGCGAATGTTGCAATGAACAATATATGTATCGTCCTTTTATCGTTGGCACTGAGCGGCATGGAGAAATCGTACCGTAAAATTCATAGCAAAGCGACGCGTAAATCGATTGCTTGACGGTAGGGCGGCGCGGGTTATGTTTCGCCTAGTGTTTGGCGGGAGGATCGCATGCGGTTCTTTTGGAAGTACCTGACGTATTTGGGTAACTTAACAGGAGATTGGGCTTTCTGGATCTTTGTCATACTCATACTGACCGATGACCGTTCGCTAAACGAAAAGCTGCTCATTGTAACCGCTATGATATTTCTCGTGCCCATATTTCGAATGTGGTACGACCGACTTAAAGCGATGCTTAATTCATAGCATCAGACCACAACACCGCCTTGCGAGGACGCAGGGCGGTGCTATGTTTCAGACAGGTTCAGAGGTGCACAATTTCGGGTGA
Source organism: Candidatus Parcubacteria bacterium (assembly GCA_003599175.1). Taxonomy (GTDB): domain Bacteria; phylum Patescibacteriota; class Minisyncoccia; order Phycocordibacterales; family UBA2100; genus UBA10103. The sequence continues at coordinate 18,320 of QZIY01000036.1, forward strand.
TGCTTTGTTGAAAAGTTGCAGCTGAAATCTGAGGATAAAAGCAGCGGCGCCGCTTTGTCCTTGAAGAAGCCACCATCACCCGAAGCTATGCGCCTCGGAAGGATATGTATATGAAGAAAGCGCCAATAAGCGCTTCTAGGACTAGTATAGCATATTATAGGTAGTTGTCAACCCCGAAAAAGAGCTCCTTATAGCCGCTCCCTCGGGGCTTAAGCCGCCTCGTTTCGATACAAAAGTATCCAAATGAGCCAACTTTATGACCGATATAAAACCAGAAAAGTCGCCTAAATCACTCGATCACGCATTGCGCCCCGCGATGTGGAACGAGTACGTGGGCCAAGAGTCGATCAAAGAAAATCTCCGCATTCTCCTCTCGGCCGCCAAGGGTCGCGAGCACCAGCCCGAGCACGTCCTCCTCTATGGGCCGCCAGGCCTTGGCAAAACGACGCTTGCGCACCTCATGAGCCGAGAGATCGGTGCGAATCTCCGCTCGACCTCGGGCCCTGCGATTGAGCGCGTGGGTGATCTTGCCTCGATCCTCACCAATCTCTCCCCCGGCGACGTGCTTTTCATCGACGAAATCCATCGCCTCAATCGCACGATCGAAGAGGTCCTCTACCCTGCGATGGAAGCAGGAGTGCTTGATATCGTGATCGGCAAGGGGCCAAGCGCACGCACCGTGCAGTTGGAGCTTCCGGCATTTACCCTGATCGCAGCAACAACGCGCATCTCTATGCTCTCCGCACCGCTTCGCTCACGATTTTCGGGGGGCACCTTCCGCCTGCAGTACTACACCGTGGAAGAAATCGCGGAGATTCTGCGCCGATCAAGCAAAATTCTTGGCATCAGCGTCGACGCGGACTCGCTTATGGAAATCGCAAGGCGTAGCCGCGCAACACCGCGCACCGCCAACTATCTTCTGAAGCGCTGCCGCGACTTCGCGGAAGTTTCGGGTGAGCCACTCAATCTCAAGACCGTCAAAAAAGCACTCGCCCTTCTTGAGATCGACGAAATCGGCCTCAATCAAATCGACCGCGACATCCTTTTCTTGCTCGTCGAAAAATTCAAAGGTGGTCCCGTCGGCCTCAAGACCATCGCGGCCGCATTATCGGAAGAAGAAGCGACAATCGAAGAGGTGCACGAGCCCTACCTCCTCCAGATCGGCCTTCTCGAGCGCACGCCGCGCGGCCGCACCGTGACGGGAAAAGGTTTCGAACACATTGGCGTTGATCAACCGGGACAAAATACGTTGCTCTAACGCTCATTAACTGGGGATAAAAACATTTCGCAAGAAAAAAGCCTATACAATGCACTCGTAACGCACGGTATACACAAAACCTCCCGGAAGGGAGGTTTTGTGCTTATGATCATGTTGGATCTGGGATAGCGGACGAGGAGCTCAAATCTTGCGATCGTCACTTCTCGGCGCACGCCACACGGTGCACATGATCAACGGTTCTTGCATTCCTTGTCGCCGACGACAAGATCCAAAGAACTGTCTCCCGGGTGATTGGCATTGCTGCTATCTCCCCTTTCGACGGCTGACGCACGGTATCGAGCATCAGTAAGGAACACTGTACACCTGGTTAATGGAGGTCAAATGAGGGCAAACAATGCATTTTCGGGGAAACCTTGTGGATCGAGATGGGATAAACGTGGGGAAAACCCTGTGGATTTCCAGATTTCCAGCAATCTTTAAAAGTTCCCAGATACGAGGCGCGGGGGGAAGAGAAGACGAGGCGTATCGAGTATACGACGAGGATTTTCTAGGGGCCCCGCAACGATGTAGATGGGGCTTTTAAAGATTGCTGACTATTTTTTCATCTCTGGGCAATTGGTGGGGCCAAGTTTGCACATATACGCCCCGCAGCGCGGGCACTCCCCCGAGTACAGGGCGAAGCGGCCTGATCCAGCAAACATGATGCCGAATGAGAGCAGCGCGAGGACGATCTCAAGCTCATGCTGGCGATATCCATTGGCAAAAAAGCCGGTGAGATAGATCGCGACGAGCATCTGAATGCCAAAGATGAGACCGAAGACGCGCGGGAAGATACCGAGGATGAGAGCGAGGCCGCCGATAACTTCAAGCCACGCAATAAAGGTCGCCGTGCCCATTGGAAGTCCCATGCCCGCGAATGCGGCATCGAACATAGCCATGTTCTGCACTTTCATCCATCCGTGCATGAGGAAAACCATACCGGTCGCAAGACGGACCAAAAGAAGGCCGAGCGATCGGTGTGCAAGCTTATAAGTCCAGCTGTTTATGAGTGGCTGCATATAAAATTTCTCTAATTGTTAATACGATAAGTATACCGCCCGCTCAAGCGCTACTTGCGCAGCTGCCAATTGCTAAGAAATTCGGGATTGTAGAAAAATCCCATGATGTTGAGCGTGAGATTGTCGCGTATCGAATAGCCCACATACAATTCGAGCCCAATCGCCGCGAAGATGGTAGCCCACACCGGCATGCGCGCCGCAAACACAAATCCGATCATCATCGCCACCGTGTCAGAGATCGAATTCAGGATGCTGTCCCCCACGTATCCGGCGGCGAGCGCTTGCTGTCGGTAATGCTCAATGACGAGCGGCGTATTTTCAAATAATTCCCATCCCACTTCGAGCGCGACCGCAATCGTGAGTCGTTGCAAAAAATTGAGCTTCGGGAACAAGTACCAGAGCGCGAGATAGAAAAGAAAGCCGTGAATGATATGCGAAAAGGTATACCAATCGGCAAACTGCTGCGAATTGCCATTCGAGCCGACGTCCCCTTCCCAAAATTGCACGATGCCGCATTCGCAAAGCGCTGGTTGGCCGAGTGCGTAAAGCGTCGCCGCTTGAATCCCGAGAAACAGAACGATAATCGCGATGAATAATGGAATTCTCTGCATAGAGACACTCTAACAAATGTCTCGAGTCGGTGATTTTGTATTTCTTGCTACAAGCTATAAGCTAAAAGCTACAAACTACTGTATGGCAGGTCATAACAAATGGGCGCAGATAAAAAGACAAAAAGGTGCGGCTGATGCTGCGAAGAGCAATTTGTGGGGCAAGCTCGGCAAACGAATCGCAGTGGAGAGCAAAAAAGCGAATGGTGATGTGAACGCAGCCAACCTGCGCTCGATCATCGAGACCGCCAAGAAGGCCAACATGCCGAAGGACACGATCGAACGTGCTATTTCAAAAGGCACGTCTGCGGATGCCGCCTCCCTCGAGGCCGTCACTTACGAGACGTACGGCCCTGGCGGCTGCGCGATCATGATTTTTGCCCTGACCGATAATCGCAATCGCACAGCACAAGAAATCAAACACCTTTTGAGTAAAAACGGCCTCGAACTCGCTGCGCAAGGGAGTGCTGCATGGGCGTTTACAAAGACCGCAGAGGGTTACGAACCCCAGACGACAATTTCCCTTTCTGAATCAGACGACGAAGCGCTCATGAAAATCCTCGAGCAAATCGACGAGCACGACGACGTTGAAGACGTCGTCACCAACGCGGCCTAAGCTATACTTGAAGGATGAAAGTGCTTGCGATTGATCCGGGGTACGGGCGGTGCGGTGTTGCGATTGTTGAAAAACAAAACGGGAAGGAGTTTCTCCTTTACTCGGATTGCATTGAAACGGCCGGGAGTGATGAATTTACCGATCGCTTGGCCGCCGTCGCATCGCATTGCGTGAAGCTCCTTGATGAATACGCGCCCGATTGCGTCGCGCTCGAAAAACTCTACTTCCAAAAGAATCAAAAGACCGCGATGCGCGTCGCCGAAGTGCGCGGCGCACTGATTCAGATTGCTGGTGAGCGCGATATTCCCGTTTTTGAATACGGTCCGGGCGAAGTGAAGAGCGCAACCACTGGAAGCGGCCGCGCCGATAAGCAGCAAATTGCCGCGATGATCAAACTTTTGGTCAAAGTAGAAAAACCGATCAAACACGATGACGAGTACGATGCCATAGCGATCGGTATGACTCATCTTGCGCGATTGCGACCTGCCCCGTAGCAACGTGCCGCCTTTTTAGGCGGACATGTTTGCTTCGGGGTCGGCATAACGCACCTCGCGCGCGCAAAAAATGCAATAGCAAGATAGAGAAAAAAGCGCTACACTTCTCAATAATTATGAATCCCGTTAGAAGCCGCGGACACGGGGCAGCAATTCAACCGACTGTAGTTGGGTCGATTTTATATAGGATTAACCAAGCGCGACGCGGCGCAGAGTCCGCGCCCTGCTTCTAACGGGATGAAATTCTCCCGCAGATTGAAGCGGGTTACCAATTGGGTACCCGAATGGGTGAAAGTCGGCCTTCTCGGCGGTACGGCAATCATTCTTTTCATTCTCGGCGGCATCATCATCTGGGCGGCCGTCATGCCAATTCCCTCGATCAACAGCTTTGAAAATCGCCAGGTCGCCGAATCAACCAAGATTTACGATCGCACCGGCAACGTCGTCCTCTACGACGTGCACGGCACCGTGCGCCGTACTTCGGTGCCACTCGACGCGATTTCTCCCTACATCCAGCAAGCCACAATCGCCATTGAAGACAGGACCTTCTACGAAAACGCGGGCTTTCGACCACTCTCCTTCATCCGCGCAGCCATCGTCAACGTCACAACAGGTTCCTATGCACAGGGCGGCTCCACCATCACGCAGCAGGTGGTGAAAAACGCGCTTCTCAACAAATCGAAAACGATTCCGCGCAAGATCGAAGAAATCATTCTTGCACTGCGCCTCACACGAAGCTACTCGAAGCAGCAGATTTTGAATACCTATCTCAACGAAAATCCGTACGGCGGCACTATCTATGGCGTCCAGGAAGCGAGCCAATACTTCTTCGGTGTCGATGCGAAGGATGTGACGATCGCGCAGGCCGCCTATCTCGCCGCCCTCCCGCAGGCACCAACCTACTACTCTCCGTACGGCAACCACCGCGATGCACTCGATCGCCGCAAAAACATCGTACTCGCCGAGATGAAAGAGCAAGGCTACGTCACCGACGAGGAATACGAAAAGGCGGTCAACGAAAAAGTCGAGTTCAAAAAGGAGCTCGCTGCGGGCATCAAGGCACCGCACTTTGTCTTCTACGTCCGCGAGTACCTCGAAGAGAAGTATGGCGCGGATCAAGTGGCGGCAGGTGGCCTCCGTGTCATTACCTCGCTTGACTATGATTTGCAGCAAAAGATGGATGAGGTTGTGGCCAAGCATGGCCCCGGCATGCAGACTAATTTCAACGCATCCAACGCGAGCATGGTCGCCATCGACCCAAAGACGGGACAAATCCTCGCCATGGTCGGCTCGCGCGACTATTTCAATGATGAAATTCAAGGCAAGGTAAACGTCGCCGTCGCTGAGCGCCAACCAGGCTCTTCGTTCAAACCATTCGTGTACGCAACCGCATTCAAGAAGGGCTACACACCAGAGACGGTCGTCTACAATCTCCAAACACAGTTTTCGACCGCCTGCTCGCCGCAGGATGTCGCCAACAGCGAGCCGCCCTGCTACTCACCACAAAACTACGACGGCAAATTCAGCGGCCCCATCAGCTTCCGCGATGCGCTCGCCCAGTCGCAAAACATCCCTGCCGTGAAGGCACTCTACCTCGCCGGTATCGAAGAATCTCTCGCAACCGCTCGAGATATGGGCATCACCACACTCGATCAAGCGCCCGGCCACTATGGCCTCACACTCGTCCTTGGTGGCGGTGAAGTCACCCTCCTCGAAGAAACAGCTGCGTATTCTGTATTTGCCAACGACGGCGTCCGCAATCCTCCGACGGGCATCCTCGAGGTGACGGATAAAAACGGGAAGGTGCTAGAAAAATTCGAAGCCAAACCGAATCGAGTCCTTGATCCACAAATCGCGCGTCAAATGAATAGTATTCTCTCCGACAACAAGGCACGCGCCGCAGAATTCGGCCTCGATAGCCCCCTCAATTTCCCGGGGAAAAACGTGGCAGACAAGACAGGTACGACCAACGACTACCGCGACGTGTGGGTCCTCGGCTATACCCCATCGATCGCCGTCGGGGCATGGGCGGGCAACAACGACAACAGCCCGATGGTGCGACGCATTGCCGCATTCATCATCGCGCCGATGTGGCATGAGTTTATGGAGTACGCGACCGACAAATATCCGGCCGATGATTTCGCACCACCTGCGCCCGATCCGAATTATGATTCGCTCCCGCCCGTGCTGCGTGGCAATTGGAACACGGATGCCACCAAAGGTCTCCACGACATCCTCTACTGGGTAAACAAAGATTCTCCGCGATCGGGCTTCAATATGAATCCATGGGCTGACGTACAAACCATCCACTGGGATTACCCGGTGCAATTGTGGGCAGGCGGCTTCGCGGGAAGCGGCACCTCAACATCCGGAATCGGAGGACAGGGGAACAGCGTTTACATCATCACCTCTCCCGGTGCGGGCAGTATCATCCCGGGATCAAACCCAATCACGGTGACCGTCGGCATGCCGGATCCAAAAGATGTCCATGGCGTCACCTATCTTCTCAACGGCACTCCTGTCGGCTCTGCAACCGCGGCACCATTCACTATTTCATTCATGCCCATGGTACGCGGCATGGCAACACTCCAGGCAATCTTCCAACTCCGCGGCAACGAAACAACGCAGACGAGTATTCAGTTCACGATTCAGTAGGGCGTAAGCGAGTACCTCCCGGCAATGTATTTTTCAAGTCTCTGCAGCACGACAGTGCGAAGCTGAGGGATTTTCTAGCAAGAAAATCCCGACCCGCTAAAAATACATTGCCGGGAGGTACTCGCCACAAAAACTACCTATTGAGCGGCATCACCAGATACATAAATGACGCGTCTGATACGCCACGAATCACAAGGGGGCGTCCCGTGCCAGCAAATCCAAGCTGAATGGAATCGGATTGTATAGACGAAAGACAATCGGAGAGGTAGCCGATGTGGAAATTGATATCAATATCCTCTCCCGAAACAGCGGCATCCAACACATCGGACATCTCGCCGATTTCCGAACTGCGCGCAATCGCACTGAATATCTTTCGCTTGGGATACACATGAAAACCCACATGGTTTTCATTTCCCGAAAAGACGCGCGCTTTACGTAAAATTTCGAGAAAATCATTCTTGAGAAGCGTCGCCTCTGTCATAAATGTTTTCGGCACGATTTCTTTGTAGTTTGGAAATTGCGCATCCACCACACGGGAAACAAATCGCACACCGCTTCCTGAAACGCTTATTTGCGCCTCCTCCGCAACAATCGTGATATCTTCGGTATCGAGTCGTTCGAGTATGAAAAGAAGCTCCTGCGCGTGTTTAAGCGGAATGAGAAGCTCTCCACTCTCCTTCTTCGTCACCCCTTTTACTGTTTTTTCCGCAAGGCGGAACGAATCGGTCGCCACCACGGTGATATTGCCACTATCGATCGCCACATACACACTCCCCAATTCAGGTCGAATCATCGAGGGTGATGCCGCATAGATCACTGCAGAGACACCGGAGATAAATCGCTCACGAGACATTGTAAACCCCTGCTTTTCGTTCGATACAGGCAAGGATGGAAACTCTTCGTGTGGAATTGCTTTGATGAGGTTCTTGGAGCCGCGCGATTCCACAGAGAGATTTCCATCCTGCCCCTTGAGCTTAATCGCATCTCCAGTGATCGAGCGGATTGTTTGCGAAATAACCCCCGCGGGTATTGCAACCATCCCCTTATCCTCGACAGTTGCCGGGATCGTGATTTCGATACCTGCCTCAAGATTGGTCGCACGTACCGTGAGAGTGTTACTTCCCGCTTCAAGAAGCACACACGAGAGCACGGGGAGTGTTTCTTTTTTTCCTGCGATACGCTCTGCGAGATTGATCGCGTTTACGAGATGTCCTTTCGTTGTACCCAGGTTCATAAAAAGAGTTTATTAAAAAACTATTAATACTATTAGTACTGTGGAAACTGTGGAAAGGTGCGAATAATGGCTTGAATGCTGGGAAAAATCGAGTTACTCACATGTTGATAGTTTTGTGCGCGAGTGTGAAGAAACTGTGAATGAGAAACCGATGCGTACCCCATCTGTGTATTAGTACAAAGTTGTACCCGTGGTGCACAGTTCTTTTTCACAGAATATTCACAGAGGTTAGGCATGGATGAGCGCGCGAATTTGTTCGATCTCCTGCTCGAGGGTGTTGTTGGTTTTTACTTCCTCTTTTATTTTTTCACAGGAGTGAATCACTGTGGTGTGATCGCGGCCGCCCAACTTCTCCCCTATCGAGGGGTATGACACATTAAATTCTTCACGCAGCATGTACATAATAATCTGTCTCGGGCGCACCACTTCCTTCTTGCGCGTCTTCTCGTAGATACTCTTCTCGGCAATTTCGTAGTACCCCGCGATGCGGCGCACCACTTCATCGATAGAGACACCGCGCGAAGGCTTCACGTTGTGTTTGATGAGCGCGCGGACGTCTTGTTGGGAGATGACGCGGCCCTTGAGTTGTGATTTGCACACAATCATATTGAGAATCCCCTCGAGTTCACGGATGTTGCCGCGCACGTTCTCAGCAATGTACTGAATGATGTCGTCTGGAAGCGAAAAACCATGCTGGTCGATCTTTGCTTTGATGATGGCGGTACGCGACTCCACATCTGGCTCGGGAATCTCAGCGATCATACCCGCCTGGAAGCGGCCCTTGAGCCGCTCTTCAAATCCCGGGAGAAGCATGGGGTGCTTATCACTCGAGAAGACAATTTGCTTGTTGTTGTCATGGAGTGCATTGAAGAGGTGGAAGAGTTCTTCCTGGGTTTTTTCGGTGTTCGCGATGAACTGAATGTCATCCATGATGAGCATGTCGTACTGACGGTACTGATCTTTGAAGTTGTTGGCACGACCACTTCGCACTGCATTGATGTAATCCACGGCAAAGCGCTCGGAGGTGACGTAGAGCACCTTCATATTGCCCCGGCTTTTCTTGAAATGATTACCGATCGCTTGGATGAGGTGTGTTTTGCCGCGGCCTGTCGCTCCGTAGATGAAAAGAGGATTGTATGCGAGGCCAGGGCGATCCGTCAGCGCTTTGGCAGCGGCATGTGCGAGTTGGTTGAAGGGGCCGACGACAAAGGTGTCGAAGGTATAGCGTGGGTTTAAGTTGTCGCGCTTATCTATATAGAGCGAACCAAGGTCCATTGCGGTGTTTTCTGACTGCTGTTGTTCGCGGCGCGGCTGCTTGCGCTCTCCCCCGCCGATGGGTGTGCGGTGCACGCTGTATTCAACGGTGCGGATGGATGTATCGAGTGTGCGAAGTGCTTTCAAGATGAGCTTGTGATGCTTTTCCATCAACCACTCCTTCACGATTTTTGAAGGGACGGCAACTTGTATGGTGCCGCCATCGCGGCCAACGACGTCAGTATTGCGAAACCAAGTGCGAAACGATGCCTGCGAAGTACCGAGTTCTATTTGTACGAGTGCATTTTGCCATAGTTCTCGGTTGGTCATAAGAAAGGAGACCCGAGTATTATACGCGCATTGTTTTGTTTCGTAAGGTTGCGTTGTTTCTGTTTGGAATGTGCAAAATCTGTGGATAGGTTGTGGAAATCGAAAAGAGGGGTGGGATATTTTCCGCCTGCGACGCTCGTGGTGTCTTGTCGGCGCCGGACGTAACCGGCAGCCGACAAGCGCCACTCGACCATGGTTCTCGTCAAAAAATATCCCACCCCTCTTTTCTGGGCGGGGGCGTGGTTGAAATAGATGAATATTAAGGTTATAGTGGCGCCCATGAGACGAACGTACCAGCCGAAGAAGCGCAAGCGAGCGCGTGCTCACGGCTTTTTGGGTCGCACTGCCACCAAAAATGGTCGCAAGCTCCTCACCCGCCGACGCCGCAAGGGTCGCGCAAAGCTTTCTGTCTAAATGGCCCGCGCCTCTCGCCTTTCCCGCGCAGAATTCCCTACTCGCCCTCCGAAGCGTCGAGTGGCCGATGAGTTGTTTTCAGTGTCTCTATGGCCAATAAACATAGGATTAGAGCCAAAATGTAGCTGTGTGGTATCGAAAAAGGTCGCCGCAAAGGCAGTCGACCGCAATACACTGAAGCGTCGGAGTCGGGAGATCGTGGCTCCTCTTGTTTCTGCCTTCAAGCAGCCTGTTGCGATAGTGGTATACCCTAAAAAAGCTGCATTGAACGCATCTTTCGCTGAAATAAAGGTGTCTCTCTCGGCCCTCCTCGCGAAATTGGCGCTGTAAGGTACACCCCGTGAGATATCCGCGTCAGATGCTTGTGAATGAGCTAGTATATTTCTATCTCACAGGGTAAAATCTTCCGCAATGCTCGACTTTCTCTATACGATTATCTACGTCCCGCTCTACAACGGGCTTATTTTTTTGGTCGATAAGGTTCCGGGGCACGATGTGGGTATTGCCGTCATTCTCCTCACCATCGTCGTGCGTATTGTCCTCTTCCCGCTCTCCAAACGTGCCGTAGAATCGCAGCTTGCGATGAAAAAAGTGGCACCAGAGGTCGAGCAGCTCAAGAAAAAGCACAAAGACAATCCGGTAGAGCAAAACAAGGCGATCATGGCGCTCTATAAGGAGCGTGGAATACGCCCCTTCTCGGGGTTTGGCCTCCTCCTCCTACAGCTGCCCATCCTTATCGCGCTCTACTATATGTTTACCCACGGCGGGCTGCCGGAGATCAAATCGGAGATTCTGTACTCCTTTGTGAGCGCGCCGGAGTCGGTTGACATGCAGTTTTTGGGTTTTATTGACATGTCTGCGGCGCACAATATTGTCCTCGCCATTCTTGTCGCAATTTCGCAGTTCCTCTACACCCGTATCTCGATGGGGTCGACTGCGAAGCAAGAATCGGCCGTCGAGGCATCGCTTTCCAACGATCTCGCGAAGAGCTTTGATTTCCAGGCGCGCTATGTGATGCCGGTTATCATTGGCACCGTCGGTTACTTCTTCCCCGCCGTCGCGTCCCTTTACTTGGTGACTGCCAATATCTTTATGATCGGTCAGGAATTCCTCTCGGGCCGCCGATTTTAGATTCTCTTTGGGGCCTGCCCGGTAGACAGTTCAGCTTAAGCGGTGTTCTGCAGACAAGTCGCTGATCGATACCATTTTCTTGCTCATTTTTTCGAGATTTTGCTGAGAACTGTACTACGGGGTATAGTGCCCCAATGGATCCCGTTAGAAGCTTCAAAATATATACATCTGCGGCACGTTTTATCCCCATAAGTCAATTCGTCTATGGCTTCTAACGGGATGGACAGAATCGAAACGACAGTCAAAGAGCTTTTGAGCGCCATGGGATACGGGGGTGCGAACGTCGAAACCGTGGAATTGGGCGGGCAAACCGTGTTTTCCATCAAAAATGTCGCCGATTCGCGCGAACTTATCGGCCCTCACGGCGACACCATTCATGCGATCGACACGTTGGTGAAGAAGATCGCCGAGAAGCACGCAACCCCTTCGGAGGGTGGCAGTGAGCGCGGCCCCATGTTCCTCGTGGATGTCGATGAATACCGCATTCGCCACATCAAAGATTTGCAGACGAAGGCCAAGATGATGGCCGAGCGCGCACGCTCATTCCAATACGACGTTGAGCTCTCTCCCATGACGGCCTACGAGCGCCTCATCGTGCACACGACGCTCCAAGACGAGCCGAATGTAAAGACAGAGTCACAGGGTGAAGGAAGAAATCGCCGCGTTGTGATCAAGTACGCAGCGTAGACACTAGAACGCGCCATTTTGTGCGTAGCTGCAAGCTTGTCCGCCGCTCCCGAACGATTGCAAGATATCGAGATTGAGGATGCACGGGTTGATTTGATACAGAATAAGGTACGTGCCGAGGAGGAGGAGCATGCCGAAAACCACGTCTTTGATAATCGCTTTCGCCTCCCCTTTTTGGCTCCACATGTCGGTGCCCATGTATTTGTAGCCGGCCCAGACGAGGCGGATGACGGCAAGAATCGCGCCGGCAGAAAGCGCAATGGCAAACAGTGTCCGCACGTATTGCGGTAGCGTCTGCTGTCCCCCGGCGCCGTAGACACTTCCGATCGGCGTTCCGCTGTAGTCTGCAAGCGGTACATAATTTGTGGTTTGTGCGATCAAAACTGTCGGCACAAAGAGTGCGCTCGCGATCAAAGTCGTAAGCACATAACGACGCATAGCCAGCATATGACACTATTATTGCACGACGCGAAGCATCCAGAGCGATTGATCCTTGCCGTTGGTGAATGCGATGTACGAACCGCTCGCGTCGATCGTTGGCGCGTGTACATCGAACGACTGTTGCGGTGTGAAGAGCTCTTCTGTTTCGCCCGTTGCGATATCGATTTTCATCCAGGAATCTTCCGTATGCAGTGCGCCTCGATACCAATCGTTCATTATGTTTGAGGCCGGAATCGTTTTGGGCACGGCGCAGTATGCGATCAGTGTCTTCCCGGGTGCCCAGACACACTTGTCGGCGATCGTGATGAGCGAGAGTTCAGCCGCGGCTGCGCTCTCCACCTGCGAGAGGAGTGCCATACGGCCTTCGCCAGAGCCGCTATAGAGGAGTGCGTTTTCCGTGGGGTGCGGCAGGACAGAGAGGCCAGGAATCGGGCCGACGAGGAGTGAGAGCGCGCCCGATGATCCGACACGATACGCATATCCGGGAAGACCGTCCGAGGGTTTGGTAAATACGATGAGCTGCCCCTGTCCGTAGACAGGTTCCCAGCTGCGGATAAACGAAGAGAATACCTGCGTGCGTTTCGTGCCGTCAAAAAGTTGCGTCGTGCCGATCGATCCTCCTGTTGCCGCGTCGTTGGTCAAAGTCAAGATTGTTTTGCCCTTCTCGTCAAGTGCGATGTCGCGGATATTCGCCGACCAATTCGAGCCGGTGAGTGATTGTGGAGTCGTGGTCGCGTCTTTCGTGAGGAAGCTGCCCGCGAAGGTGGTAATCGATCCGCTCTCATCCATCGATCGCAGGAGCACATGTTCTCCATCGGGAAAGTAGGCCTCGTATATTTTCGGCATGAGCGTGTTGGTGATGCGTGTGACGCGCTGATTTTCAACGTCGGCGCCGAAAATGTATCCATTGGCGCGTTCGGTATAGAGGAGTGCACCTGAAGACGAAGCGGATGCGGTCGGCAATGTGCGCGTGGTGAACGCAAAGCCCGCAACTGGCCCCTGTGACACGCGCCAGAGTCGCTCGATTTGTTTTTCGGGTGTCGTTTCCACTCCCTCGGTGCCTTCGACTGGTCCCGCGGTGACGGCGCCGACGGGTCCACCCCGATTTCCTTCGAAGCCTTCGGAATTTGTCTCATCGCTCACTTTCTCGAGCGGATTTTTTTGTGTCTGTAGATATGCGTACCACCCAGCCAAGCTCCCCAAGAGAAGCACTACCATACCAATCAGTATGTAACGGAGGATGTGTGTTGCGGTGTTCATGATATTAAATGCCGCTTTCGAAGCGTGAATCAGATGATTGTGGTACGACGCCTGGAATCGTACTGCCTGTCCCAGTGAAGCGGACATTCCACGATTGGTCGGCTCGCAGGAAGAAATTGACCGAGGACGAAAGGGAGAGTGCGATCTGTGCGGCGCCGGTCGAGTTGGCCGCATTGATCGTGAGCTCATTCATCTTTGTCTCCCCCGCCGGTACGGGACGACCGTTGATGACCCATTCGTAGATAAGATCCTGCGCGCTCGGCCCCCCCGCACTGATGAAATACGGGACGGCGGAAAATGTTACTTCGGTGTCGGAAATTTCTGCGCCGCTCTCTATGGCATCATAGTATTCGATACCGACGAGCGGATGATTGATGTAGAGCGTCGCATTTGGATCAATGCCGGGGAGACGTACGGAAGCGGAGGCGACGTATGTGCTGTCAGCCGACCGTGCTTCGACGGAAATCGTGTCAGCTCCGAAAAGCGGTGGTGCGGAGAGTGTGATGCTCGACCTGCCTTTCCCTTGTGCGATAACACTGCCATTTTGACGCCACGTGTATGTGATCTCATTGCTCGTGATGTCGCCGAGGTGCGGTATCGCAAGAGCGCGGACGTTCGTGCCGGGGGAAGCGAGTGGTCGCCCCTTGAAAAACGGCGGCGTGTAGCTCGTCGCTTCTACAAGGAGGTCCACGGTTGCCGGAATAACGACACGCGTGACTGTTTGTGTGCCCATCGTCGCTACAATGGTCTTCTTCTCCCCTGCTGCACCCATTTGAATATCGATGCTACCATCGGCATTTGCCGCAACGGCTGTACCGTTCACCGTCCATGCGACCGTCGTGCTTTGGTTGTTGAAGAGCGAGCCTTCGAGCGTGAGGTGTACGGAACTGTATGGTCCCGGCGCTGTCGGGGTCATGATCATCGTCAATTTGTCTTCAAATCCCGGGAGCCAAAACTGTGCAGACGCAAGCGCGGGTGCGACAATGAGGAAAAGTGCCACCAAGCGTACGTGCTTGATCATGGTCATATGGGAGCATCAATGCCCGGCGGAGCGGGGCGATTTGGTGTTTGCGGCGGCATGATGGGTCCCGGTGTCGGAGCTGAGGAGATAGGCATGCGGGAGATGATCGCGCTTGCTTCTGGTGTAGCGGGCGCAGGCGGTGCGACAGGTGCGGCTGGCTCTGGCGTCGGCTCGGGTGTAGACGGGGGCGCAAGGTTTCCCGATGAGATTGTTGGTGCTGGAGCGCGCTGCAATTCCGGTGGCACACCGGACGACTGTGCAAAGGCAGGTGGCGGTTCTAATTCAGCAGGAAGTCGGAACGATTTTTTCGGCGCATCGGCTGCTTGCTCGGGCGCGCGAGCGGGCTGCTGCGGAAGCGCGATATCATCTTGCGACATTTCGTCGCGCGCTTTGCGCGCTGCGAGAATTTGTGACGGGTCGGAGGTGATGATCTGGTCTTCGGTGTATGAGGCGATCACTTTGATCGCGACATGCTTCAATCCTGCGAAGAAGATTCCCTCCCCTACATCTGATTCAAGCAAGAGGTACTTTTCTTCGTCGGAGAGTTTGAAGGTTTGCTGCACGAGATCGACCGATGTCGGCGACTGGCGCAATAGAAGCTGGATCGATGAGTTTGTGATCATCGGGACGCCGTACGGAGAATTCAAGAAGTCGGAGACGTCCTGTGTGATCGTGGAGATGCCGAGATAGTATTTGCGGCCGCGCTTGGCGATACCGAAGAGGAACGATGCGGTGTCTTCGCTGCGCATCATCCACCACGCTTCATCGATGACGAGAAGACGCTTGCGGAGTTCTTTGCGAACCACGTTCCATATGTGGTGCGTAATGATGTACATGGCGACTGGCTTCAAATCGTCTTCCATGTCGCGTACGGAAAAGACGACGAGTTTTTTGTTCATGTCGACATTGGTCGGGCGGTTGATGAAGCCGCTCCACGTACCCTTCGTGTACTTTGAGAGACGCTGCACCAAGCTTTCGGACCCTTCCATGCCGGAGAGCACGAGTTCGAAATCGGAAAGAAGGGGCGGTTCGACGGTTGCAAAATTCGCTTCTGGCGTGATGTCCTTGAGCGCGTAAGTCTCGGTGATCGCCTTGTCGATGATTGCGTCTTCCTCCGGCGTGAGACCGCCGAGCATGATACGGAAAAGGCCGACCAGGGTGATGATGTTGTTGCGCAACACATCGGAGGGATTCTCATCTTCGCGCGGAATCGGGAGATCGAAGGGGTTGATGTGGTGTTCTGATGAAAGCGAAATATTGAAATAGCGTCCGCCGACGGTTTCCGCGAGGTATTCATATTCACGCTCCGGGTCGATGACGATGACTTCGACGTCGAACATGAGGGAGCGCAAAATTTCGAGCTTGGTCGTGTAGGATTTACCGCTACCGGATTTTGCGAAGGTTACGGAATTGTAGTTTTCAAGCGAGAAGCGATCGAAGAGAATCAGTGAGGAATTGTGGCGGTTGATGCCGTAGAGAATGCCGCGATCGGACGTCAGGTCGAAGGAGATGAATGGAAAGATTGAGGAGAGCGGTGCAGAATTGAGCTTCGTGTGCACGGTAAGCTCGTCGGCACCCAAAGGCAGTGTCGAGCGGAAGCCCTGCTCTTGCTGGAAGAGCGCCGGGCGGATGTAGACGAGGCGACTCTCGAGGGAGCCGCGCACTTCTGTCTCTACTTTATCGAGCTCCTCGCGCGTGGAGCCGTAGATCGTGACGTAGAGCCCCACGTCGAAGACGCGCTCCTGTGCCTGCTGCAGAGAATCGCGCAGGTGTTCGAGGTCGGAATAGGCGGTATCGAGAAGCGGGTCGCGTACCATCCCCTTCTGTTCACGTGTCGAGATTTGCGATTGCACCTCCGCCACTTTTTTTTGAAATTTGCGAAGCATTTCATTGGTATCCAAGGGGTGGATGAAGATTGAAATGTCGAGGACCTTGTCCATGTTGATGATCGGCGCGAACCAGCCCGTCGTGAGAAAGCGCGGGTATGAAATGACGAAAAATGTGCGAGCGATCTTCTCACCGAGATCGAGCTCCTTGGAATTGATCTTGAGGGCATGCGGCGCGATTACGTCTTGGAGGTCCAAAACACCCGCTTTGTAGATTTCTTCCGGCAATACAGGCAAAACCTCCTTTTCATCATCGCCTTTGTTGCCAAATGGTAGAAGATCGGTGAATTTCATATATTTGAGTACGTAGAACGTAGTTCGTAGTTCGTGGTGGGAATATTTTTTATTCTATTTTGTATTTTCATGTTTTTCTACGTACTACGTTCTACGAACTACTGACCATTTAATGGCATCGGCTTCCCCTGTTCTCCCGGATTGAACATCTTGTAGAGCAATTCGATTGTCTCTTCGGTGCCGAGCTGTACCGTGCGGACGCCGGTGCGGACCAATCCCTGCTGCACGATGGAAATGCGCTGCTCGAGCTGCGTCACTGCTTCGGCGAAGGTGGTATCTGCCGTTTGTGGCTTTTCTTCCTTGGTGCCGATGGGTAAAAAGGCAAGCGGATTCTTCCCTGCCGGTGCAATCGGTGGGGTGTAGGGCACGACGACGAAGAAGTTCTTCGTCATGATGTTGGCGGCTTCGGTGAAGCTCTTCACGAATTCAATGTATTCGCGGATCTGCACGCGCATGAGGTCATCGAGCTGCTGCTTGTAGGCGGTCTCCAGTGTGGCGACGTACGGACGGATGTCGAGAGCGCGCGATTGGATGAGGATTTGTACCGTGAAATCGAGCGAATTGAGGAAATTTTGGAACTGGACGATGAATGCGGTCTGCTCATCTTCGGATTTGAGTGCAAAGTTGATCGAGGAAGCGAGCAAGACTGCGCGCAATCCCCCATCTTTAAGAACGACAATGCCGTCGCGCACTTCGGAAATCGGTACGAAGTCCTGTGTCGATCTGCTGTTTTTCGCGGATGTTGCGTTCGGCATAGAGCGCGTACGCTCATTGTATCGCATTTTTTATGCACGTTTGGCTATTCGCGTCTGCGTGCGACATCTTGCATCGTCATAACGGGCGACATCGCATCCCTCGGTGGCATCACGCCGCCCGTTTGCTCTAAATCTTCATCGCTGCCGATGCCGGCGGCGATGCGCTCCTTGATATCGAGAGACCATGCGAGCTCATGGAGCTTACTTTCGGAGAGTTTGGGTACATAGACCTCCCCCTTCTCTGATGGAGTGTCTGTCTGCTTTGCGGTCACCGTTTGTCGCTTGCGCTCATTGTTCCACAGATAGAGACGCGGATGGATGAAGAACGTGAAGCCATGCTCAAGCGCAAGGATGAAGGGGCGGCCATTGTACTTAAAGAATGCGAGCGCGGCCGAGAGGCCCAAAAGGGCGGCAATAATGGGGAGCGCGATGAAAAGCGGCAGGACACGATATAAAAGGTACGAGCTTCCGAGGCCGCCGACGATGTAGACGAATTGGCGGAACGTGAGCGGACCGAAAATCTTGTCCTCAACCTCAATGAATTGTGGGATCTGGAACTGCATCGCACTTTATTATACCTCTTCAAGCAGCTGATTCTCGATATGGGTCGCCCTCTACTATTCTGCGTTCCTGGCTTGCCTGCCCCGCGTTGTAGCTTTCGGAGATCGGTGCACGGACGGCCTTCCCTTCCGGTGGCGGCGGTGGTGGCGTGCCAGGTAAAATCGGCGCAATTGCCGGTACCACTTGCGCGAGCGGGTGCTCTGCTGCGACGACTCTTTCTACAGGAGTCTCCGGTGTTTCCTCGGTATGTTCTACTGCGAGTGCCTCCTCAAGATCTGCGCGGATTGGTTCGAAGACGATTTGCGAGATATCTTCTGCAAGTTTGTGTGCGACTTCCGTTGGCACTCCAACCTCATGTTCAATATTTTCTGCGAGATCCTCAGTGCTTTCAAGTCCGAGGAGTGCAAGCATTACCTCGTTTTCAAGTATGTTCCATTGATCAAAATGTAACTGGTGCTGTTCAGCCAGTGATCGCATGTGCTCCTCTATATTTGCCGAAAGGATTACTTCCTGCACAACACTCGGCAACTCCTTAAAGCGCTCTGCAATTTTGTTTCGTAGCTCCTGGTCTGCCATTATGTCATCCATAGATTATGTTGTGGTTCCTGTTGATGATGTAGGTTCATTTGATTGCTGTTCCTTTGCCACTTCTTTGAGAATATCGGAAAGCCGCTCTTCAGTCTTCTTGACGCGTACCGTCTTGACGAGTGCCGCTGCTGATGCGCTTCGATCCAAGATGTTTGGTATTCTATTGACCCCACGAGCGCCAATGCGTTCCGCAACTCGTTTTGCCGCCTCCGTGGCAGCATCTGACGCCGCCTGCCCTGCTTCTTTGGCTGCCTTAGTGACCTCTGCTTCGATTCTATTGTATGCAGCTTGTTGTGCATTCTTGTTTCGCTCGGCATCCCTCTGGCGCGTATTCGCTACACCGAGAAGCGCATTTGCGTCATTCAACTTCTTTTCTGCTGTGAGGAAGTCCTGTCCCGTCTTCAGACTGGCAACTGTATTTGCGTCCTTAATCAGCTGTTGGCGCACAGCTTCAATGCGAGCACTTTCCATGCGCATGCCGCTCTGGTGTTCGTCTTCCGCTTTACTCAATGCCGCTTGCGTCGCCGCTTTTTGTGGTGCGTCAACAGAGTTCACGATCTCCTGACGGATTGCCTTTATGGATTCCGGAGAGATGGCTGTTTCAAGTTTGGTTTCGATACGTGAGCGTGTAGATGCGTCGCCGATCGTCGCAATCTCATCCTTGAACACCTTTATCATTTCTGGAGGCATATTAGGTTGCATTTCTGAATGATCGCGACCGGCGGCTTTTGATGCTGCAAGGAGCGCTTCATCGCGTGCTTTCTGGGCCGTATCGCGTTGCGCACGCGCATCAGTAACCACCTGGCTTTCTGCTGCCGCTGCGCGTGTTGCCTCATCGAGCACGGCCTTCTGTGCTTGCAATCTCGTTGCGTTTGCATCGGCGGTTTGCTTCTCTGCCTCAGTCCGTGCTTTTCCTGCGTCAGGGGTTGCCCGCGTGAGGGCCGAACCCGCTGCCTTTGCGCGCTCCGTCAAGCGCTTGCTATATGATTTGGTCGAAGCCCAATTTGCAGCGTTGGCGGAACGTCGACCGAGTCGAGAAGACTGGCGGAGGTGACGCTCTGCTTCATTTCTTGCGATTTTTGCTTGCTCATCATATTGCGCGGCAAGCTTCGGGCTTGTTGCACGGTGTTGCTCGGCAAGACCTTCAAATTTTTTCATTTCATTGAGCGGAGCAACTGCGCGCGAGGATGCACTCTGGGCCTTAGCTTGCAAGTTGTCCGCTCGAGCATAGCCGAATCGACCGAGGGCGTACCCTAACCCGGGGACTCGGGTGAATGTCCCTACCGCTTTCATGGCGCCAGCCATCATGGAAGACATGTTCATGCCCGCAACGCCGCTCGCGATGCTATTAGATATTTTGAAGGATGCAAAAAGAAGGCCGAGCACGATAAGGTAATTGAATAGTGCGCCGATCGTATTTGAATTAGGATCAGACGCCAATTTACCGAGCGTTGTACCGGTACCGTTTATATTTAGTGTTGCGATGATTTGTGTGACGATAAACAAGAACACCATAAGAAGCGGTGCCAATATCGATATTTTTAAGAGTGAATCCCACCACAGCTTCCACCCTTTCTCCACGAATTGTTTGTTCGGAATGATGTAACTTAGGAACGCAAGTGAGGAAGTAAGCAAGAGAAAGATAATGAGCAAGGCTCGCATGAGAATGATGAATGAGCCATAAAACAATATGAATGCAGCGCCAGCAAAAAGAACGGCACTGATGAGTCCATACAGCAGGGCTTTCCAACCATTGTCGCTTGTTTGCGCGACGCTATTTAATTTGTCATACGCATCGGCGAGACCGGTAACACCCGACATTGCGATAAAAGCGCCTGCGATACCACAGTTCGTAAAGCTGCTTGTAGGACTGTGTTGGCACTTTGAATCACCCGCTTGTAATGTTGCTATATTGTTCGGTGTTCCGGTGAGATCAAATTTTGCAGCGGCGTAAAACTGTGTGGCCGTGAAATTGGAAAAATCTACAATAATTTTCGTAAACAATAGGCTAAAGTTTATGAGGACCGCCACCAGAATAAGATTCGCTATCAGCTTTTTGTCGCCATAATTCTTCAGCCCGAGTATCATCGAGATGGCAAGAAACACAAACGTGCCAATGATCATAATATTGCCGATGTCTCGGAATATCCTCCATCCCGTATTGATACCGGTGCTCACGCTGTTGTAGAAAGAGTCGGTAAATACGATTATTGTGTGATACACGAGCCAGTCGAACAATAATCCGGCGAGTCCCAAAAGCCAGGCTGTGATGGACATCAGTACGGCGCCGATGCCGGTTACGAATGTCCTGAACATACACGTTGCCATGCTGCCCGTGTACCCAACCCAACTACTGCAATCTACGGGAGTAGCTTTCGTGGACACGTCGCCGTTTAATATGGTGCCAATCCCCTCGTCTATTTTTGTACCCTCTGCGTTAAAGATTACATATCGACCACCTATCGTACATTTGTATGTGTTGTTGCCGTTATCTGTGACTTTCGGCGTATAAGTGTACCAGCTGCCTTCTGCGGCGCATTTTTGCGTCACAACATCAGGGACGGCACTTTGAGCAGATGCTGGAATTGGCACGAGCCCTACAGCGAGAAGTGCTAGCACGATTGCACTAAGAAATCTTTTCTTTAGAGCGTACATATATTATTGCGACCACTTTTGGATCCACTGATCCAGTGTCGATTGTTTATTGATGTTGCACCATCCCGTTCCCGGGTTGATGCTGCCATCCCAGGCGAGTGCGCTCTTCTGTAGATTGCCGAATTGATCTATCGCATCCCCTGCCCAGGCCTGCTGCGTCTTTTTCACAAAGCCATCCACTCCCTGCGAGCCCTGCATCTGTGCCCGTACCGCTGCGAGATCTTCACGTGCGGTGTTGATGCTGCTTTCGGTGTGGAGGACTGGCGGATTTGCATTGACGAGGATATCGAGATTTTGAAGTGCAGTATTGCGCGCGTTGGGATCTGTGCTCTGCACGGCGACGATGAGTGAGTTGATCGTCGCGATGTTTTGATTTGATGCATTCACAGCTTGCTCGAGCGCAGTTGCCGCAGAGCCGATACCAGCTGCCGCAATCGCCGCGTCTGAAAATTGTGTGGACGTCGCGACAGTGAGCGTACCGCCCGAAGTTGCGGTGCATGTAGTGCCCGAAAGCGAGCCGCTCGTGCATACCTTTGGCACGATGAGATCCCAGCACGCTTTCTCCGACGAGCGGAGTTGATTGATCGAATTAGTGAGCACATTTGCGGTTTCGGCGAGGACGCTGTTGTACTGCTGTTCCCAATTCAGAATCGCGTAGAGATTCTGGAGGGCAACGCCCGAAGCTTGGCCCAAGAGTCCATTTTGTTCCTGCTGTATTGCTTGCGCGAGATATGAGTCAGAACCATTCGACGCGAGGATGCTTGGAATGCCACCCGCAGAGGACAAAAGTTTCGAGCCGATTCCAGCGAACATGCTCCCGACAATTTGTCCGATGTTGTCCGCATTCTCAAGCTGGCGGAATCCTGAAGTGACCGATTGCGTACCTATGGCGCCCACAAAGATGCCAGGCGTTGTTACGTTGCCGTTAGCGTCGCGCACATCGTAAATGCCATTGTTCCAGGTAAGTCGATTAATCCATTCGCTGTCCGCCATTGCAACACTTGCGCTCAACTGGTCTTGCGCTTGCATGTAGGCATAGACGGGATTGCAGTTCGGATCGCCTATCGCAAACATTGCTGCATAACTGAAATTTTGTTGCGGATTAGTGGCTACGGCGCGCAAATCTCCTTGATAGGGACACGTGAGATTATTTTGGGGTGCTTCTGTGACCATTTGATAATTGCGCACCAATGCTGTTTTTACTTGATTTTGAAATGCCGGGTTGAGATTGGAAAGAAGTTCGCTTTGGAATGCCTTTATGTACCCTTGCTTACGAGCTTCTGTTCGCTCATTCGCATAGTTGACGACCCACATCGGATTGCCATCGCGCCCTTTGCTGTAGAGCTCCATGTTGTTGCTCACGTACGCAATACTCACTGCTTTTCGCTGGGCATCGACAAGCGGCCGCAAGACACATTCCAAATACACGAGATAGCCGGTATTGAGTGTCACCGCCGCGTCCGATACAGGCACATAGGTGCCGCCGATCGCCGATCTAGACCCGACGCTTTGTGCGCCGACAGAATTACATCCATAAATACCGTTTGCTGTCGGCGTATTTACAGCCAAGGAACCAACGTCGGTACCTGTTCCCGTGCCGGTACCGGTGGTCTGCGCGAACACGACAACAGGCATGATGAGTGCAATAAGCAAAAGAGTGGCGATGTTGGAAAGAGAGCGCGTCATGGTGTGGGGTGATGCGCATAGTACATCGCGAGATTGTTGAAAGAGGTCACCATATTTTGTTCGCCCTCGTCGAAGGTTTGCAGGAGTACCGTCGAGGTGATCGGGTCGTCTGCATTGTCGGCGAGCGCAGCGAGGACTGCACCGAATTGTCCCATCGCATTCAAAATACCCACATGCTCTTCGGCTGCATCACGCGGCACGGTGAGCTGCACAGAATCTTCGATCGCGGTTGTGTACCCTGCCGCTGTCTCTCGCAGCTTGTCGAGGTACCGCGGATCGCGCGTTTCGATGTATCCAGCAAAAAAACCGATCTCCGGTTCTTCGATTGCGACCAAGGGCACAAGCGCTTCTTTGAGCTCCGCACGATACGCGAGCATCGCATCGTATGAATTGTCTTCGGAAAGTTTTAGATCTTTCGTTGTGTAGATTTTGTATTGCACCGGTGCACGTACGACTTCCGCCATTTTTTCTGCGAGTGCCTCCCCCGTCTCGGGTGTGTAGCGGCCCTGTTCTTTTAAAACCGAGTACTGCGTGGCGAGTGTGCCGATAACCATCGGCGCGACATCCTCGACTGCAATAGACGATTGGCCACCGGCGCGCGCCGCGATCGTACTGATGAGCGTGGCCGCATCATCCTCCGATCCTTGGACGGCAGCAGCGACAACGGATGGCGTTGTAGCCACAATATCTGATTTCCAAAATGCGCCCCAGAGTGCAACGCCGATCAAGCCACACACGCACAGGATGGCTGTGAGGAACAATGGAGAAGCACCTCTCTCTCGTACAGGAGTCTGATAATCAAAATCGCCGCTTTCCTGTAAGCGTCTGGTTTCCACATATCTATTGTATCAGCTTTCGCTTGTCGATTTGTCAGTATTCGATGCGCGAAAGTGCATTATTGAGAACTCATGCTTGCTCCTTGCGGACTAAACGCACTTCCCGTATCGGTCGGTGCAAAGGTGACACCGCTCGCGACAAAAAGGTCTACCACGGCAAGATAGCTTCGCGTGAAATCCTCAACTGTCGCGTTATAGCTCTTCATGGCATTGACGCTCCCCCCGCCCGAGATCACATCCTGCAGTTCTTGACCTGATTCTTGGTACGCGAGTCCGAGTGCTTGGTTGGCCGCCGATGCTGTAGCGGGGACGCCGGTGAGTGCCAAGAGGGTCTCACCCACATGAATCATGTCTGCAGCAATATCCTGCGCCGCCGCTTTATTGGCCGAGGGACTCTCGACCCATTCCGTGAGCACATCGCCCATGTCGGCATGCTCATTGCTAAAGGTGAGGATCGTGAGGCCAGCCATATTGCCATATAGATAGAGTGCCTGCTGCTCGGGGGTACGTACGACGGGGACATAGGTCGGCAGCGTGTAGCTTGTCGGCATGAGTGCGTACGCCTGGTCTAAGATGCTGTCTCCGAGAGAGGTATTGGGGCCGGAAGCAGCGGTACCCGAGGAACCACCAAAAGTGAGAATGGGGTCTGGCATAGGTGCCTCATCTGGATTTGTACTTTGCGTCGGTGCGGACGGCTGCGCTTGGCTCCCGGATGGAAGCGGAATCGTTGGAGAGGTCGAAGTGGACGTGGCAGCATTGTCCGATGGAGGAATTTCGGTCGTGGTATCGACGGTGCCACCCGTCGTGGGGTATCGCTCGGAAATACCGGGGTCTTGCAAGGTGCTCCCTCCGGTCGAGACCGTAGTCACCGGTATGCCAAATGAAGACGTGGGCAACGTCTTGCCGTTGATGATGATTATGATGGTGAGGAGAATGACACCGGCGCCGGCAAAAAGGAGTGCGAAAGGGTGCGTGCGGAGCCAGTGCATAGGTTAGTTCGTAGAACGTAGAACGTAGTAAGTAGTGAAATGCACGTTTCCATTTTAACCCCTGCTCGTGAAAGCGAAAACGGCTGATACAATTATCTCCATGGTCCGCCAACTGCAGGCGCTCGTGATAGTGCTCGTCATGCTGCTTTGTTCGTTCCCCTTGTACGTTCTTGCTGCCAATGTATTCGGTGGGCGCGTCGGCGCATCGATCCCCTGCTTCAACGTCGCGATCTGGAATTCGGTGGGAGCACCGCGCGGCGGCATCTATATCTGGACACCTGCAACGCGTACGTATCCTTATGGTCCGCCATCTTCTGGCCGCTACGTACTCGGACTCTACGGCATCCCCTACTTCTGCATTGTGACCATCGCACCGCTCTTCGTCTTGCCCGGTATTTCTATGACGATGCTCGGGACTTCGCGTTGAGCGCGAGACATTTCCACTGATCGAGAGATACATTTTCTGCGCGCGCGTTTTCTGGAATCGCACACGTAGTAAATGATTTTGAGACCCCTTCTTTTTTCATGAGCGCCGAAAGGTTGTTGGTGATCATCTTGCGCTTTGATGCAAATCCAGCGCGCACGAGCGTGAAAAATGATTCTTCGGAAATATCGGAGAAGAATTTTTTTGAAATATCGTCGATCAAAAGAATTGCCGAATCAACCGATGGAGGTGGAGAGAAATGTGATTTACCAACCTTCGCGATAATTTTGGGCGTTCCGTACACTTTTACCGAGATCGAAAGAATGCTCTCTTTTGTATCGACGACACGTTGCGCGACTTCTTTTTGTACGAGGAGCGCCATTGCGCGCGGCTGCACGCTCGTGGTGAGAAATTGGCGGATGATTTCGCCCGTAATGTAGTAGGGTATATTGGCGGCAACGATGTAGCTGTTAGCTTGTAGCTTATAGTTTGTAGGATCGAAATTCCTCACATCGTCTTCGATCAATGTGAGACGACCACTCTTAATTTCGTTGGCGAAAGTCTCTCGCAACTTTTCTACCAACTGTCCATCTTTCTCAACGGCAATGACGGGGGCAAGTGCCAGTAATTCTTTTGTCAGAACTCCTTTTCCGGGCCCTATTTCTACGATCACTTCCCCATCTCGAGGAGACGCGGCATGGGCAAGCTTGCGTGCTGCCCATGAGTGAATAAGGAAATGTTGTCCGAGCCGTGCTCCTTTGCGTCCCATACTTCTAAAAGCTATCAGCTATAAGCTACCTAATAACATCCTCATCATCAATGAGCGAGCGTTTCTTTTGGACGCGCTGCACCAATCGTGCATCGATATCGTCGAGAAATTCCGAAGGAATTGCGTATTCGCGTGAGCCATACTTCATACGTCCTTGTGCGTGCACGAGATAGAGTCGCTCTCGCGCGCGCGTGAGAGCGACGTAGAAAAGGCGGCGCTCTTCTTCAGGATCGCGGTCGGCAGATTCATTCATGCGCATCGCAGGAAAGAGGCCTTGTTCGAGGCCAGTGATAAAGACCACGTCGAATTCAAGTCCCTTCGATGCGTGCACGGTCATGAGCGAAACCGCATTGTGCGCCTCTTCAAGCTGGTCTTGATCGCTCTGCAGTGCCGCTTCTTCGAGCAGTTTTTCGATGCCAGAGGGTGGCGCGTCATTGTCGAATCGCGCCGCGAAGTTGACGAGCTCGCTCATGTTTTCGAGCCGCTCTCTCCCCTCGTCAGACCCCTTGTACATCTCCTGCATGCCCGAGACTTCAATCGCGAGCGCCACCGCCTCCGATGCGGGCAAGATCTCGATTCCCTGTTTTATTTTTGCGAGGCACATGCGAAACGCCGATACTTTTGCCTTTGCCGCGGCAGGAAGCGCTGCGTCTTGCCCCGCGAGCATTTTGTCGAGCGTGACTTTGCCGATGCCGCGCGCAGGCACGGCGATGATTCGCGTGATATCTGCTTTGTTTTTCGGATTGATTGCGGCACGCAGGTACGAGAGTACATCTTTCACCTCTTTGCGCTGGAAAAAGCGTGTACCCAAGACGCGATACGGGACATCCATATGGAGCATCGCCTCTTCGAGTGCACGCGATTGGAAATTTTCTCTGTAGAGGATGGCAATTTCTCGAGGTACTGTGCCGTCTTCGATGAGTTGTCTCGACATGTTGGCGACAAACCACGCTTCGTCGATCTCATTCCCCGCTTCGTAGATGACGATCGGCTCACCGGTTGCTTTGTCGGTGTAAAGTTTTTTTGGTTTGCGGCGGCGATTTTTCTCGATCACACTGTTGGCTGCCGAGAGAATGGTGCGCGTAGAGCGATAATTCTGTTCGAGCAAGACAACTTTCGCGCCGGGGAAATCGGTTTCAAATTCAAGCAGGTGCCCGAGATTCGCGCCGCGCCACGAATAAATATTTTGATCTGTATCGCCGACGACACAGATATTGCGCGCGTCGCCCGCAAGAAGTCGCGCGATTTCGTACTGCGACGCGTTCGTATCTTGATACTCGTCGATAGTGATGTAGCGCCACCTGTTCTGGAGGAGACTACGCAGCCGTGTGTTGTCGCGTAAGAGCTTGAGCGTACGCAAAAGGAGATCATCGAAATCGAGCGCTCCTTCTTCGTGCAAGCTTCCCTCGTAGATCTCCCATACTTGGGCGACAAGGCGATCACGATGGCTCTTGGTGTTTGAGGCGAATTCCTCTTTTGATATGCCATCCCCTTTTTTATTGGATATCGCACCGAGGAATCCCCGTGCAGGCTGATCGATGTCGAGCTGTTCAAGCGCTTTTTTGACCGCGCGGAGCGAATCGTTGCGGTCCCAGATCGTAAAGGCGCGCGGCAATCCTGCCTCGGCATGGAATTCGCGCAGGAGCCGTACCCCGAGGGCGTGGAAGGTCACGACCAAGGGTGTCCCCTGCGATGCAGGTACCAGGTTGCGCACTCGTTCTCGCATTTCGCCGGCCGCTTTGTTGGTAAAGGTGACGGCGAGAATCTCCCGAGCGGGTACGCCCTCGCCTATGAGGCGAGCGATGCGGTGGGTGATCGTCTTGGTCTTACCTGCCCCCGCTCCGGCCACAATCAGGAGGGGTCCATCACCGTGAGCGGCAGCTTCTCGCTGCCGCTCATTGAGTCCGTCGAGGAAATTTGTTGGCATTTTCGCACTTTAGCACGAGGCTTCTTTGGCGGATTGCAGTATACGGTGTACGGCGGCGCGGCGCGTATCGGTAGGCGTTGTGCGGTATGCGTTGACGTGACCCGCTTGCCGATGACCGCGACGCGCTGCGCTGCCGAATAACGATGATTACGCAATGAATTTGACTAAAAAGCTATTCACTCCTCGAGTGGAAAACGCTATTGCCGCGTCTTCGCTATGAATGTACAGTGAATCTCGGCAGTGGTTTCCTGTTTCTCCTGAACGGTATCTCTTTCCTTCTCTGTTTGTTCCGATCCATTGCTTTGACAGGGCTTTTTATCGCGCGTGAGCTGGAAAAGATGTTTTATAGACTTCTTTTCACGCTCACCCCGTTAGAAATTTCCAATTTCTAACGGGGTTCGCCAAGATGATTTGCCCCTGATTTTGGCTTATTTCGACACCATCACATGATTCCGGGCCCGCTCCCAAGCGTTCGTTCCGGAGGAAATACGGAAAATTGAAACGGCCGAAGGCCATCACCTTCATTTCACTCCTCCTTCTCTTGGGAGTGCTCCTCCCTGCGGCTGCCCAGGCAAGCGCCTTGAGCAACATTCTTGCCTTTTTCACCGGTACGGCAGCGGCGCAGGAGGAGGCGCAGGAGCCGGCCGGCAATTTGCAGACGCTCGCTCTCCCTACTCCCGCCACCAACGTCGATCCGACCGCCTCTCGAGGCGGTGGCGACATAACGATCGTGAACGGCACGGCCCTGATGCCAGAAGAGGGTCCGGCGGGCGCGGGCGCGGATATAGAGAAACCGAAGAATTCGACAGTCCGCACCTATATTGTGCGCGAGGGCGATACGGTCGCTTCCGTTGCCAAGATGCACAATGTGTCCGAGGGCACCATCCTTTCCTTCAACGATCTTTCTCGTGGTGCAAAACTGGTGCCTGGCCAGCAGCTCGTCATTATGCCGACGACTGAAATTAAGTACACGGTCAAACGAGGCGACACGCTCGAATCGATTGCGAAAGCGACGGGTGGCGATGCCAATGAAATTGCCATTCATAACGGTATCGACAACAGTACGCTCCGGGCAGGTGCAGAAATATCCGTACCCAACGGCGAAGTTCCTGCGACCCCCGAGCCGACCAAAGGATCGGGTACGAGTTCGAAGCCCGCAGGGAAGCCTGCACCTGCCAAGAACAATGGGTACTACAAGTCTCCGCTTGCAAGCTACACTCGTACCCAAGGCATCCACGGTCTCAATGGCGTCGACATGGGCGCGCCAAATGGTACACCGATACGTGCCGCAGCTTCGGGTGATGTCACGATCGCACGAAGTGGTGGCTGGAACGGTGGCTACGGCAACTACGTCGTTATCTCGCACGCCAATGGCTCACAGACCCTCTATGCACACATGTCGAGTGTCGCGGTCTCAAGCGGTGAATATGTCACGCAGGGCGAAGTGATCGGGTACGTCGGCCACTCTGGCCAGGTCTCCGGCCCCACGGGCAATCACCTACACTTTGAGATCCGAAACGGCATCAGAAATCCTTTCTGATCAGTCTTCATAAGGCCCATCTGCGTCGTTGCGGGTCCCGGCCGTGCTTTCCAATTGTCTGTTCGTGATTCTTCCGTGCTACAATACGGCAGCTGAAATATGTCGCTGCGCACGGATGTCGTTGTTGATCTCCAATATGGAGATTGCGGAAAGGGCAAAATCACCCACCATTTGGCACATACACAAAAATACTCCCACGTCCTCCGCTACAACGGCGGCTGCAACGCAGGACACACCATTTTTCATCAAGGAAAGAAATTCGTAACACACCAAATTCCCGCTGGTGTGTTTTTTGGTATCAAATCGATTATTGGATCTGGCTGCGTCGTTTCCCCCGAGCAGTTTTTCAAGGAATTACAGATGCTCGAAGAAGGCGGCATCGATACGAAGGGTAAAATTTTCATCGCGAAGAATGCGCATGTGATCACGGAGCAGAATAAAGAGGAAGATACAAAGGTCGGCGGCGCGATCGGCACGACGGGCCAAGGCAACGGCCCCGCGTATCGCGACAAATACGGCCGCACGGGTGTGCGTGCGGAAAAAGTGCCAGAGCTCGCGCCGTACCTCATTGATCTGTATGACGAATGGTACGGGGACGCCGATGTACAAATTCTCGCTGAAGGCGCCCAAGGCTTCGGACTCGACATTGATTGGGGCGACTACCCGTTTGTCACCTCCTCTCATTGCACGACAGCGGGAGCACTCCTCAATGGCTTGCCGCCGAATGCGGTCAAGGACGTGTGGGGTGTCGCGAAAATCTATGAAACCTACGTCGGCAGCAAAAAATTCCAACCAGAAGGCGCAATTTTCGACAAGATCGGCGACATCGGCGAAGAATTTGGCGCCACGACCGGCCGCCGCCGCCAAGTAAATTGGATGGATATGCAAACGCTCGAGCGCGCTATACGTATAAACGGCGTGACGCATGTTGTATTCAACAAAGTCGATGTCTTAAGGGAAGCTGGCCAATGGGCGGTCATAGATAAGGACAAAGTCATCCCCTTCTCCGATGAAAAGACCATGCAGCAATTCGTCTCCGATCGCCTCAAGCAACTCAACATTCTCCCCGACCACATCTTTTTCTCGGAGAGTAAAGACAGAATTTAGTTTTTATCTGACGAGGATAGAGACCAAAATGAATATGCTTGCATATTCATTTCCGAACGACGCAGTCAGCAAAGGTGAAAACCCCGCGGCTTGCCCTGGGGTTTGATAACTTTCATATTTCGCGGACGCGATACTGCAGCGCCTCCATCATGTGCGGCTCATGGATCGTCGCGCTCCCCTCGAGGTCAGCTATCGTGCGGGCGAGTTTGATCGTACGGTGATAGCCGCGCGCGGAAAGCTTGTACGCTCTCGCGGCATTCATGATCGCTTTTTCCCCTGCCGGGCTAAGCTCTGCGAGCTGCTCGAGCTCTTTCGGGCCCATGTCGGAGTTGGTCGTGATGTGGTTGACGTTTTTGAATCGCGCTTGTTGCCGTTCGCGCGCCGCCTTGACCCGCTCTCTCATTTTATCCCCTTCTTCGTCCCCTTTATTCCCCTTTCTCCCTTTATCCATCGCAAGCGCCTCGGGAGGCATCTCACCTACGTGCACCCACATGTCGATGCGATCGGCCACAGGGCCGGAGAGCTTTCGTTTGTATCGTTCGATCGCGGTATGCGGACAACGGC
>QZIY01000023.1 GCA_003599175.1 Candidatus Parcubacteria bacterium
GGTCACGGAACTTCGTCTCGACCTCATCGTGCCGGGAGGCACGCTTCGGTCTCCGACTTGTCCCGCGCCTCGAAAATTCCGGCTCTCGACTTGGGCACCAGGGTTATTTGATGGGCTCTAAGAGCCAAGGGGCAGGTTGTCCACATGAACATCCTTGTTGACCTCGCCTTAATATGGAATACACTCACCTCATATTCATAAGTCGCGTGCATTAATTGTATGAGTGAACGTATATATCAAGTTGTTATTGGCGTTCTGGTTCTCGTCGTCCTTGTCGGTGGATGGATGATGATCGCGGGCAAGCGAGCGAAGCCGTCGACCACGATGGCTCCTGTCTCGACGACCGAAGAGAAGGAAGAAGTTTCGGGCGAAGAAAAGTCCGATGCAAAGCCTTCTGAAGCTGCGTCTCCAGCTGCGCCTTCAAAGCCAGCATCCGGCGAAGCAGTCAAAGTCGTTGATCAGACAGCAGGAAAGATGGTCGCTGTTGAATCCGTCACGCTTAAGAATCGTGGATGGGTCGCGATCGAAGATGATAAGGAGTGGATCTTGGGTGCCGCTCGTCTCGAGGCAGGTACACATGAAGATGTCGAAGTCGAACTTCTCCGCGCAACGGTGAAAGGGGGAACCTACAAGGCGATTCTCTTTGTCGATGACGGCGATGGCAAATTCGACATGCACAAGGACACGGTGATTAAAAACTCTGATGGAAGCACCCTCAGCGCTGCATTCATCACTAAATAAAAAAGCTTATGTTGAGCAGATCTTTTACCGCTGGCGCGGTAGTAGGTCTCCTCGCTGCGCTTGCCTTCGCCCTTCCGGCGGCGGCAAGCGCCAGCGTTTGGGACTACAGCGGCCCCAGCGTCTTTGACGGCGGATCGTACTGCGTCAATTACGGATATTCCAACTTCGGCGGCTGCGGAGGCGGTTACAGCTATCCGTACATACAGCAGAATTACGGCGGATACGGCAGCTATGGGTATAGCAGCAGCGGCTACAGTAGCTACGGCTATTCATCCTACGGCTACGATTACTACCCGCAACCGGGCTACTATTATCAGCCGCAGTACTATCAACCCATTGGCTATTACCCACAGCCTGACTATTCGTACAGCTACGGCAACTACGGCGGACCGATCGTGATGGTAAACAGTGGTGTGTACTACGGTGACCCGTTTTGGTACTAAGTTTTAGACCCAAAACCGATCCCGCGATCTTGTTGCTCTAGCGGCAATTTCTCGACGATGGAATGACAGAGGCCAAAGTCTTTGGCCTCTGTTGTTTTCATAATCTTGGATCGACGGAGCATACCGGCAACGACCTCTGTGTCGTTGCCCGTTTCGCGCGCGATGATGTAGATCATGTCGTGTAGCTCGCGTTTGAAGACGGCGATCGCTTCCTCGTGCGCATGGATCGGCGCGGTGGGATCGGTGATCGTATAGCGGCCTTCGTGGAAGAAAAACTGGCATCCCTCGATAATGGTGCGCTTTTGCCCACCTAGAAAAGCGAGAATCGCCGCCGCATCGACTTCGCCGAATCCGATAGTCTCGACCTCGAAGGGAAGTGCCTTGAGATAGGTATGCAAATTGATACCCGCGCCGATATCGCCGCCGCCTGCGGCGATCAGAAAACGCAGTCGATCAATCGGCTTTGAATACAGCTCGCCGTTGAGCCACCTGATCGCGTCCTGTACCTCGCGTTTGTCGACATTGCCCGTGAGCGCGTACCAAATTTCCATTCAAATAATTCAGCCATTCGCGAGCTGAATATTTGGTTAAGAAGTTATACACATATGTTCTTCATAGAGGTGAACTATAGTTCACCTATACTATCCGTATGTCGCGCGCGCATAGAGATAAGATCATTTCCTTTTATAAGCGGCATCGGAGAATGCCAGGGTACGTAGAGATCATGGAGCTCACGGGCTTCCGCTCCAAAAATGCGGTTTTTAAGCTCCTGGAGCGCATGGTAGACGACGGACTCATCGCCAAGGACTCACGGGGCCGTATAAGCCCCAAACAGCTCCATACGGGCGTTCCGCTCCTCGGCCTCGTCGAGGCAGGGTTTCCGTCGGCTGCCGAGGAAGAACTCCTCGATGTGATGGATTTTGATGAGTACCTCGTGCCCAATAAAGAGTCGACCTACATCCTCAAGGTCAAGGGCGATTCAATGATCGACGCGGGCATTCATCCGGGCGATATGGTCGTGGTCGAACGGCGGGCGCAGTACAAGCCGGGACAAATCGTGGTTGCCATGGTCGACGGCGAGTACACGATGAAATACCTGCGCCGCGATAGAAAGACAGGACAACACTATCTCGAGCCGGGCAATCCAAAATACAAGCCTATCTATCCGCGGGAGAGTTTTCGCGTTGAGGCACTGGTTACTGCCGTTGTGCGCAAATATTGATATGACCTGGGGTTACTCGAGATCATTCCCGCGCGCAATTCTTCACGTCGATGGCGATTCTTTTTTTGCGGGCGTGGAAGTGGCCAAAAACCCGCACTTACGCGGAAAGCCGGTGATTACCGGCAAGGAGCGAGGCATTGTCTCCGCGATGACGCCAGAGGTGAAGAAGGCGGGCGTGAAGCGCGGGATGAAATTGCACGAAGCGCAGAAGCTCTGTCCGGATGCGGTCATCTTGCCGTCGGATTATGAGACGTACTCACTCTTTTCGGAGCGCATGTATCGAATAGTGCGGCGCTACACGCCCGATGTGGAGGAATATTCGATCGATGAGTGTTTCGCCGATCTCACGGGCCTTCGCCGCGCACTCAATATGAGCTATCCGCAGATGGCGGAGCGGATTCAAGAAGATCTCAATCGCGAGCTCGGGATGACTTTCTCGGTCGGGCTTTCCGCCACCAAGACGCTCGCAAAGATGGGGTCGCGATGGAAGAAGCCCGCCGGGCTTACGATCATCTCGCTTTCTGATAGCGCAAAATTCCTGAAGCAACTCCCCATCAAAGAAGTGTGGGGCATTGGGCCCAACACGGCCGCCTATCTCCAGAAATATGGCATCAGAACAGCGCTCGATTTTGCGGAGAAAGACCAAGTGTGGGTCCGCAAGTTGCTTAGTAAGCCATATCTCGAGATTTGGAAGGAATTGAATGGAGAAGTGGCGCTCGAACTCGATGCAAAGGGACGAGAATCGTACCAATCGATCAGCAAAACGAAAACCTTTACCCCGCCCTCGACCGATCCCGCATTTGTCTACTCGCAGCTTTCGAAAAATGTCGAGAATGCGTGCATCAAGGCGCGCAGGTGGAAGCTCGCGACACCTGCGGTATTCTTTTTCCTCAAAACGCAGGATTTCAAATATCATGGGTACGAGATCAAGCTTCCGCACGCCACGTGCGTACCGCAAGATATTTTGCGGGAAATTGAAAAATATTATCCGCTTGTATTCAAAAAGGGGACGCAGTATCGCGCGACCGGCATCGTGCTTCTCAAGCTTTCCGATAATACATCGGCGCAGCTCGATCTTTTTGGAGCAGTAGAGGAGTCGGAGGGATTTAAGCGCGTGTTTGAAAGTGTGGACGCGATTTCAGAGAAATATGGCAAGCATTCGATCTTCCTCGGATCGAGTTTTAGGGCGATGCGCTTCGGCGCGCACCTTGGTGCACGGGGAGATACACCCTACCGTACGAAGGAGCTTTTCAAGGGCGAAACTTTCCGCCGTCGGCTCAATATCCCGATGATGGGAGAGGTCAGTTGATCTCGATATCGATGTGGCGGATGGAAGGGAAGGTGGCGCGGATGTTTTTCTCGATCTCGTCGATCTTGCGGCCCATGAGGCGCGGTACGCGATCAGCATATTCGGCGGCGAAACGCTTGAAGAGTTCGAAATCGTTTTTTACCTCGTCGTACTGATCACGCATCGCGGTACCGCCATATGCCGCTCGCGCCAGGGAGTCGCCATTAAACTCCACTTCGCAGGTAATTCGGTACGAATTCCATCCCACCGCAGCCGACTTAAGTTCGGTGACGCGCTCGATAGCGGGATCTGCATTGAGGAATTCGATCACCGCGTCCTGCATTTCTTGAGGCATTGAGCGTCCAACGAGATACCCACGATTTCTGATAATAAGGACGATCGCGCTTCCACCAAGTAACGCAGCGATCACGAGTGAGCCGAGAGCGTCCCAGACCGTGTTGTTCGTAATATACGCGAGCACAATCGCTACAATCGCGACGGCAACGCCCAAGATGGCTACTAAATCTTCGAGAAGTACAGCGAGCGTGGTTGAGTCAGCCGCTTTCAATTGTTCTCTGACGGACAAGCCAGCGAACTGCCATCGAATCTCACGCA
The DNA here is from genome assembly GCA_003599175.1 of Candidatus Parcubacteria bacterium. Lineage (GTDB taxonomy): Bacteria > Patescibacteriota > Minisyncoccia > Phycocordibacterales > UBA2100 > UBA10103. The sequence continues at coordinate 4,310 of QZIY01000023.1, forward strand.
CGGCAATATAAAATGTGTAGCATTCAGCGATGCTGGCGAACACCAACACCGCGACGACAATCCAGTTGAACTCAATGGGCTCCGGGTGGATAAATGACATGAAACCGTGATAGGCGGTAAAGCCAGCACCTAAAAAGAAAATACCGCATGCTGAAATGAGCGCCCAGAAAAAGCGCTCGTTACCGTAACCGTACTCGAATTTGTCATCAGCCTTTTTGAGAGAGCGCCGCAAGCCAATGAGAAGCAGCACTTGGTTCAGGGTGTCGGCAGTGCTGTGGATCGCTTCGGAGAGTAAAACGCTTGAGCCGGACACAGCGGCAGCAATAAATTTGGCGATTGTTACGAGCGTGTTGCCCACGATCGCGGTTGCTACCGGAAGGAATCCGGAGGTGTTCTGAAGACTCATAGGGACAGTATACAAAAATGGTTGCGCCGCGCTGGCCGGCAACAATGAATGCTGTTCCGGTCGGAGGCATTGTGCAGTGTTCTTTTGCTTGCCGAAGCCTTTTTCGCATATCCATGAAAAAAGTCAAAGCGTCCGCTTTTGTCGGGATACAGTAGGCCCGAAATCGCCCACCTGGAAGGCCTCGGCATCGGTACGCGTGACCTTCATGTACGAAGCATCGCGGGTCAGCATGAATGATGAATGAATCGCCGTGTAGAAAACGGTGATGCAGCGCCTCAGATCGTTAGCGCTGCCTGCGGCGTGATCTGCAGGCCACTATGAGCGCGTACCCAATCAAAAAGATGATACCCAAGAGTGTCAGCGTGCGGCTTACGGCTTGTTCCGAGCCTGCTGCGGCCGCCGCCTGCGTCTTGGAGTCTGTGATCGGCTTCCCGTTCACGCGAATGTTGTTCCACTGGATATTTTGGAATTTGTCCGCATTGGGAAGCACGACGCATCTGCCTGCGGGCTTGCCTGCGGAATCTTTGACAGCGCGAATGACCGGCAGATCGGTCGCGGCGAGGACCGCATAGTCAAACGTGCCACTTCCGGTGATGTTGTTGAAAAAAATGTCCTTGAGCTTCACGACGCCTGTCGTGGGACCCGTCGCGCCGCCCGTCAGGTTGAATACCGCGCGCGCTTTGCCGTTGAAGGTAACATCTGAGATGGAAATGTTGGACCCCGATTCTCCGCGGACGAGCGCTCCTATCTTGGGATAAGATGAGTCATTGTCGATCGTTACATTGCGTACGGTTATATTGCGCGGCGCGGAGAGGTAGAAAATGCCGGAGGAAAGCGGCCCGTAGTATTCGGAAAGATCATAGAGCTTGGCAATGGCGATCTGATCGTAGCACCACACACGAGCGGTCGTAGTGGGCGAGATGTAGGAGAAAGCATCAATACCACGATTCTTGACACGCGCGCGATTCAGGGCGCCGCTGTTGGTGATGCGTGCACCGTCAACGTCGACTGATTGCCGGTCTGGTTCGGAAGACGCGTCTGCCTTGGTGTTCGAGAATACAAACGGAACTTCGACATCGTCCATCACCACGTCGCGGACGATCATACTCGATTGCATCATGTTCGGATCGGCAATAATGTAATGATGATTGGCTTCTATCGAATTTGACGAAATGCCAAATGTGCTATGCCGCACCGTCAGTCCTTCGATCCTGAGGGCCTCGCACCCCTGCTCGCATTGCACGCCGCGCCCGCCCTGAGTTACCGTATCGAAGACTAGGTTCTTGATCTCACCGCCGGTGATCTTGTTGTTGCGGGCACCGCGTCCGAAACTGATGCCGTTTTCACCCGGGATATTGCGTCCATCGATGCGCGGATTGTCGTACCATACGTTCTCCACCATGATTGGCGCGACGGTCGGCGTGACGTAGAGATTATAGGGGTTCATATTGCCGAATATCGTGCCGTTGTCGCTGTTGCCGGTCATGGCAATGTATGAGAAGTTACCGCTGCTGTCTGCGATCCAGCGCAGATGTAGACCAGAGGGCACAGAAAGCACCTGATTGACCGCATAGGATCCCGATTGCTTCGGAAGATCGAGAATGAATTGTTTGCCGCTCTCGACGCTGCGGCGGATCGCAATCTGGATGACGAGCCAGTCGAGCGTGTCGCTCGCGTCTATGCATCGGCTTTTTTTGTAAAAGAGGCTGGAAGGACCATTGAGGTCCCGCGTACCGCAGACGCGCAGCGCTCGCGCCCAGCTGGGAGTACTCGGTGCCGTGATGCTCGCGATCGGCAGTGCGTCGAGCGGCGGCACGAGGTCCCCGATATCGAAATCATCGATGATCGCGCTGCGAAGCGTGTCGGGCGATGTTGTCTTGTAGAATGATCCGAGCGTAATGGGGGAACCGCTGCCGCTATATGTGCCAATGAGCGGGGCGATGGCCTGATAGCGATCCTGCGGCATGACGTGCTCGAGAAACTCGTGAATGGTCATCTCGGGCGGCCATGACGTATCTATGACGATCGTCATGCGCGCGGTCGCCTCTCCTCTCGGCCCTACGCACGTGACGACATATGTGGTGTCCGTTTGAGGCGCAACATTGGCCGACCCGGAGGTCGAACCGTTGGTTTGGAAATTGTTGCCCGTGCACATGGTAGCATTGCTCGAAGTCCAAATAAGCGTTGCCGTTTGGCCGGGCACAACTGACGAAGGAGATGCCGATAGACTTGCGGCGGGTGCTTGCGTATCAGGTACTACCGTCACGCGTTTGCTTGCGCGTTTGGTACCGCCGGTACCCGTGCATGCGATAGAATATGTGGTCGTTTCGACCGGGTAGACCGACATCGCGCCCTGTGTCGCGCGCGCCGTATTGAAATTGGTCCCGGTGCATCCGGTAGCATTGATCGCATTCCATGAGATCGTCACGTACTGGCCTTCTGTTATAGAAGGCGGAGTGACGTCAAAGGAAACCACAGGAGATCCATCATCGGGTACCAGCGACGGTTCTTGCGGCCTTTGTGCGAGCGCACTGGGCGGAGCCGCATACGTGGCTATCGCGTTTCGCGTGCGGGGACCGACGGCACCGAAGCCCGTTGTATCGGGGGATCCGTACGAAGCGATGCCCTGCTCTATCTGGAATTGTTGCACGGCACCTTCCGTGAGCGGGCCGAAGAAGCCGGTGGCTGCCGTTATGGGTAGGAATGAGTTTATGATGAGAAATGCCTGCAGCTGCAACACATCGGTGCCGCTCATGCCGCGCACGAGCGTGCGTGGTCCCGCCGAGGCAGGAGAAAAATATTGCGGCGTCGGCTGCGGGATGTATGAAGACGGGTCGGGAGGGCAGATCGCGGCAATGGCGGCGCGTGTTCGCGGTCCCACGGCACCGTACCCTGATGTCTCCGGCAAACCCGAAGACACAATGCCCTTCTTTGCTTGAAATTGTCGTACCGCTTGCTCCGTAAAATATCCATAGTAGTTACTGATGTATGCCTTATCCAAGAGTCCCTGCGCGGCAAGAAAACGATTGAGCTGCATCACATCGGTGCCCTGCGAGCCGCTTTGGAGCGTCCGGTAAAGATACGGACATGTCGTTTGCGCATATGCAGAAGGTACGATACCTGCCATCGTGACCAACGCGAGCGCGATGAAGAGAAATTGCTGAAACACAAAAAAATGGTACCACGAGATACGTCATTTTCGGACGCTTTCAGCCCCATGTGTTGGTATCGCGGGGAGCGGCAGCGGATTCATTTTAGCCGGCAGACGCGATTGAGTTCCGCGGCGTCCGCGTCGGTCGCCGTCAGCGAAGTGCCTTTGTTGATCTTGTACATGATCGCCGCCGCGTCACCGACGTGATCCATGCCGAGCGCGTGGCCGAACTCGTGTGCGAGCACGCGGATGAGTTTTGCGTCGCTTGCGAATTCATAGATCGTGATCGTGGCGATGCCGCTTTTGACTTCGTAGAGCCCTTCTTCGAATTCGCCGCTACGCGCACCGGTCTGGTTGTATTGGTCGACATTGAGATTGAGCTGCACGATGAGTTGATTGAGCCGCGTCGCGAGTGCATTCAAAGTATCGATATCGCGATTGAGCCGGCTTTCCATGGCGCGGATATCGCGAAGATCGTCCTCAAGTGCCACTTTTTCGGCATTGAGCTTGGCGTATTCCGCAGGTGGCGCGCCGCCCTCTCTGTTCCACTTTCGTACCTCTGCATTGTATGCGGCTTCGCGCTCTTCGTATGCTGCGACGCTCCTCTCGTACGTCGCTTTGTCTTGCTCGACCTCAATCGAAAGATCATCGTATTTTGCGCGGAGTGAATCATAGGTCGCCTTACTCTCATCAATCCGTATGCCGAGTGAGGAGAGTTTGTCCGTTGCTTGCTGACGCTCATCATAGACGAGCGCGACACTCACTTCGCCGCCCTCCGGCTTGTACTCGAAAAGATCTTTGCCGCTCGGTTCTTCCCAAATCTCTTCTGCTTGCTTCAGGTTGGACAGTACGGTGCTCGTGGAAATATCGAAGCGTGGGTCCACCGCAATCAAGGAGTACGTGCGAGGCGAGGAGCATGGCGCGACGGTATCTTGTGCCAAGCGCATCAAATGCCGTACTTGAGCGGGGTGCGTATAGGCCAAGTACGCTCCGCCGCCGATGACGGCGCTAAGTATGATCACATCAAGCAATCTGCGCATGCCTGATTATACAAAACCGCGCCGCCCTAATCCGTAGGGTGCGCGAATTCATTGCATACTTTTTGAGCGGGTCTATCATGAAGCCATGAACAACCTATCACGGGTCTCTTTAGCAGCTCTTATTGGACTTATCGCGCTCCCCGTACTCACGAGCGCAGCGGAAGTGCGCACGGGCGATCAACCCTCGCTCGCTACAGGCACTGCACTCACCGATGATCTCTACATGGCAGGCGGCAGCGTGACGAGCGCCGGCACCATACAGGGCGATCTCATTTCCGCGGGCGGCAATGTGCTCGTCTCAGGAGGTGTCTCGGAAGATGTGGTGGTCGCAGGTGGCACGATCACGATCGTAGCGCCTGTCGGCGATGATCTGCGCGCGGCAGGCGGCACGATCACAATCCAAAGCACGATTGCGGATGATGTCTTGCTGGGAGGCGGCACGATTACGCTTGCAGGAGAAGGCGTTGGTGGAGATGCGATCATTGGTGGCGGGCAAGTGCGTGTGGATGCGCCGATCCGCGGCAGCGCCCGAATCATGGGTGGCGATATCTATATCAACGCGCCGGTAGCGGGCGATCTGAGGGTGCGCGCGGACAAACTCACCCTCGGACCTTCAGCGCGCATCGAGGGCGATCTTATCTACACCTCACCCCGCGAAGCGGTACTCGAAGAGGGTGCGATGGTCGCGGGTGAGACGACGTACGAGCCCTCGCGCGACATGAAGCGTGCCGCAGCGGTCGGATTCTTCGCCTTCCTTACGATCGCATTCCTCGTCAAATTCCTTGCCGTCCTCTTCTCGGCGCTCGTCTTCGGGTACGTATTCAAACGCTTCGCGCACGAGCTCTCGGCGCGCACGCTCGCAACTCCGTGGAGCTACTTGGGTTGGGGACTCGTCTTTATGATCGTATTGCCGATTATCTCAATCGCACTCTTCTTTACACTCGTCGGTATTCCCTTCGGCATCATCGGCTTGCTCACGTTCGTTGCATCCATGATCTTCGGCGTCATCCTCGCACCTATCGTGATCGGCAGCGTCGTGCACAAGTGGCTCTGGAAGCGAGGAGAACACGAAGTCTCATGGAAAACGATTTTGCTTGGTACAGTGATCTACTTCATTCTTGGACTCATTCCGTTCGTCGGTGGTCTTATCAAGCTCGTGGTATCGCTCATCGCAATCGGCGTCGCGATTACTCTCAAAAAAGAAGAATTGAGCAAGTGGCGCTAAAATTAATCATGAAGCGATATCAAATATTTGCGGGACTAGCTCTAGGAGTTTTTGTTGTGGTCTTGATTGCTGTCAGCCGTCCTACAGAAGTTGAACACCTACCACAACAAAGAGTCATGCAGGTAATGCAAGATTCAACACAAACAGACGAGTGTTCCGGAACGATAGAACATCCCAATCCATCGTTGTGTCCTTCCGGAAAAATAGACGAACATCTTACGATCGATAATACATATCGCAATGTTACTTTTTGTGGCTACACATTTAAAAGCGTACAGGTCATTATCGACGGCGTGGACGTGATTCAACGTCTCGCTGAGCTGGCAAATACCGAGAAGCCATCAGAGGGTCAAGATATGTCATCTACATGCTTCAATATCGTGTTCAACAATCCCGAGCGTGATTCTGGTGCGATCTTGGATGTATCGTATGCGGGTGGAGAGTATCCCTCATACGGGATACAAATATCAGCGACAGGGTATGATATTGACCTAAGCGATGGCAACATATACGACTTTAGTTTTATTGGCAGTAGGTTGTTAGGTAGTCTCAGGTGATCACTGAGTTCAGAGTGTCCCACGCATTCATGACATTCCCGGAAAAAGGATTCATACTTGCGGTATGCGAACACGATCACTTCTTTTAATTCTTATTATCTTGGTTCTTTTGGGCGCCGTCGTGTATTACGGATACAGGTACATTAAAGAACGGCCTCCGCGCTTTCTCATCTCGCTTGTTACCCGCACAGAACCGCCTCCACCGCTGCCGCAAGGCGACTTCGCGCCGCTCATGGTACCAGAAGGATTTACCGCGACGATTTTCGCGCGTGATATCGCGGGCGCACGCGTGATGACGCGCGATCCAAAAGGGACGCTCGTCGTGTCGCAGACGCGGCAGGGGAATGTCGTTGCGCTGCCGGATGTGGATACCGACGACAAGGCCGACCGCACGGTCACGATTCTCTCGGATCTCGATGAGCCGCACGGGCTCTATTTCCATTGTCCTGATACGGGTTTTGCGAGCGCAGACCAAGATGCATGCAAGCTCTATGTCGCGGAAACAGGGGCAGTGAAAGCGTACACCTATGATGCGGATACTTACACCGCAAGCAATCCGCAGACGATCACCGCGCTCCCGAAAGGCAGTGGTCACTCCACGCGTACACTCTTGCTGCATCCCGATGGCGTGCATCTTCTCGTATCGATCGGCTCGTCGTGCAATGTGTGCGAAGAGGGGAATGCAATGCGCGCGAGCGTACAATCGATCGATCTTGCGACCAGTGCGGTCGCGCCTTTCGCGAGCGGACTTCGCAACACCGTCTTTATGGCCATTGACCCGGTGACCGGTGCAGTATGGGGCACTGACAATGGGCGCGATTTGATCGGCGATGATATTCCGCCGGATGAAGTCAACATCATCGAAAAAGGAGCAAACTACGGCTGGCCGATCTGCTACGGCAACAACGTGCACGATACGGATTTCGACAACAAACAATACATTCGCGATCCGTGCGCTGATATGACACCGCCGCACATCGAATTGCAGGCGCACTCCGCCGCGCTCGGCATCGGCTTTATTCCGGAAGAAGGTTGGCCGGAGGAGATGGGCAACGATGCGTTGATTGCGTACCACGGCTCATGGAACCGCTCTGTGCCGACAGGGTACAAAGTCGTCCGCATTAATCTCGATCCGCGCACCCGTAAGGCGATAGGTGAGCCGATTGATTTCCTCACGGGCTTTCTACCGGAGGGGAGCAATGATACGGGAGACGCGATTGGCCGACCCGTAGGCATCCTCGCGGAGCCAGGCGGCACCGTATATATCTCCGATGACCGTGCGGGTGCGATCTACAAAATCGTGCGCAATTCGCTCGAGTAGATTCAGATTTCTTCGATCATCGTCGCGCGGATGATGCCGTCGATGTCATACTTTTGGATACTGCTTAATTGGTTGACAGGGGTAACGATACCGCTGATGCGGACTTTGGTGCCGACTGCGTAGTCGACGGGGTAGGTCGACATAAGCGAGGTATCAACCGCCATGTGGCCGTCGCTCTGATCGAGGGCGATACCAAATGCGCACTCCATCGTCTGGGGACCCTCCGTATCTTTATGCGGCAGGCACTCCCAGAAACCGACGAGTGATTGCTGCTGCGGTAGCGGGCTGTATGCGCCTTTTTCCATCTTTACGATCATCCATGTACCATCGCGCTCTTCGAGCGAAAGCGTGACGGGGTACACCGCTGCAGGCACGACGCCTTCATCACTCTGCGCGACTTCGAGTACATTGCCCTCCACTACAAAATTCGGACCGGTCTGTCGTACCTCCACGATATCGATGCTATCGGGCCACGGGCTTGAGGTGTAGCGGCCGAGCGCGTCGGCGCCTTCGGGGTACCACTCGGCGAGAAGCTCGGGTGCGACGTATTGCGCATATGCGGCATCCATCGCTGCTTTGCGATCGTCGGTCGATGCGAGGAGTGAGACTTGCTGCAACTGTCGGCCGAAATCCATGACGACTTGTCGCACTGCCTGATCGTTTTCCAATGAGACCGTCGCCTCATTCGGCGCAGGATCTTCACTCATCTGCGGCGAGTACTGCCCGAATGCGACTATCCCTATCACGAGCGCGAGTAACACGATGACGCTAAAAATAGTTTTTTGATTCATACAACAACTATAGCAAATCTGGAAAAACGAACATGAAAAAGAGAAGCACTGTGCAATCATGCGATCGCACAGTGCTCTTGCAAGGTTCAGTTTGAAATATGTTATTTGCCGATGCGGTTCTCGCCGACGACATTGAAATCAATGTCGCGGGTATAGAACATTGGTCGTCGCCCGCGGCCAGGCGGAACTGGTGTTGCCTGCGTGTAGCCGTCGCGGCTGCCGCCATTGGTTGCGCCATTGACCGGTGGGCTTGCAGGAGGACTGAACTTCCATCCGGTGCCGCGGTCTCGCGTCCACAGGTAGCCGCTGCCGATTTCGGTGAACGTATCCCGCAGCTGCGCCATTGCCTCTTTCACGGTGTCCTTGGAATGTGCGAACCCATGTTGTTCGAGCACGCCGGCGATCTTCTCATCGGTGACGAGCTGCCCGCGGTGCGTATTGAAGTGGGCGAACAGGGCGACGCTTCGAGGCGGGAGCGGCCGTCTGATTGAGCCGTTAACCACGAGCGTTGTGCCTTCGAGCGCGAACGTAGTAATAGACGCCATCAAAATGTCCTCCAAAGAGCGGCCCATTTCACTATGAACCACCGAGACTATACACCCGTTTAAATATGTTTTCTAGTATTCCTTGTGGTAGAGCGCGCGGAGCTCGCTCTTCGCCCTGGTCAGCACCTTTTTGCGCGATTCCGGCAACTGTTTTCCCGCGCGATTGATATAGAAATTGAGCATCGACATCGCCGACTGGTAGGGAGTGCCTTTGCGCTTCGTGCTGGTATCTGACGATCGTTTCAATGATTTCGCAATTTTCTTGGGGTCATCATTCGTAAACACGCCGTTCTCGAGCTCAAGCGCTCGGCTCTGTGTCGTTACTCGTGCCGACCATTTTCTCACCATGTTATTTCCATCGCGCCTCTTGCGCTTTCTTGATGTTGCGTACTCGCGCTTTTTTCTGTGCGCCTGTCGGCTTCGCGCGCTCCGGGACATTTTTTCTCGGGTGTGCCGTAAATATGTCACCCTTTTTGTGAGTGATCGTACCTCATATTTGCTTGAGTGCCGTTTTGACGCGTCGTGTATCGATCACGAGCGTATTACCACTTCGGTGCGCATCATCTTTTGAAATAAGCCATGTCGCGGTATCCCAGCTGCCGCTTGAGCGCTTGCCCGCGACGCGTTCGAGATGACCTTCTTCGCCGACATCCTGCGTCCGAAATGTGACAAACTCGCTCTCGGGTCGGACTTCGATTCGATAAAATTTCCCTGCTCCGCCCGTGCCCGGGCGCTTGCGGGGAGGCCCCTGCGGCTGGGCACTCGCATGCTGGCGCGACGACATGCTGCGCCACGTTTGCTGCGCCTTTTTGATATTCCGCCGCGCGGCCCCCCTTTTGTTTTGTGGTCGCCATGCACCAATGCTAGGCGATGCAGCTGAAGAAAAGATTAACTCACTGTCGTTTTATCGGAGTCTGATACCATGGGAATATGAGAAAAATAATTGTCCAAGAATTTATTACTCTCGACGGCGTCATGCAGGCACCGGGCGGGCCCGATGAAGATACATCGAGCGGTTTCAAGTACGGCGGCTGGACTGCGCCGTATTTTCACTCGGCCGACGCAGAGGCAGGGGATTTGATGCAGAAATGGATGAAATCTACAGATCTTCTTTTGGGCAGGACCACATTCGAAATTTTTGCCGCGTACTGGCCCAAGCACGCGGATATGTGGCCCGGCATTATGGATGTCACCAAGTACTGTGTGAGTACTACTTTAGAAAAGTCGGATTGGAGCAATTCTGTGTTCCTCAAGACCGTTGATGACATCAAAAAGCTTAAAGAGTCAGGAGACGCTGATCTCCAAGTCATCGGCAGCGGCAACCTTTGCCAGACGCTTTTCAAACACGATCTCGTCGACGAAATGCGGCTGATGACATTTCCCATCACACTCGGCACAGGCAAGCGCCTCTTCGGTGAGGGCACCATTCCTTCTGCATTCAAAATGACGAGCAATTTGATTTCGACAAACGGCGTAATCTTCGCGAGCTACGAGCGCGCTGGGGAAGTGAAGACGGGGACCGTCGGGGCGTAATCAGGCGAATATGATATAATGCTCTAGTATGAATACAGGTAGCCTCAAAAACGTCGTATGGAGAGAGGGCAAGCATTACGTTGCCCAATCTTTAAATGTTGATGTTTCGAGCTTTGGCGGCGATAGAGATGAGGCACTCGCCAATCTCAAAGAGGCGCTTGAACTTTATTTCGAAGATACACCAAGCGGTGATTTTTCATCAGTTGAAGAACCTGAAATAGTTTCGATGTAGGTCCCTATGCCGAGGCTCCATTCGTCGAGCCATATCATTTCAGTACTCAGCAAAAATGGTTTTACCTTTGTTTCCCAAAAAGGGAGCCACATGAAATATCGCAAGAAAAGCGGCAGCAAAACACTGACTGTTATCGTCCCTGCAAACAAGCGTGAAATTCCGCACGGCACATTTCGTTCGATACTACGACAATCGCAGCTTCCATCAGAAGCGTTTAGCTAACGGGAAAAACGGGGTAAAGGGACTATCCACGACGCGCGGCTTCGATAGCAGCGACGTCGATTTTTTGCATAGTCATCATCGCGTCGAAGGCGCGTTTTGCCTCGGCGCCTCCTGCCGCCATGGCATCCAAGAGCGTGCGCGGCGTGATCTGCCACGATACTCCCCACTTGTCCTTGCACCAGCCGCATTGGCTTTCCTCACCGCCGTTCCCGACAATCGCGTTCCAGTAACGATCTGTTTCTTCTTGGTCTTCGGTCGCGATCTGAAAGGAAAATGCCTCGCTCTGCTTGAATGTCGGACCGCCATTGATGCCGATACAGGGAATTCCGCAGACAGTAAACTCTACCGTCAACACGTCACCTTTCTGTCCATCGGGAAAATCAGACGGGGCATGTGTAATGGCACCGACTTTGCTATCCGGAAACGTAGCAGCATAAAATTCTGCTGCCGCTTGCGCGTCCTTTTCGTACCAGAGACAAATTGTGTTCTTGGGTTGTTTGTTCATGTGTTCAGTATACCAAATCAGCCATTGTGGGATCGAGTCCAGCACCGAGTAATCAATGAGCCACAATAATTTCTTCGCCGTCGCTCAGAAATTTTCCAGCCCCGGACTCGGCCGTTTTGCTTACTGGTAAAACATGCCTCCGTCTTCAAAAACCAACAAAGACATTTCGCAGGGAATGTCTTTGTGTCGTTTTTGACCCCACGGGGAATCGAACCCCGATTTGATCCGTGAAAGGGATCTGTCCTAGCCGTTAGACGATGAGGCCTCACTAACGGCGAAATCATACGATTTTTTTGGGAAAATGGCAAAAAGTGCTACATTTTCCCAATTGGAGGGGTCGCATAGAGGTCTAGTGCAGTGGTTTCGAAAACCACCGTGCCGCAAGGCACCGAGAGTTCGAATCTCTCCCCCTCCGCCCGAAGTATTTTTTATCGGAGGTATGCCGACGGGTATACCCCTGAGAGGCGTCGCGGACGCCCCGTCATTCATTCGGACGATGTAATGTAGAAAACCAAAATGTGTGGTATACTCGTACGGTATGAATCGGAAGAATTATTTCCTTTTTAAGAACTTCGAAGGCTTTAAGGCTGGGGGTGGTTTTGCTATTGGGAAATTTTTCTTCAACTCCTAACGAACAAAGTTGTAAAGAAAAAGGCCCAATAGAAATTATTGGGCCTTTTTCTTATCTTCACTATGATAATAATCAAAAACTTAAGCGCAAATATCCTCGGCGAGCCTCTCTTTGAAGGGGTTGCTGCGACTGTCCGATCCGGAGATAGGATTGGTATTGTTGGTGCGAATGGAAGTGGCAAGACAACATTCATGCGCATACTCGCCGGTCTCTTAGAGCCCGACATAGGTACTATAAAAGTGGAGCACGAGCGAGTAGGATATCTGCCGCAAGATATTGAATATACCGACAACGATACCGTTGAATCTTTTCTCGCGTCCGTACCAATACAGAAAAGAGATGCAGTTATCAAAGAGGTTGGTTTAGAAGGGATTGATATGGGAACGTTGGTATCAAAGTTGAGCGGCGGTCAAAAGCGCCGACTTGCTCTTGCACGTGTTCTCGGAATAAAGCCAACGTTCCTTTTACTCGACGAACCGACAAATCACCTTGACCGTGCGACTATCAATTGGCTCGAAGAGTTCATTCGAGACTTTCGTGGAGGCGTCGTACTCATCTCTCACGATAGAAGTCTACTGGATGGCACAGTTCAAAAGATATTCGAAATAGATCCGCGGGCACAAATAGTCAAAGAGTACACAGGTAATTACAGTTCATATCTCATCGAGCGCGAGAAACGCGACCAGCTTCAGAATGAAGCTTATGACCGACAACAGCGCGAAAAGAAGCGCCTTGAAGCATGGCTCGCTCGCAAACGAGAAGAGTCTTCGGTGCATGCCGATCCGAGCAAGGGAAAGATGATTCGCGCAAAGGAGAAATATCTCCAGCGCGAAATTCTCGACAAAGAAATAGTCCGAGCAGGGCCACACAAGAGAATTAGAGGAGCAAATCTCAAGGGTGAAGTTGCAAGTGCAAAGCTCATATGCAGACTCACCGCGATTGCTAAAAAGTTTGGTGATACAAATGTGCTTAGAAATGTATCTTTTGAAGTGAGGGGAAAAGAACGAGTTCTACTCACCGGAGTAAATGGTTCCGGCAAAACAACCTTGCTCAAAATACTTATGGGTAAAATGGAGCCAGACAGTGGTGTTGTTAAAGTTGGTGATAATGTTTCCATTGGCTACTTTGCTCAAGAGCAAGAATCGCTCGATCTGAAAAAGACTGTACTCGATGAGTTTTTGGATACACCAAACCTTGTCAGTAAAAAAGACCCTAGAGCCATTCTCGGTGGGTTTCTATTTTCAGATCACGATGTATTCAAGAAAGTCTCCTCTCTTAGTCTCGGAGAGCGTGTTCGTCTTGTCTTCGCGAAACTAACAAATCAGCGAAACGAGCTCCTTGTTCTTGATGAACCGACAAATCATCTTGACATACCTTCACGAGAAGTAATCGAATCCGCTCTAATGGAATATGAGGGGTCGATTATTGCTGTGTCCCATGATCGTTTCTTCGTTGATAAGCTGGGCTTCGATAAGACATTAGAACTGAAAAGTGGTTTGATTCAATACGTATAATCCAGCCGTCGAGGCCTCGACTTTCGACCTGAAAAGCAGCTAAAATACCCTTATGGTTACTAGCCTCTGGGGTACTAACTGCTGACTGCCCGCAATTTTCTAAGGATTACCCTGAAGTTTATCTTGTATATCGACTGCTGGTCCGCGCGGTGTTTCGCGGGACCTGGAGGTAGATAAATATGCATGGTTTACTGTTCCCATGGGAAGGGAAAATCCATTCAACTATACGTCTATAGTTACCCCCACTCTGTTTGCAGGACGCCATAGCCAGGTCGACGACATTTGCGCAAAGTTAGCTCAATTAAGCCGCGGAGCGTCGGCTAGCTTTTTCGTCTGTGGGGAACGGGGTATAGGAAAAACAGCACTCTTAAAACTCATCCGGCACGTGAGCAAAGCGAAAGACGCCGATGTTTACGATCTAGATTTATTGACATCTTACTATTCGGTAGACGATGGGCAGAATATCGGAAATGTTCTGCAGGAGGTCATCTACAGTCTGAGAGCTGATATGGACAATAAATTACTTAAGGCTTTCAAAGATCATAATTTTCACATCGACTTTACCACTCCTGCGGGCGGTGTCTCGATCGGTATGGAAACAGGGAAGGCAGATGCAGCGACGAAGGAAAAGAATGTTAGAGATCAAGCGGTAGCCATTCTTTCGGACATAATCGTTAAAATGCAGGCGACTCCCGGTGGTAAACGGGGTATTTTGATAATCATCGACGAGGTGCATAACCTTAAAGAGAACCTAAAGGCCTCGGCGTCGCTTTTAAGAAGCATTGTCACAACTCTTGATGTCAACAATCTTGGTCATGTCGCGTTTTTACTCGCGGGCTATGAAGACAGCGTTGGCATTTTTTTCTCAGAAGATACTTCGGCGAGAAGAGTATTTGACGTAGTTAAATTGGACGTAATGCCAGATCACGAGGCATTTGAAGTGTGGAAGAAGGGTTTTGAAAAATCGCAGATAAGATATGACGAGACATTCCTCAGAGAAAATATACGTGTAGCACGTGGATATCCGTACCACATACAGAAGATTGGTCACCACCTGGTTAAAGCTGATACAGATAACAATGTTGATCAAGAGGATTGGAATAATGCGATCGAGAGTGTCCTGGGGGATTTCAATACGCAACATCCCGAAGCCCGGGAGGGAGAAATATGGATTGCAAACGTGCCTGAAAACAGATTCGGGGCGGTAAAGTGGGATACAAAACGTTTGGGGACTATAGCTTATAACAATAAGGGTGAACCCGTATCGGGACATCGCCCAGTCTTCGCTGAAAAGAAAGAATTGGAAAAAGTGGGTCATCCTGTTCTCAGCTATCGCATAAAAACACAAGCGGGTTCTGAAGACGCGGCAAGAGAACGAATAGGGAAGTACGAAAAACAAATTAGTTCTCAAGGATGACTCTTGGATTTCGCAATGTTATGTACAAGCGTTTAATCTCAACAATCATTTTCATTGCCTATAGCGCCATCCTGATCAAGGTAATGGTCTTCAAGGACATGCCGACCATTAGGATAGGTCATGTCATGTTGAATTTTGGCGGAGCGGAAGCAGGCCATGCGCCCAATTTTGTGCCGTTCACGACCATCGTGCCGTATCTTTTGGGTTATAAGGGATTGATTATCGCGGGCGTGAATTTGGTCGGGAACATTGCCCTACTTGTGCCGATAGGATTTCTCGCGCCTCTCGTGTACCCGAACATGACCTGGAAGAAATCTCTTGCGCTCGCAGTCGTCGCCCCGCTCGCTATCGAGATCATGCAAACGGTGTTGCGCGTGGGCATCTTCGATATCGACGACGTGATACTCAACGCACTCGGCGTCATGATCGGCTATGGAACGTTTACGATTCTTGCGAAGTGCGTGCGCGAGAGAAAATATATTCATATGCTTACTGCGGCAATTCTGTTTATTGGTGCAGTGGCGGGCGCATTTTATGTTGTGTATCCGTGGGGTCAGTCAGTGGTGAATCCCGGAGTTGGCACTGGCATCGATCTCTGTGGTGGTACCGGCGGCAACGGACAGATCATTGGTGTAGCAGGCGACTCATTTACTCTTGAGCACAATGATGGCAGAAACCTGATGGTTAATCTCACTGACCGAGCAACAATCGAAGCTTCTACAGGTCTTGTCTCTCTATCCGATTTGAAAATTGGAAATAGGGTGACGCTCGTCGGAGACGATAACCGCGATGACAGCTTTATTGCAGAGGCTGTTTTTGTCTGCAGCGGTTGAACTATTTGGAGCATAGGTCGTCCATCCAGGCGTCGCCTCGAGATACGTCGCCGCAAACATTGAAAAAAGCGGGTGCCTATGGCACCCGCACGAGGATCACTATTGGCTACTGACCTAATCGTCGTTCGCGCCGGCTGAAATCTTTGATAGCCGACTCGAAATGTTCCGACGTGAAATCAGGTGCCAAGATCTCACTGAAAACGACCTGGCTGTTGCGCGTGCGAAGAGGGATATGATAATCAGAATAGTGGGGATCGCCTTCAACGCCGGTACGGATGATCAGATCGATCGGTGGGATCATCGGAGTCATCGAATGACTTATAAGAGATTCTTCAGAGATCGATACGCGGGCGGCTCCGAGATTTTTTGCGGCGTACAATACATCCGCAGCTTCGCTGTAACCAAACAGCAGTGTCACTGCAAAGCTTTCGAAGCGACTTTTCGCACGCTCGGCTTTGTCTACCAGCGCCTGCAGTCGCTTATTCTCATGCGAATCAATATAGTCCGCCCAGTTGCCGCACACTCGGAAACGTGCACAGCGACCTCGACCACAGGTTTGGTAAAGTAGTTCTTGGTTGAACAAGTTGAGAAGGTGCGGAACCTCGCTCTGGCGCTTCTGAAAATTGGCCTCGGTGGCCCACAAGAACACCATGTGCTTGATGCCAAGATTATAAGCGGCGTTAGCGAGCTGCCTCGTATTCACCAAGAGGCCTTGCGTATGCCCTTCGACAACAGAGAGACCATTGGCACGTGCCCAGCGCCTGTTACCGTCGGGCACGATAAGTACACAGGACGGTACATCCATGGTTACAACCCCCTTTTTAAGAACTGGCTTACAAGAGTATACACATATGTATATCAATAACAATTTATTGACAAACGATAAATAGGATATAGAGTGGGGGAATGAAAAACGGCTCAACCTTATTTTTGAAGGCGGTTATTTATTTGATCGGTCTTTTGGTACTCGGAATCTGCATCCTCTTGATAGGCGGCATGGTGAGCGGTAATGCGGGCATGTTTCTTCCGCTGATGCTTGGAATGCTCGTCAGTGCTGTCCCATTCTTCTACGCGCTTTATCAGGGATTACTCTTGCTTCGATATATCGATACAAACACTGCGTTTTCAGAAAGTTCGGTTCGCGCTATCAAGACGATCAAACTCTGCGCCGGCGGCATCAGCGCGCTCTATGCGCTCCTCATGCCTTACCTCGCATACGTCGCGGAGATAGACGATGCACCTGGCGTGGTTCTCCTCGGGCTGGTGTTTATTTTTGCGACGCTCGTCACGTCGGTCTTCGCAGCGGTCCTTGAAAAGCTCCTCCGCAATGCAATCGACATTAAATCCGAAAACGACCTCACTGTATGATCAACATCAATCTCGACGTAATGCTCGCAAAGCGGAAAATGAGTGTGACCGAGCTCACCGAAAAAGTGGGGATTACCATGGCCAATATCTCCATCTTAAAAAATGGAAAAGCACGTGCGATCCGATTTTCGACTCTCGAAGCAATCTGCAGGGCCCTGGATTGTCAGCCGGGAGACATTATTGAGTTTAAAAAATAAGCGTATGCCCAGCAGGACAATTTGACATGGCCTTGTTCAAGCAAAAATTATGAAAAGTAACAAAGATATACGTATGGAAAAGAAGGTTGCTCGAGTCGAAGTTATCAGCGGCATGAACTATGCCAAATTGTACTAGCTGGGTATGAACAAAACACTCCAAATCTTTTTCGTCCTCATCATTGCAGTCGGACTCTACGCCGGCGTGCGCTTTATCGGCTCCGCCATCCACTACGGCTGCCATCCCGACAGAATCGTCAACATCGAAGATGGGGATGATTGTGCACCGCCTTTTGTAGGTGTGGGTGAAATGAGCTTCTATGTGACAGGTGGCCCCCTCGTGCCTTTTTTCAATCGCGATGCCACGACGGTGCGCAGGGTAAGCTGGGACATTGAAACGACAAATGCTGAAATGAATGAGCAGAAGATCGGTGCCAATGTCACCACCTACGACGGCAAGACCGTAGCGTACGATCTCGGCACTGCTCATGGATGCACCGGCACCGCCACGAGCGAACTCCATGACCACACGATCGTGATCGGCAAAGTAGAGTGCTACTACGCACTCTCCAGCACGTCATTCTCCGCATTCAAGCATGGCAAAGGCTTCAGCATCGAACGCTACGACGAATCCGCCGAAGACGGCAGCATCGCGACCACTACACTGGTAGAGATCTAGAAAAGTGGTCAACATGAAGAAGCTATGGCAAGCTGTCGGTAATGACAAAAACCTATAAGCACCTCGGCACGATTTCGGTCTTTTTTGTGGCCGTTTTATTGATTTCAAATATCGCATCGACCAAGATCGTGCAGTTTGGCCCCTTGACCTTCGACGGCGGCACGCTCCTCTTTCCCTTGAGCTACATTTTCGCCGACATCCTTACGGAGGTATATGGATTTAGTCGCGCACGTCGTGTGATCTGGCTCGGATTCATTTGTGCCGCAGTGATGTCGATCCTTCTCTATATCGTGCAGATCTTGCCGCCTGCGGCCGATTGGCCGAATCAAGATGCATACAACGCGATCCTCGGCCAAGCGCCGCGCATCGTGCTCGCGAGCTTGATCGCATACCTCTGCGGTGAATTCCTCAATTCATTCGTGCTCGCCAAGATGAAAGTGTGGACGGCAGGGAAGTCGCTCTGGACGCGCACGATCGGATCGACGCTGGTGGGAGAACTCGTCGATAGCACACTCTTTATCTTGATCGCGTTTGCGGGCGTTTTGCCGGGCGCGCTTCTCGTCACGCTCATCATCTCCAACTACGTCTTCAAGACATTCATCGAAGTCGTATTCACACCGATGACCTATGCGATCGTGCGCTACCTCAAGCGAAGCGAAGGGGAGGATTATTTCGATCGCAATACCAACTTTAACCCTTTCCTCATACGCAATGCGGAATAGTGGGCGGAATGCTCGCGAAGAAAAAATCAAAAAAGACATCTATGATCACCGTCGAAGTATTCGTACACGCACCGATTGAGGTGGTGTGGGCCTCATGGACCGATCCGCGCCATATCGTGAAGTGGGCATTTGCGCAGAGTGATTGGGAAGCTCCGAACGCGGAAAACGATCTACGCGTCGGCGGGAAATTCAAAACGAGAATGCAATCCAAAGATGGGAGCCAGGGCTTTGATTTTGAGGGTGTGTATACGGCAGTAGAAGAACATGCACTCATCGAATACGACATGAGCGATGGACGCCATGTGAAAGCTACCTTTACGCCGGAGGGCGAGGGTGTGAAGATCGTGCAGCCATTTGATCCCGAACACGAAAATCCGGAGGAAATGCAGCGAGCGGGGTGGCAAGCGATTCTCGATAATTTCAAAAAGTATACGGAAGGCCTGGCCTAATAATGTCAACTAAAAAGCCCGCGAAGTGACCAGAAAATCTGGTCGCCGAAATATGCGATCATCGAACAAAAGACGATCGTGCCGAGCCAGAGCGGGGTCATCAATTTGAAAAAAGGATAGCGTGCAATGCCGAAGGAAATCGTAAGCACGTCATTTGAAAGCGGCACAAAGGCGCCCCATCCAAAAAAGATAAGTGGCAAGAGACGCGGCTGCGTTGCGGCGAGATGCTGAATTTTTTGTTGAATCCATGCGCCCTTTTCCGGTATCAGGGCGCGTCCGTAGTAGCCAAGATGGTACGAGAGCGTGTCGCCGATCGCGACACCACTCGCAGCGATGATACCGAGAAGGAGGGGATTGAGGCCGCTCGCGGCGAGCGTTACTAAGACCACTTGGTACGGCACGGTCGTAAATGTCGATAGGCCCGAAAGGAAGGCTATGATAAAGAGGAATAGGTAACCGTTTCCGATTCCAATATATTCGACGACTCGTTCAGGCGACGTAAAAGCAAAAATGAGCGACATTGAAACTATAAAAAGCGCAATCGATATCAACGGTGCCCATTGAATGTTTCTTTTTCGCATAGAGAACCTCTCCCATAGTACACCGTAAAGTGGTATCAGCACTTTTCTATAAGAGTCTCATGTGCGCGATTAAGCGCTCATGCGGGCACGAGCATGTTTTGGATGCCTTCCGGCAGTGTCTTCTTTATCTTCCGCATTTCATTGGGATCCGTATAATCCTGCACGATCGCGACTACGCCCTTGATCATCTCCTCGGTCTCCATATCGTACGTCATCGGGTTGATCTGCCGCTCGACTTCGCCCACAAATTCATCTTTGTTCATTTTGAGTGGCGTTTGCTGCGGCCGCCACCCTTCGTAATAAAAGCCACGGACGATCATGGGGAGCTGTGCGCCGAGGCCGAGCGCGTGCTCGGGCGTCAGGCGGTCGCGCAGCGTAGTGAGTACCGCCCGAAGCGCGAGGTATGCCTTGTTGCGGTCGTGCCAGCCGAAGCGGTCCTCGACGGCTTTCAGCATGATATTGGTTTTTTGGATGCTTGCGTCAAATGTATCCAGTGTCGTCTTTGGCATCTCCCAAGAATAGTTCTATGGGTATTAATCCGAAGTGAAGTAATTGTTCATCTGTCGTTAATTGCGCAGATCCACAATGAAGATCAATGGATATGCGTCAGAGATTCGTGTTCGACGACAGGTCCGCCGCCGGTGTGTTGCTTGCGGAGAAACTCTTAGAATACAAGTCCGCTCGCCCTTTGATCCTCGCGCTGCCGCGCGGAGGAGTCCCTGTGGCGTACGAGGTGGCAGTGCGTCTCGACGCACCGCTCGACACGGTCGTCGTTTGCAAAATCGGTGCACCCTTCAATCCCGAGATGGGTGTGGGCGCCGTGGCGCCTGGATCTTTGGTCTTAGACGATCCGGCTATCATGCAGCTTGGTCTTTCAAAAAGGGATCTCGATCCGATTATCGTGCGAGAGACTGAGGAAATGCAGCGGCGCAAAGCGTTGTATCGAAGCGGCGCATATGTGGATGTCGCAGCATACGACACGATCATACTCGTCGACGATGGGCTCGCGACCGGCGTCTCCGCTCGTGTAGCGATCGAATCTCTTAGGAAGAATTCGCCGTCAAAGCGACTTATCTTTGCCACGCCGGTATGTTCGAGCGATGGCGTCGATATGATACGAAATTCTGTGGAGCGCGTGATCTGCGTGCATGAAGTTGATAACTTTATTGCGGTCGGGTATTGGTACCGCGAATTCGAGCAGACATCCGACGAAGAAGTAATCGCGCTGCTTGAGCGGGTCAACATGCTGCGCAGTTGAAGATACATTGCATAGTTTAAGGGTGAGTAGTGGATACTGCGAGATAGAAATACTGATACCATATATGCAAAGAGCCGCTCGAGACCGGAGGGCTGATTTTGTAGCTATGCGCACACCTTGGCACGCGATTGCACTTCCCGAATTGTTTTCGCAGGTCAAAAGTTCGGCCGAAGGACTTTCGCAGACGGAGGCCGAAAAGCGCTTGTCGCAATTTGGCCCCAATGTATTGCCCGAAGAGCGCGGCCACTCGGCGCTCTGGCTTTTTGTCATGCAGTTCGCGAGCCCTCTCATGTACATCATGATCGCGGCGACTGCCGTATCTTTCGTACTTGGCAACACGACCGAAGCGATATTCATTTTTGTCGTTATGACAAGTAACGCGATCGTCGGGTTCTACCAAGAGCACAAGGCCAATCAATCGCTCAAAATGCTCAAGTCTGTCCTCAAGCTCTCCGCGCGTGTATTGCGCGATAGCAAGGAGGCGCAGATTGAGGCGGTGAGGATCGTGCCGGGCGACATCATCGTGCTGCGCGCGGGCGATGAGGTGCCTGCCGACGGCCGTGTGTTGCAGGCGAAGGATTTTCGTGTGTCGGAAGCGACGCTTACGGGCGAGTCGCAGCCCGTTTTGAAGGTTGTGGGAGTTGTCGATGAGAAATCAGAAGTCGGAGATCGCACCAATATGGTCTTTATGGGCACGATCGTCGAGAGTGGATCGGCGACGGCGATTGTGACCGCAACAGGTGCTGACACCGAATACGGCGATATTGTCGCGCTCCTCAAAGAAACACCCGAAGAAAATACGCCGCTTCAGAAAATGGTCGTGTGGCTGTCGAAATTTATCGGCCTCTTTATCACGGTCGTCGTCACATTTATTGCGCTGCAAGGTTACCTTGCCGGTCATGATTTCAAAACGATTTTCGAGAGCGCACTCGCGCTGTTCGTCTCCGCAATTCCGGAAGGTCTCTTACCCGGTATCACGATCGTCCTCGTTCTCGGCATGCGCCGCATTTTGCATGAACGTGGCTTGGTGCGCCGCTTGGCAGCTACAGAGACGCTCGGAGGTGTCACCGTCATCTGCACCGACAAAACAGGTACGCTCACGCTCGGTAATATGGCGGCCTCGATTGTGCTCACGGGCGAGGGCCCTCATATCTTCGAGCAAACGGACGGCACAGCGCTTTCGGAATCCGTACGGATGAGTGCAAAAATCGCTGTGATGGCGACGGATGCGTTTGTCGAAAATCCGGGTGCATCGTACGACCAGATCGTCATCCGCGGCTCCATGACTGAGCAGGCGCTCCTCAAGATGGCGGTGCGCAGCGGGATTGATCCGTACGCGATCACACAGGAAGAGCATGTCGTGGATTCTTTACTATTCTCATCCGATCGCAAGTATGCGGCGTGGCTCCGTAAGGCTGGGACAGGTAATGTGCTCTATGTGCTGGGTGCACCGGAAGTGATCGTCGAGCGGGTCACCTCGTTTATGACCCCAAAGGGCGAACAAAAGGCGGAAGGTGCCGCGTATAAAGCACTCCTGGCGCAGAAAGACGGACTGGTGGCGAAGGGTTATCGCGTGGTTGCGTGTGCGTATAAAACGGTAGGTGAGAATGGCGCGCAGGATCTTGAAAAAGCGTCGCATCACCTCACGCTTGCGGGCTTTATCGCGATCTCCGATCCGGTGCGAAGCGACGTACCCGCCGCATTCGAAAAAACGAAACGCGCGGGTATCCGCACCGTGATCATTACCGGCGATCACTACAAAACCGCCGTTTCGGTCGCAGAGAAAATCGGCATGCACATCCACAAAGATGCGGTCTTGGAAGGTCACCAGATCGAGGCGATGTCCGACAAAGAATTACAGGAGAAAACGCGTACGATACTCCTCTATGCGCGTGTATCGCCGCGCCACAAGCTTCGCATCGTGCAGGCACTGCAGCGCGAAGGGGAAGTCGTGGCGATGCTGGGTGATGGTGTCAACGACGCGCCGGCCTTGAAGACGGCCGACATCGGCGTCGCTGTCGATACTCGTGTCTCTGCCGCGCGCGAGGTTGCCGACATCGTGCTTCTCGATGGCGGCTTTGGCACGATCATCCGCGCGATCGAACAGGGCCGTATTATTTTCCAAAACATTCGCAAAGTCTTTCTTTACCTTATCACCCAGGATTTTTCGCAGTTCTTTGTCTTTATCACAGCGATCTTCCTGGGGCTGCCGCTCCCGGTCATTGCGGCGCAGCTTCTTTTGGTCAATCTCGTTGAGAGCGGCCTTCCTGACCTTGCGCTTACGACAGAGCAGGAGAAAGAAGGGATCATGGACGAGCCGCCGCGCAATCCAAAAGAATCAATCCTCAATCAGGTGTCGCGCTGGTGGATGCTCTCGGTCTTTTTGATCAGTGGCGGCATTGCGCTCATCTTCTATATCACCTCACTCCAATTTTTCGACATCGAGACGACACGCACCATGCTCATGGTCTTCCTCTGCGTCGAATCGCTCCTCTTGGTCTTTTCGATGCGCTCGTTTGCGCGCGGCATCATTCGCCACGATATTTTCTCGAACCGTATTCTCACCTGGGCGGTCATTGTTAGCTCGATCCTGGTACTCGCGTCTGTGTATATGCCGTCGCTTCAACATATTCTTCAGACGGTGCCGCTTTCCGGTGGGCAGTGGGTGGCGATCATTGTCGCCAACGTGTGCGAAATTCTCCTGATCGATCGATTGAAGCTCCACTTCTTCCGCAGCCGTTCGACCACGGTAATGCAGGTTGCGTAACACGCATCCTTTATTTGTTTA
Source organism: Candidatus Parcubacteria bacterium (assembly GCA_003599175.1). Classification (GTDB taxonomy): domain Bacteria; phylum Patescibacteriota; class Minisyncoccia; order Phycocordibacterales; family UBA2100; genus UBA10103. The sequence goes on from QZIY01000023.1 coordinate 28,272, forward strand.
TTTAGCTAAATAAACAAATAAAGGGAGTTGTCCAATCAACGACAAGGGGAGTCCTTGTCCAACACCGATTGCGCTTGACCCTTGAATTCACCGGCGAATTCACCGGCGTGAGCTTGCTTTTTCATAAAGTTATATTATAATTAAAAGAGGTCTTTGAGAATTGTTGCCACGGCTGAAAGCGCCCGATATTCGGGCTTTTTCCGCTGTGGCAAAACCAAATGGCAATGCCTGAAACGTCATCCCGACGACAGCAAAAAGGAGGCTGTCTTATGACGGCAAATACTGTCACCGACGGCGAAATCAACGACCGGCTCGACGGCAAGTTCGCCGACCTCAAGCGCCGCATCCGCGAAGGTACGCTCCCACTCGGCCCGGTCGCCGACGCGGTGCAGAACATCATCGAAGGGCGTTTCAAGCGCTCCGATCTGCTCGTCTTCGTGGGTATCGTGAAGCTGAAGGCGGTCAAGCGCTTCGTAGTCGCCGACCACTTCAAGGAAGGCGTCGCTGCAGGCGGTCGCCCCATCGCCTGGCTCGGTAGCAACTTCCAGCACCACTTCGGCGATGTCGTCGAAGAAGACGTGCCGGGGCGCACGATCAACGTCTGGCAGCTGGCGAAGTATTCCCGCGATCCAGCAATCATTGCCGACCTCGGCGGTGAAGAAAAACCGGAGCTGCAGATCCATCTTGCCCATATGTGGCAGATGATGGAGCTCGGCGAGAAGGCGCACTGCCGCATCGATGTCTATGCCAACTTCGGCTACAAGATCTCGCCCAAAGACGGCAAGCTGTGGGTCCCGGGCTGGGGCGTCGGCGGCGGCGGGCTCCGCGTCGAGGCGCGTTCGTCTTCCTATCCGTATGAGTGGTACGACGGCGGTCGGGTCTCCGGCGGCTGATCCTTCAACCTTCTGTCCTCCTGAACCTTGGACCCTCTGAATCTTTGCGCTTGCGCGCAGGAAACGGAGGGTCCTTTTGTTTTGGTACAATCGAAAACGAGGATGTTGGGTCGCGGCGGCTACGGTTTCCGCGTGACGCCTCGGGTATTCGCACTGTCAGAATCGTCTCGGGTACGCTTGAGATGAGCGCACATGCGAATGTTCAATAAAAAAAGAATAGGATCGGTACGCCGCATCAGCGAGCTTCGATGCTCCAAATGAGATTCAGCGATGAGAGTATTCAAATCGTGGTGGCATAGAGGGCGCGGCGTACGAATGTCTGTGGGTCCCGAACTGGAACGTCAACGGCGGCAAGCTCAACGTCGAGGCGAATTCGTCTTCCAATCCGAATGAGTGGAACGACGGCAATCGGGTCTCCGGCGGCTATCGGTTTTTCTCCCGCACTTACCGTGCGGGAGTTTTCGCTTCGAGCCCCTTCTTCCATCCTCCGATCATGCGCCCGAGCTCGTCCGTCTTTTCCGAGATGAGCACATATTTTTTGTTGTCCAAAGCATGGAGTTCCCATGCGATACGGAGAAAGAATTTCAAGAGATCGGTTTTCCGCACCGCAATCAGGATTGTTGGTAGTTTGTCCTGCTTGCTCTGGTAGCTTGCGACGAACAAGCATTCCAGAATCTGAATGAACGTCGCGTCTATTTTGTCTCCCAGCGTATAGCGTGATCCTTTGGGAAAATCATTCCGGTATCCTTGCCACAGCTTGTATACTGCAACCGTATGCTCAACGACAGGCAACAACCGGATAGCAGGGGGGGGGATTCGAAGAGTTCAATTCTTTCATCCATACGACAATATCATTTCCATCGAAAATCTGCTCGGGGCGTGGGAGGAGTTCAGAAGAGGGAAGCGCAAGAAGCAGGACGTGCAAGAATTCCAGCATTCTCTGATGGACAACATCCTGACATTGCATCGTGAATTGAAAGAGGGAACATACAAGCACGGCTCATACAAAGCCTTCAAAATCAACGACCCCAAACCCCGCGATATCCACAAAGCGACAGTACGCGATCGGCTCGTGCATCACGCGATCTATCGGCAACTCTACCAATTCTTCGACCGCACCTTCATCGCGGACTCGTATTCGTGCAGGCAGGGTAAGGGCACCCACAAAGCGCTGAACCGCTTCCGCGAATTCGCGTACAAAGTGTCAAGGAATCACACGAAGACGTGCTGGGTATTGAAATGCGACATAAAGAAATTTTTCGCCTCGATCGACCAGACAATTCTTCTCTCGATCATCTCTTTATACACCCCCGATCAAAGAATCAAGGATCTCATCAAAGAAATTATGAGCAGCTTTTGTTCCTGCTGTATGACCCGTACATTATGGCCGATCGGTCAAAATATACGTATGCGGCACAAGGGCTTGCCGCTCGGGAATCTGACGAGTCAATTATTGGTCAATGTCTATATGAACGAGTTTGATCAGTACATGAAGCATAAACTAAAAGCGAAACACTATATCCGCTATGCAGACGACTTCGTTATTCTTTCGCGCGACAAACAGGAACTGCAACGAATAGGGCGATATATCGCCCTCTTCTTGCGCCAACGCCTGAAGCTCGAATTGCATCCTGACAAAGTATTTATCAAGACGTTCGCCTCCGGTGTCGACTTCCTCGGGTGGATTCATTTTCCGGATCATCGGGTGCTGCGGACGAGTACGAAGCGGCGGATGGTGAAGCGCACTGAAGGAGCGGACGAGGAAAGTCCGACGTTACGGTCTTATCTTGGGTTGCTCAAACATGGGAATGCGGGGAAGCTTTCGGCGTGGATGCGGAAGGCCGCGAGATTTCAATAAAAGGCGTTACCTTTTATTTACTTACCGAAATCGTTTTGATATTCACAAATTCCTTGATTCCGTAGTGCGAAAGCTCGCGGCCGTAGCCCGATTTTTTTACGCCGCCGAAAGGGAGTCGGGGATCAGATTTAACTTGGCTGTTGATGAAGACGCAGCCGGATTCGATGTTGCTCGCGAGCTGCTGTGCGACTTCGATATTGCCGCTGAAAATCGTTGCGCCGAGACCGTACGGGCTGTCATTGGCCATCGCAATCGCCGCGTCTGTGTCAGTAAATGAGATGACGGGAAGCACGGGGCCGAAGACTTCTTCGTCGAATACTGCCATGCCTTTTTGTACTTGCGTGAGCACGGTCGGCGGATAAAAGTATCCCTGTCGCTCGAGTCGTTTGCCGCCAGTCAGCACCTTTGCACCTTTTGCGATGGAGCTTTGCACTTGCACTTCGACATCGCGAAGCACCTGCTCGTTGACCATCGGCCCTACATCGGTCGAAGGGTCGAGCGGGTCGCCCACGTGGAGAAGTTCTACTTGCTCCTTGAGAAGCATGGCGAATTGCGCGGCGATTGATTCGTGCACGATGAAGCGCTTTGCGGCGATGCAGCTTTGGCCGACGTTGGCTTGCATACGCGCCGCGACGGCCGTTTTTGCGGCCTTCACGATGTCGGCATCAGGCAAGACGATAAAGGGGTCGCTGCCGCCGAGTTCGAGCACCGTTTTCTTGATTTCACGTCCGGCTGCTTCTGCGACTTGGTTTCCCGCCTTCTCGCTGCCCGTGAGTGTGATCGCCTTTACGCGCGGGTCGGCGATGACCGGCGCGACCTTGCTAGCCCCGATCGCGAGATTCAAGAAGACGCCGTCGGGAAAACCGGCTGTACGAAATACGTCTTCAATCGCCTGCGCGCTGCCCTGCACATTGGATGCGTGTTTGAGGAGTCCGACGTTGCCGGCCATGATCGCGGGAGCAGCGAAGCGGAAGACCTGCCAGAAGGGGAAATTCCACGGCATCACCGCAAGGATGACCCCGAGGGGATCGAAGCGCACATAGCTCGCGTGTGCGTCGGTCGGGATGGTCTCGAGTTTCAAAAAGTGCTCGGCGTTGTCCGCATAGTAATCGCAGACGAGCGCGCATTTCTCCACCTCTCCCTGTGCGGCGGCAAATGTCTTCCCGACTTCGAGCGACATGATTTTGGCATACCTATCTTTCTCGCTGCGCAAGACTGCGGCAGCTTTTTTCATCAAGAGCGCGCGATCTGCAAAGGTCGTATGGCGCCAGTCTTGGAAGGCGGCATGTGCCTGTCCGATTTTGTGATCGATATCCTCATGCGATAGCTCCGGCGTTTCCGAAACGATCTGAAGCGTCACTGGGTTGATTGACCTAAGCATATAAAGGTTACTCGTCGTCCTCGGCTTTGCCGCCGAAGGCGCGTGCATTCTCAGTATAGTCTATCGGCAAGGCAATAATATGAATGCCGCCGTCTTTCAGTGCATTACGGAGCGTCGGCTCAAATTCGGCCGCCGATTCGATGCAATGGCCCGTCACTCCAAAAGCCGCCGCAAGCTGCACGAAATCGGGGTTTTCGAAGGAGAGGCCAAAATCCTTGAGTCCCATACCGCTCTGTTTCCACTTAATCATGCCGTACCCGCTATCGTCCAAGATGATAATCACGAGGTCCAGCTTCAGTCGCTTGGCCGTTTCGAGATCGGCGACGTTCATCAGAAAACCGCCGTCGCCCGCAACGACCACCACTTTCTTCCTCGGATTGATGAGCTTCGCCGCCATGCCCACGGCAAGCCCCGCGCCCATCGTGGCGAAGGCATTGTCGAGAAGAACGGTGTTTTGCTCGTAGGCAGGGTAGTTGCGACTGATCCACAGCTTGTACATGCCGTTGTCGAGGGAGAGAATCGCGTCGCGCGGCAATACCTGCCTGAGATCGTGTACGAATCGCTGCGGCACGATAGGAAATCGATCGCTGCCGGTTTTCTTGCCGATATGCGCGCGCAGCTCGTCTTTGATTTTGTGGAATTTTTTGAAGTCCCACCTTTTCTGCACCTTGATGTCCTTGCTCATGACCCACAGTGCATGCGAAATATCGCCGACGACTTCGAGGTACGGTTTGTATACGTGATCGATATCGGCAGGATAGAAATTGAGGTGCACGATTTTCTGCCCTACCCTCGGGAGGACGGGAGGCTTTTCGGTGATGTCGTGGCCGATGAGGAGAATGAGATCGGCTTTTGCGGTCGCCTTGTGCACGTGGTCGCCCCCGGAAAGCGCAGTCGTGCCGATATATTCCGCCGTACCCTCATCTTCTACGCCCTTGCCCATTTGTGTGGTTACAAAAGGAATTTTTGTCTTCGCAATAAAATTGCGCAGCTGTTTGCGGATGAGCTTTCTATTGGCACCGGCTGCTATAGCGATAAGCGGCGAGCGCGCCTTTTCTATTTCTGCAATGACAGCGATGATGCTTTTGTCATCTGGTACCGGACGGCGCACTTTTTTCCACGGAATAGGTTTTTCATCGGAATATTCTTCCGCAATGTCTTCGGGAAATTCGAGGTGGACGGCACCGGGGCGTTCGGCTTCCGCGATGCGCACTGCTTGGATCACGGCTGCAGGAATACGGTCGGCACTCACGATTTGTTCGGCCATCTTCGTAATCGGGCGCATCATGCCGACGACATCGATGATTTGAAATTTACCCTGCTTGCTCTTCCTGATCGGCTTTTGGCCGGTGATGACAAGAAGCGGCATACCCCCGAGTTGTGCATACGCGACGCCGGTGACGAGATTGGTTGCCCCCGGCCCGAGCGTCGACATGGCGACGCCGACGCGCCCGGTGAGACGGCCGAGGGTGGCGGCCATAAAGACGGCGGTCTGCTCGTCGCGGGTCGTAATGAATTCGATCTTCGATCGGCGTACCGCGTCCAAAAAAGCCAAGTTTTCCTCCCCCGGTAACCCAAAGATGTACTCTATACCGGCGGCTTCCAGGCATTTCACGAATAGATCGGCGCCTTTCATACGTGCACTATAATACACAAGATGACTCAAGAAGAGGCGCTCGCCATACTCAAAACAGGTGTCAACGTCTTCCTCACGGGAGAGCCGGGCAGCGGCAAAACGCATACCGTGAATGCGTATGTGCAGTATTTGCGCGAGCGCGGAGTCGAGCCGGCTATCACGGCCTCGACGGGTATCGCGGCGACGCACATCGGCGGCTACACGATCCATTCGTGGAGCGGTGTCGGGGTGAGGCGCGATATTTCGGACTACGACATTGAGATGCTCCTCTCAAAAGAAAAAACCGCAAAGCGCATTATTGATGCAAAGGTGCTGATCATCGACGAGATTTCGATGCTCGATGCGACGATTCTCGGCAGTGTCGATCGTGTATTACGTGCATTGCGCCGCCGCCCCCTCATGGAAGAGGAACCGTTCGGCGGCTTGCAGGTCGTCTTCGTCGGAGATTTCTTCCAGTTGCCGCCGGTGCCCGAGCGGGGCGAGAAATCGCGATTCGCGTTCGGCTCACAATCGTGGCGCGAGGCCAATCCGGTCGTCTGCTATCTCTCTGAGCAGCACCGTCAGGAAGATCCGGTACTCTTAGACCTTCTTCTTTCCATGCGTCGCGGCGAGCTCGATTCAGAACACTTTGACTCGCTTTCGTCGCGCATCGGTGTCGATCCGGCAAGCGATGTGGTCACGCGACTCTACACGCACAATGCGGATGTCGATCGCTTGAATCAAGATCAGCTCGCGACGCTTGATGGCGCCGAGCATCGATATGAGATGCAATCGCAGGGCGGACGGGCGCTCGTCGAGTCGCTCAAGAATCACTGTCTCTCGCCGCAAACACTCGTACTGAAGGAAGGAGCGAAAGTCATGTTCACTCGTAATAATTTCGATGCGGGGTACGTGAATGGCACGCTCGGCACGGTGACCGGCTTCGACGATGGGGGATTGCCAATCGTTGAGACGCGCAGCGGCAGGACGCTCCTCGTCGACACGATCGACTGGACGATTCAAGATGGCAACAAGATTTTGGCAAAAATCACACAGCTGCCGCTGCGGCTCGCGTGGGCGATCACGGTGCATAAAAGCCAGGGTATGTCACTCGACGCGGCCGTTATTGATCTTGGCGCGGCGTTTGAATACGGTCAGGGATACGTGGCGCTTTCCCGCGTGCGCTCCCTCAAAGGGCTCTACCTTGAACGCATGAGCGAGCGCGCGCTCATGCTGCACCCGGCTGTCGTAGAAAAGGATCTCGAATTTCACAAGCGCTCCCAGCTCGCCCGCACGAAATTTGCCGCGCTCGCCCCGGAACAGCGGCAAACTATGGAGCAGAATTTTCTCAAAGCTATCGGTGGCAAAGAGCCATCGCTCGTAGAAAAGGCGCTTGAGGTAGTGGAGAAAACGGTGGGTAAACTCGCGAAATTACGAGAGAAATATCCCAATGCCGGCAGAGCATGGACACCACAGGATGACGACATATTGAAAGAGATGTTCGCACGTGACGTACCGCAAAAGGAAATTGCCGTGCATTTCGGCAGAAAACCTTCTGCCATTCATGCGCGCCTCGGTCACTTCGGACTCGTCGAAGACTTCTGGGCCAATCGCAAAAGAAAGACGTCGACGGCCGAGCGATCAGAGACGAAGTAATGTGCGGCGCTCGATTGCTTTTTACCGACGCGAATCGTGATCCCTTTTGCAAAAGCGCGAAATGCATCTTCATCGGTAAGACTGTCGCCGATGTATATAGGTACCGTCCGCGGCGATGATCGTAATTGCTTGAAAAGATGGAACGCGGTTACGCCTTTTGAAACCGGAAGATTGGGCATGATGTCGAGCGTATATTCGTCATCGATTACGCGAAGATGCTGTTTTCTGTTGAGTTCTACGATAAGACGTCGCGCCTCCTCAGCGAATGCGATGCCGGCGCTTCGTCGCAAGAGGCGATAGTGGAGCGCGTATGAGCGCCTCTTATCCTCAATCCGGGCTCCGTGCACCTTTGCGAGCCCTGCGAGCCGTCTTTTGATGCGTGTGAAGGTGGCGGCGTGCACGGCTGGAATTTTCCATGCATGCCGTTTTCCCTTGATGCGCCACTCAAATCCATGGCAGCCGATGTGGGCGACAGTAGGCAGCGGCACGCGCCTCACGACATCCGTGAGAGAGCGGCCGCTGACTATGGCAAGAGGATACATACGCGCAAGACGCTGGAGTGTGTGCTTCGTCCGCGTTTTGAGCTGTGGCGCGCGAAAATCGTATTGGATGTCCACCAGGGTGCCGTCGAAATCGAGCATCAAAACGCCCCCATGTTTCTTGATGCGCGAGTACAGTTCATCGAAGTGCGCGAAGGCGTTTTGCATGTCAGTCGAGCTCGGCGAGTGCTTTGATGATTTCAGCTGACCAGCGGTATACGTTGTAATCGCGCACCGATGTGCGGAGCGCTTTCATACGGCGATGTTGTTCGGTTTTCGGCATTGAAGCCGCTTTGAAGATCGCCTCGGCCGTTTCTTCTGCGCTATAAGGGTTGATCTGCAGTGCGCCTTTCATACTACGGGAAGCACCGGCGAATTGGCTCAAGATAAGCACGCCGCTTTCGTCTCCGCGTGCGGCCGCATATTCCTTTGCAACGAGATTCATACCGTCATGGAGCGAGGTAATGAGACACATGCTGGAGAGGCGATAGAGTGTGCGCAATTCTGCGTGCGAGAAGCTGCGGTGCTGAAAGACGATCGGTTTCCAATCGCGCGTGCCGAAACGTGCATTGATGCGCTCGACTTCCGCGAGTACGGCGTCGGCATGTTTTTTATACGTGCCGACAGAGGTACGCGTGGGAGAAGCGATTTGGAGGAGTGTCAGGTGACCGATAAATTCAGGGTGTCGCTCGAAGAAAAATTCAATGCCTTTGAGCCGTTCGGGAATTCCCTTGGTGTAATCGAGCCGGTCGACACCGAGCGCCACGTGCGTGGAGTGGATCCCGAGTCTCGAAAGCAAAGCGGGATCTGCCTTCTCTTCGCGTTCTGCAATACCGGGGAAGGCGATCGAAATGGGAAATGGCTTGACGAATGTCTGATGCTCTTCGCGAAAGATTGAGAAGTGCTCAAGATCGATGCGAGCTTCGATTTCGCTTGCCACGGTGTCTATGAAATTGTTGCAGTACTGTTGCGTCTGGAATCCGATGATGTCGGCGCCCATCATTCCATGCAAAATTTCCTCACGCCATGGGCAGATGGAGAATTGTGCAGCCGAAGGCCACGGAATGTGCCAAAAAATGGCGACCTGCGCGTCGGGACGGCTCTTTTTGATTATCCCTGGTACGAGCGCGAGATGATAATCCTGTACGAAGACGAGCGGCCGCTCCACTCCCTGAATTTCTTTGAGGAGTGTCTTAGCGAAGAGGGCATTGGCCTTGCGGTACTCGGTCCAATCCTCTTTGCGAAAGACTGGGCGCACATGTGCCATATGGCACAGCGGCCAGAGGGCTTCGTTGGAAAACCCATTGTAATACCCGGCCACCTCCTCATCCGTAAGCCAGACGCGCTTCAGTATATAGCGCGGCTCATCGTGCGGCACGCGGACTTTGTCGTCTTTATCGACGACCGCTTTGTCTGCTTCGCCAGCTCCATGTGCGATCCACATGCCACCCGTCGCTTCCATCACAGGCTCAAGCGCGGTAACGAGGCCGCCCGCAGGCACTGTCCATTCGATGCCGCTTTTGCCCCTGGTATTCACGTAGGGTTCGCCATTTGAGACAACAAAAATCGGACGATCCTTGACGTATGCCTTGATGAATTCTTTCAATCGTTCGGCGGTCCACGGCGTATCGATTTTTTCAAGTCGCATGCGCGCCTCCTGACTCGCAGCATGCCGTGCTTGGCGCAAGCTGCCGGTCATTTTTGCGATTTCGCTCGAAAGTGGCAGCAAGAGATCGCCGCCGATCTTGTCATCGTCGACTGCCTCGCCTCGTCTCGCCGCTCTCATCGATTCGGCAAGATCGTAGAGTGGTTTAAAAAAGACCCACCGCGCAAGGGCGAAGATTGCCGCGGCAATCAGCATGGTTTGCAGTAAGAAGCGGATGATGTTGTCGCGCCAGATGCTGCCTATCGTCGCATCGATGTAATCGGCACTCTGAATCGATGCGAGCGCGCCGATGGTCTCTTGGTTTTCGCCTATAATCGGCACGACCGAAACGTACAGGAGGCCGCTTTCGTTGCGCGCAAATCCGCCGTCCGGCTCACCCCTGCCCATGACGGCGGCGAGAAGCTCCGCGTCGATGACGTCGGGCGAATTGTCGGAGCTCAAAATCACGGTGCCTGTATTGTCGAAGACTGCAAGGCCGGAGAGTCGTTGATCGCCGACGAATTTATCGATTGTCCGCTTTATCGACGAGGTCGCACCAGCTTCGAACGCTGGTTGAATGGATTCAACGAGACTCTCCGCCAAAACCTGCGAGCGCACCTGTATGCGCGCGGTGAGCGCGGCCTCCTCTTTGTTGACCTGATTGAAGGTGAAGATGCCGATGACGAACGCGATAGCCGCAATAACGCCGCCCGTGATGAGGAGTATCTGCCGCATTACGCGATAATGGTACCGCGCGGTGAACGGTAAATCCAGCCCTGGAGCACATCATTTTGCTCGGACGGATTCATGTGGATAAAGACGTTTCCCCCGCTGTCATTTTGGTAAGGTATATGTATGATGCCTTACGTGAACTGCAACCCTTCCCATTGGCGAAAGAAAGCGATTCGAGGCGCATAAGATAAGGCCTCTCCTTATCACTAATTCCCTTTTGTAAGGGTCTTTGTCTGTTGAGTGTCTCTCTTCAGGCACATTCACATATATGAACCATAAAAATTGCAGCGGCAGGATCGCTATTGGTTCCTGCCGTTGCCGAAGCGCATCGCACGGCTTTACGCTCATTGAGCTTTTGGTCGTGATAGCAATTATCGGCATTCTCTCTGCGGTCGTGCTTGCTTCGCTCTCCAATTCCCGCGGGAAAGCACGCATCGCCGCGGCACAGACGACGATGCGTTCGATCCATGCGGCAGCCGTTTCCTGCCTATACTTAAACGGAGTCGCCGTCACGTTGCCGACTGAGACGCAAGATGGCGGCGGCGCTGCGCGCTCCTTGTGTACCGGCGGAAGCAATTATGTCGCGCTGCCTTCCGGCTGGACGTATTGCGATCAGAATACGGGTGGCGTGTGCGGCTCGCTCGTTTCTTCCGCAAGCGTGAATGGGTTCGTCATCCGCGCACGCGGCGACGGCGTGATCATCACGTGCCAGGAGATCGCCTGCACCAAAAGTTAGCCCGCGTTTCCCGGACGCACAGACGAAGACCCGTGGCATGCTACGGGTCTTTTGTGCGCCTTCGCGGCACCGTGCCACCGCCGCTCGCGTGTACCAGCGAGACGACGCGGCGCACGTTTTCATGATAGGATGCGGCCTATGGCAGGAAGGGACTTCCGTGAACTCCTCTCGGCCCAGTGGCGAGCGGGCCGATTTTTATGCGTGGGTCTCGACAGCGATTTTGAAAAGATCCCTGAAACGGCGCGAAAAAATACCGTCGCCGATACAATCGTCAACTTCAATCGGGCGATCATCGACGCAACCAGGGATCTTGTGTGCGCTTATAAGCCGAACAACGCTTTTTACGAAGCGCACGGCGACGAAGGGTGGCGCGCGCTGCGGGCTACCGTGCAATATATCAACGAGCAGGCACCCGAAGTGCCGGTGATCCTCGATTCGAAGCGCGCCGATATCGGCAATACCAATTTGGGCTACGTAGATTCATTTTTTGAGCACCTCCATGTGGATGCGATCACAGTGCCACCATACCTCGGCAAAGAAGCGCTTGAGCCGTTCCTTTCACACAAGGAAAAAGGCATATTCGTGCTCTGCCGTACCTCAAATGGCGGTGCCGGCGAATTTCAGGATCTCAAAGTCGGAGATGAACCGTTCTACAAAGTTGTTGCGCAGCATGTGTCGGAAGAGTGGAATACCAACGGCAACTGTGGCCTTGTCGTCGGCGCTACCTATCCGGAAGAAATGAAGGCAATTCGCGAAATAGCGCCCGATCTACCGTTCCTCATCCCAGGCCTCGGTGCGCAAAACGGTGATCTCAAGAAGAGCGTGCAGTACGGCAAGAGCGCGAGCGGGAGGGGACTCGTCCTCGCGGCATCTCGTGCGATTATTTTTGCATCATCCGGTACTCATTTTGCCGAAGTTGCGCGCCAAAAAAGTGAGGAATTCAATAGCGAAATCGCTGCTGCTTTGATACAATGAGTGAATTATGGATGAAGGTGCTGTCTTGCGAGTGCTTCAAGATGTCGGTGCATTCCGAGCAGGGCACTTCGTCTTCACCTCGGGCCTTCATGCGGACACGTATATCAATAAGGACGCGCTCTACCCCCACGTAAAGGCGGTGAGCCAGCTCTGCAAGGAAATCGCAACGCGTTTTGCAGATGAAGATGTCGATGTCGTCATTGGCCCCGCATACGGGGCCATCATTCTTTCTACATGGACCGCGTATCATCTTACAGAGATGCGAGGCCGCGACGTGTACGGCGTGTATGCCGACAAGGTCGAAGGCGGACTCGCAATCAGGCGCGGCTATGACAAGCTCATAGCCGGTAAGCGCACGCTCGTGGTGGAAGATCTCACCACGACCGGCGGTTCGATAAAAAAGGTCATCGAGGCAGCGCGCGCAGCAGGCGCCGATCTTGTAGGCGCAGCCGCGATTTGCAATCGTGGCGATGTGGCCAAGGAACAGATTGGAGATCCGCCACGATTTGAGGCACTCGTCAAAATTCACCTTGATCAGTGGCCGGAAGGTGAGTGCGAACTGTGTGCCAACAATATCCCCGTCAACACGGATATAGGCCACGGCAGCGAATTTCTCAAGAATAGGGGTGCATAGGAGTCGTGTATACTGACTCCAGTTATTCATTAGGGTATTTCTTATATATGACACGAACAGGATGGTTATTGGTAATTGTAATTATAGTCGTGCTTCTCGGGGCCTTTTTCCTCTGGTCGCAGAGCGCCAATGCTCCGACGGTAGACGAGGGCGCCTCTTCTGACGCTACGATGGGCACTGACACGCTCGGACAGAGCATTGATGAAGGCGGGGACGCTATGGACGGCCGTAATTTTGAAGAGGAGGGTACGACGGCGCCTATGATGGCATCAGTGGGCTACGATGGTAGTGCATTTATCCCTTCGACTGTCACGGTCGCAAAAGGCGGCACGGTGACCTTCACGGACACTGCAGACGGCACGATGTGGGTCGCAGCCGACGAACACCCGACGCACATGGACTACGACGGCACTTCGCGCGCTGATCACTGTGCCGAAGGATATACGGGTGCAAAGCCGTTCGATCAGTGCACACGCGGCGCAAGCTACAGCTTCACCTTCGACAAGGCAGGTACGTTTGAGTACCACGATCACGCCAATGCGGCAGCTGTCGGCACGGTGACAGTGGTCGAATAAAACGGCATTGAATCAACTATGAATCGCGACTGGGCCAGCCTTGTTTTGAGAATAGGGTTGGCCTTCGCGTTTCTATACCCGCCATTTAATGCGCTTTCAAATCCCGATTCGTGGATCGGATATTTTCCGGCGTTCATGCAGGGCATCGTGCCCGACGGGCTTCTCTTGCATGGCTTTGGCGTCGTCGAAGTGATTATTGCGCTCTGGCTCCTTTCAGGATGGAAGATCTTTTGGCCGTCCTCGGTTGCAGCGATCATGCTCTTGGCAATCGTCTTCTTCAATCTCTCCAATTTCGAAGTGATTTTCCGTGATATCTCGATTGCGGCGATGGCGATCACACTTGCAATTCAGAGTTTTCGCCAGACATTCAAGAAGCGGGAAGTATACGAACATGCAGTTTCCTGACGACCTACACATCGGTGCGAAGCGGAAGATTACGCTTCGCTATGGCGAAAATCCGCACCAGGAAGCGGCACTGTATTTGGATCCTACAGTAACGCGCCCGTGTGTTGCCCGGGCCGAGCAGGTGCAGGGCAAGGAATTGAGTTTCAATAATATTGCCGATGCAGACGCGGCATTTGAGTGTGTCGCAGAATTTACAGAGCCCGCAGTGGTGATCGTAAAGCATATGAATCCATGCGGCGTCGCAGTGTATAGAGGCGACGCCTCTATACAATCGGGCTTGCTTGAAGCATATCAAAAAGCGCTTGCGTGCGATCCGGTCTCCGCCTTCGGCGGCATCGTCGCGCTCAACCGCACGCTTGATTCAAAACTCGCAGAGGAGCTCACAAAGGTTTTTCTCGAGGTCATCATCGCCCCTGCCGCCGACGAAGATGCGATCGAACTGCTCAAGAAAAAGCCCAATGTGCGTCTTTTGATAACGGGTGGCATGCCTGATCCTCAAGAGCCAGAAATGACGATCCGCTCCGTTGCGGGCGGCATTCTTATGCAGGCGCGCGACAACACGGTTATTTCAGAAGAAATCAAAACGGTGACGAAGCGTGCGCCGAGTGAAGAGGAGCTTGCGGACATGAAATTCGCGTTCACTGTATGCAAGCATGTGAAATCAAACGCGATCGTCTACGCCAAAGGGGGAGCGACGCTCGGCATCGGCGCGGGGCAGATGAGTCGTATCTACAGTGCGCGCATTGCGGCGATCAAAGCTGCGGATGCAAAGCTCTCACTCAAGGGTGCGGTGATGGCATCCGATGCATTCATGCCGTTCCCGGATTGCGTGGAAGCTGCGCGTGATGCGGGTGCAACTGCCATCATCCAACCAGGAGGTTCCAAAAACGATCAGGCGTCTATCGACGCAGCGGATCAAGCCAACATTGCGATGGTCTTCACCGGCACACGTCATTTCAGGCATTAAAAAAGAAGACCGCCTCACCTAAAGACAGTCTCCTCGTCTTGTGGTGAGCGCGGTCGGTTAGCCGGTGGCGATAGGCCGCAGTTGGTCGATAAGCCCATTGACGTACGTCCCGAGCATCATCCCTTCGGGACATTCGTGTGCCCACACGGTGAGTTCGATCACGCTATCGCTGATCGTAACGCGGTAGACGTACATGACTGTACCGCATCCGACGCATGTATACGTTTGTCGGCCATGCAGTATCCGATTGCATGACATGCCTCCGCCGCATCGCTTGCAATTGGCTGCGTAGTGAACACCGCGATCGTACAAGACTTCGGCTGTGGCCATTTCCTATTCCTCCATAGCAGAGAACTGTGATGCTGAATTGAGAATACTGTGCAACGGCGGGGCGGCAAAATTTTTGGCCCAAATTTGCTTTTTTATGACGATTTGTTATAAATATAACCATGAGAACAGTCAGTCAAGTGGTAGAAGAGATCCTGCAGCGATCGCCCTTCCTTACCGAAGCGATGTACGAAGGTGTGGCCAACAACGCGCAAATTGCGCGCCGCATTAAGCCCGATGTCGAGAAGCGGCTTATGGAAGAAGTGTCCGAGGGGTCTATCGCAATGGCACTCCACCGGCTCTCCAAAGACATCAAACGCCCCCTTTTTGGCGAACGCTTCCTGAAGAACATGAGTGACATTACGGTCCGCTCGAATCTCGTGGAATTCGCATGCCCGGCATCTACCGAGCTACCGCATCTCCTAGATGTCCTCTCGACATCAATGCATGCGCGTAAAGATACGTTTTTCAATTTTTCGCGCGGCGTGCACGAATCGCTTATCATCGTCAGCAAGGAATTTGCGCACGATGTGGAGAAGATGTTGAAAAAAGAGAAGGATGTAAAGAAAGTCGAAGGGCTTTCCGCGATTACGCTGCGTCTCCCGGAACACTCTCTGAATGTGCCGGGTCTCTACTATCCGATATTGAAGGCGCTCGCGATGGAGGGCATCAGCTTTGTCGAGGTAATGTCGGTGCGGACGGAGTTCTCGATCATTTTCGAAGAGAAAGATGTTGATAGGGCATTTAGCGTTTTGAAGAGAATCACGAGTTAAGAAAATTCGGTTGACGTTATTCGGCGGCGCAGCGCGTATCGGTTATCGGTATACAGCGAGCGTCAACGCATGCCGCGAACCGTAAGCCGCTGACGCGCGGCGCTGCCGTACAACGAATTACGCTTCATTTCCACCTCGGCGCAGGAAGATATAGATGTCTTCAAGCGCAACCACCGCATCTCCCGCGGCGATATTATTTTGGTGATACAAGGCATCGGTGCAATCGCCTGCCGCCCATACCCTCTGGTGCGATGTCCGCTTCGTGCGCGGATCGACGATAACCTGCCCGATTTTATTTTTTTCAATTGAGCTGTTGAGCCAAGCGGTGTTGGGGATCAAGCCGATTTCGACGAAGATACCGTCGACGTCGAGCTTATGCTCCTCGCCCGTTTTTACATCTTTCCAGCGGAGTCCCGTGACGAACGCGTCACCCAATACTTCAAGTGTTTCGGCATTGAGGTGCGCTTTCATTTTGGGATCGGCGAGCGCGGCGCACGTGGTGATTTCATCGGCCTTAAAGGCGTCGGTACGGTTGAGGAGCGTCACACTTTTGCAGTAGGCGAGAAGCTGGAGAGCAGTTTCAAATGCCGCATTGCCGCCGCCAATCACCGCAACATCGCGATCAGCAAACAGGGGGCCATCGCACGAGGCGCAGTACGTGAGGCCTTTGTTATCAAATTCTGCGGCACCCGGAACTTCGAGCTTGCGGCGATTGGCGCCGGTGGTGACGAGTGCTGCGCACGCCGATACGCGCGATCCATCCTTGAGCTCCACTTCGACACGATCGTCGAATGCGTGGAGCGATGTGGCACGGGTACGTTTGATTTCGAGATATTCTCCCGCGTATTGCTCGACATGTGTTTTAAAACTCTTGGCGAGATCAGGGCCCGAAATTACGGGCGTACCGATCCAGTTTTGAATGTCGGTCGAGACGACGCTCTGACCGCCCCATTCTTCGACGATCATGATGCTCTTCAAGCGTTTACGCGCGGCATATACGGCCGCTGCGGCTCCTGCTGGCCCTCCTCCTATGATGATGAGATCGTGCATACAATAAGTAAGTTATTAGCCACTAGGGTTTAGCCACTAGTGGCATGTGCGCGTCATTTTACTATACCCTAGACCCTATTGGCTAATTACTTTCTTCTCAGAAAAGAAGGTAGTCCTCCCCAACTATCGTCATCGTCTTCTACTGGCGGCATGGGCTTGGGCGCAGGCGGCTCTGGTCGCGGTGGCGTATCTCTCATGAGGCGATCGCGTAGAGGAGGAGGCGGCGGTGGCGGAGGAGGCGGCTGCATAGCACCACTGTCGATGATTTTCTTAGGTTCCTCGCGCTTTATAGGCGGCTCGGGAGGAAGGGCGCGGTCGCGAGCGGCAATCGGCGGAACATCGCGATCGTTGACGGGCTTTGAAGGAACGATGCGTGATCCTGGCGTAAAGAGCGGCGTGCGCGCAGTACCGCCTTCGGGAAATCCTGTCGCAATGACAGTGACACGTACTTCGCCTTTCTTGAGCGCGTGATCGACGACTGCACCGAAGATGACTTTTGCTTCCGGATCGATGGCTTCGGTGATGACATTGGCCGCATCCTGCACTTCGAGCATGCCGAGATCTTCGCCACCGGCGATCGAGAAGAGGACGCCCTTGGCACCCGTCACAGATACTTCGAGAAGCGGGGAGTTGATCGCGTTGCGTGCGGCCATTTCTGCGCGGCGCTCGCCTGCGGCAGTGCCGATACCCATGAGGGCCGATCCTGCGTTATGCATGATCGTGCGGACGTCGGCGAAGTCGACGTTGATGATACCCGTCTGCGTGATGAGGTCGGAAATTCCCTCGACCGCCTGTTTCAAAATATCGTCACACATCGCGAAGGCGTTCTTGATGCCGGTATCGCGAGAAACGATGGCGAGCAATTTGTCGTTGGGGATGACGATGAGCGCGTCGACGGCCTTGCGGAGTTCGACGAGGCCTTGCTCTGCGAGGCGCATGCGCTGCGCGCCTTCGAATCCAAATGGCTTCGTGACGACGCCGACAGTGAGCGCGCCGAGTTCGCGTGCAATTTTTGCAACGACCGGTGCTGCACCGGTGCCGGTGCCGCCACCCATACCGCAGGTGATGAAAACCATGTCGCTGCCCTTCACTGATTCCTGAATTTCTTCGCGTGTCTCATCGGCTGCTTGCTTGCCGAGATCCGCATTCATGCCGGCGCCGAGACCGCGCGTGAGCGTTTTGCCGATATGAATTTTTCGTTTTGCTTTTGATTTATGAAGATCTTGCGCATCTGTGTTGACGGCGATGAAATCGACACCTTCGACATGCGACGAGACCATGTGATTGACTGCATTTCCTCCGGATCCTCCGATTCCGATTACGCGAATTCGAGCAAATGATTCGACGTCTGATTTAACTTGCTTGGACATGTTAGAGATTCTTAGTGAGCGGAGCGAGCTTAGAAGCTCTTACATCCAGCACCTTTATTAACGAAACATTACCCATTACTCCGATACTACGCCTTAGGCACTGTTATGCCAAGGACTTTAAAATAGCGCAGAAAGGTGCTGGGTCGTGAAAAATATACTCGCCGAAGCTCGTTATTTTTCTACGACATAGTACCACATGGGGTAAAAGGGCAAGGTTGACGCCCGCACAAAGTTGTGCGGTTTTGAAAGGGAGAAATGGGGTTACTGGCGACGTAGGGCGAGAGAAACGCAAACATCTCATGTTTGCGTTCCCGAGCCGAGGAGCTCGAAAACCAATGCATTGGTTTATGGCAAAAGGGAACGAATTCCTTTTTTGATGCTTTGCCAGCCGTCTGAAAATACTTCGCCAAGCGATGAGGTGCGCGCGACGCGGTCTTCCGCATACGCCCAGCGGCAGAGCCCTGCGGCGACGGCCCATGTAGCGTCGACGGATGAGGCGCGTGACAAGAGTCCGATTTGCGATGTCTGCGAAGGAAGCTGCAATACGCCGCGTGCGATTTCTGCGGCGGAGGTAAGGCCGGAGCCGCCGCCGGTAATGACGATGCCCGCAGGAAGGAGTTTCTGGCGACCGATCACCTTGAGGTGGCCGTTGACGAGTGTAAACATCTCCTTCAGTTTCTTCGTGACGAGCGCATCCATTTTGCGCTGTGGAATCTCGCTTCCTGATACGGCGCCGCGCTTCAATTGCTCGGCCTCGTGGAGCGGCACCTGGAATGAAAGTGCGATCGTATTGGTGATATCGGCCGCGCCCATCGGAAATACTTTTACTGAAATCGGAATATCGTTATCAAAAATCACAACGGAAATGGTCTCGGAGCCGATGTTGGCGAGACAGACGCCTGCCATCTTTTGGGATTTGTTGAGCGTCACGAGCGATGCTGCCAAAGGCGACGCCATCACACCTTCCACCTCGACTCCGGCGCCTTCGACTGCCTCGAGCATGTCGTCGTGATGTTGCACGAGCATGGTGATGATGAGCGTATCGATAGAGAGCTTTGTCCCCTGCAATCCATGTGATTGCCCGAGTACCGGGAGACCGTCGATTTTGTGCTCGAGCGGAATCGTATGGATCACGTTGCGGTTGATGAGCTTCGATGACGCTTGTTTTTCGCTTTCGCGCTTTGCGCGATCAATCGCCTGGTCGGTCACGATGCCACCGGATGCGGTGAGCGTGGTGGAGCCGGTCGAGCGGATCTCATCGAGCCCGATACCGCCGATGCCGACACGTGCCGATCGCACACGCACCTTCGCAGCAGTCTGCGCGCGATCGAGCGCTTCGCGTATCGATTTTTTGGCCTCTTGTACGTCGACAATGTAGCCATGTCGCATACCTTTGGAGGTCGCGGTGCCAGTGCCGATGATGTGCATCGGACTGTCGGGATTTTCCGCGGGTGCGCAAATGACGACTTTCACATGGTAGGTACCGATATCGATGCCCGTGTAGACGTCACGCATCCGCGCATTGTACAACTTTGTTGCGCCTCCTGAAAATGAAGCGTTCGTGGATGTCAGAGCAAAGCGATTAGTGCATCTTGTGGAGTTTTAGCGGGCGTTGTGTGATTTTTTCGCAGTTTCTGCGGCCGCTGCCTTGCGCCACGGATGA
>QZIY01000027.1 GCA_003599175.1 Candidatus Parcubacteria bacterium
CACGGGATACTTCGATGAACTCTGCCTTGCCGGGGACTGCCAGACTGCATTCCCTGGTTCATCAGGCGGCGAGGCGAACACCGCAAGCAACCTCGGGACCGGCCTCAATATCTTCGACTCTAAGAGCGGAGTGGATCTCCGGTTCAACACCATCGCCGCAGGCTCGAACGTCACCATCTCGACCAGCTCAGACGACAATACGCTTGTTATCGCTTCCACGGGCGGAGGTGGCACGTTCGCATGGACGCCAACGACCAACTACGGTGCGGCCGCTAACTCAACCTCAACCCCCATCTGGTTCCAGTCGGGCCTTCAGGCTTCTTCAACCTCGCATCTAGCAAACGCCTCGACCTCCCAGTTCTCCGTCACCGGCACGGCAACGACTACCTTCGCTGGTCCTATCGAGATGACCGGCGGTACGGGCCACTTCACCACCCACGGCATACGCGCGGACGCTTCTGACGGCCTGCACATCCATGCGAATAACTGGACGGACATCGCCAATCTTGGAGCGGGTAATACCGCCAATGTCACTTTCTATGGAGCCGTGAACATCGACGGGAATACGCGCCTTGCAACATCACTCAACGGATTGCTCAAGGCTTCGTCGGGAACCGTATCGGCCGCAGTATCCGGTACAGATTATGAAGTTCCTGTCACCGCAGGAGACGGCCTGACCCGCACACTTAACGACTTCGACTGTGATACCGCGTCGGGTTCTGTTTTCGGTTGCCTCTCCTCGACTGACTGGACGACATTCAACAACAAGCTTTCCTCCTACGACGCATGGACGCACCCAGCAGCCGGACAGTCTGCGACGACCTCCCTCGTGCTGCTTTATGGGAATGCATCGACAACCCAGCTCTCCGCCAACCGCGCGTACATCGGGCAAACGGCCACGACCTCCTTCGCAGCAGACGGCGACGTGACGATCGGTGACGACCTCTTCATTGGCGCGACCGACTTCATCGACTTCGGTTCAGGTGACATTACTCTCACCCACTCGTCAGAAAACCTCACCCTTTCCTCGGGAGACCGCTTCAATGCGACCTACGCCTCAACGACCGCATTCTCGTCATCCTACGCGTCTAGCACGCAACTCGGTATTAACGGCGATACCTTCACCGACCTCACGGGCACGGGCCTTACGGTTAGCGGCGGTGCGCTACAAACCACACTCGGCACCAGTATCGGTACGGGCGAAATCGACCCCGGTACCCAGAACACCGTGCTCACTACTAACGGCTCTTTCTCAGTGGGCTGGACCAAGCTCGACCTAGCGACCCAGGTGACTGGTACGCTCCCCATCGCAAACGGCGGAACCGGCACAACCACCGCACCTATCGGCCAGCTCCTCTATGGGGGAGCGTCAGCATACCAGTCTGTCGCTACCACGTCAGTAGCCTGTTCAGGTTCCGTATCATGTACGACGTTCACGGCTATCGGAGCGTCACCCATTACCATCTCCGGTACGGGCGGCGGCGGGGATTCTGCCTTCACGATCGGCTCGAACCTCATCTACAACTCGACGACAACCGACGCGGTCGGTATCGGAACCTCTTCTCCCTTCGCGAAGCTCTCGGTGCATGCAAACGCTACCGAGTCTAAGACGACCCTCTTCGCGGTCGCCTCGTCTACTGCCTCGGCAACCACGACCATCTTCTCAATCTCGAACACCGGCACCGCCACACTCACCGGCGGAAATGCGGACAGCGCCAGTATCTTCGGCCCGGACGACTCGAACGCCTGGATTACCGGCTACGATGCGACGGATAAGAGTTTCGCCATCGCTTCCTCGACCGCGCTCGGGACAGTCAATGCGCTCACTATCGCCAAGAGCACGCTGAACGCGACCTTCGCCGCAGCCCTCACCATCGCAGGCCAACTCGCCGGGGTGTCGTCTATTGACGCAACTACTGAGAGCACCATCGAGGCGGCGATTGATGCCCTCGCAAACTTGACCACCATTACCATCGGCGGGGATACCATCACTGACTTTGTAGGTACGGGCCTCTCGCTTACCGGCTCGACACTGGGGGTGAACCTCGCCGCGAACTTTGCCTGGACAGGCGTGCATGACTTCGGGTCGGCGGTCATTGAGATCACCAACGCCGCCGCTCCTACTCTCGATGCCACGGGTGAGATAGCGTGGGACACCACGTCGGGTCAGTTGAAGATTTACGACGGTTCTGCGACCCGTGTCCTTTCAAACGGCTATCTTTACCCGGCCTTCACCTACGCGACCTCGACCGCCTGGACCGGCACTACCACTATTCCGCTCGGCCCGGCATTCGTTGGTGAGACGTGGAGCCAGGTCATGTGCTTCACCGACACCGGCACGGTGAACGTTTCATTTAACGACGGCACAAACCGCATGGACCTCTTGAACGCCTCGACGACGGTGGGAACCTTCAACCTCACCACCAACAACACCTTCACGGCCGCGGAGAAGCGGTACGTGGACGTGGGAACCCCCGCCACAAGTCCCACAAAGGTTAGCTGCACGGTTCGTAAGGCACTCACCGCTGACTAGTATGCGCATCTCCAAAGCAGTCGGGGTAGGGTCGGTACTCGCGCTCGCGACCTTCGCGCCGGTCGTGCCGCACGAGATGGAGCTGGCCTACTCCTACCAGCAGGCATACGAGGACCAGTTCATCACCTCGACCGGCACGCCCGGTTCGTACCTCGACCCGGTACGCAAGCCAGTACCCATCTTTGAGGATACGGACGGCAACGGCCTCATCTCCGTCTCCGTCTTCTACGACCGAGCCGGGAACGAGCTCTTCGTACAGATACCCGACCGCCAGTACGCCGAGATGGGCCGGGAGCGGGGCCACGAGCGCAACCCGAAGCGCCACGAGTTCGAGTCGCTCCTGCAATCGCTGACCCCCGCGGCGGAGGCTGCGGTCGCCCTCGACAACACCGTGTCCGCGCAGAGCGTCGGGAAGGTCACGTCGCTCACGACCGCGATGACGGTAGCTGACAATACGCTCCTCATCATCTCTTCGTTCAACAACGACACCCGCACCGGCATGACCGCGACCTACGACGGCGTGTCCATGACCAACGACGCTCAGTCTACCGGCGTCCTCCCGCAGTACATCTTCTCCCTTTACGTCACGACCGGGAAGACGGCGAATATCGTCATCACCGTGAACGATGCAGCGACCGACGTGTGGGTGCGCGGCGCAAGCTGGACCGGCCTCGCCTCCCAGGCCGCCGAAGCATCTGCCAACACGACCGGCACCGGCACGAGCGCGACGAGCAACCTCACCACCACCTCTGACGACGCCCATGTGGTGGCCTCCCTCGTGAACGAGAACGGCAACGCCCAGAGTATGGGGACGAATACCCAGGACATCGTGGCGACCACCTACGTCGCCTACTCCCCGCTCGCCTCCGGCACGGCAGGCTCGAAAACGCTCACTGTGACGTGGACGGGCAGCTCGAACTGGTACTCGGCGGGGGCGGCGTATTCGCTCGCGCCTGCAAGTGCGGCCAGTAGTGTCGAGAGCGACCTAATCATCTTTGAATAACTATGTGGCTCCTCAAGAACATCATCCTACTCAAGAACTGGCTTGCGTTCTATCGCGGCTCCCTGCACCTCGAACTCCGCAATGGCCTGGTCATCGACCTTCCCACCCGCGATGACATCTGCATCGTGCATGAGGTGATTGCCGACCGCACCTACGGCCGCTTCATCGGGAACGAGCGCACGATACTCGACATCGGGGCGCATATCGGCACGTTCACCCTCCTCGCGCTCAAGGAGACGAACGCGCGTGTCATCTGCTACGAGCCGTCCTCCCGGAACTTCGCCTACCTCACGCGCAACATCGAGCAGAACGGCTTTGCGAACCGCGTGGAGCTACACCGACAGGCGGTCGCCAAGGAGCCGGGCATCGCTACCCTCCACCTCTCGGCTGAAGGGGATACGGGCCACAACTCCCTCACCGGCAACGGGTTCGTCGTCGGCGGGACGGAACAGGTGGAATGCGTCACGCTCGATTCCATCACCACCACGAACCCCTGCGACCTCCTGAAAATCGACTGCGAGGATGCCGAGCCGGAGATCCTGAGTTCGAGCGACCTGTCCCGCGTCGGGCGCATCGTCGCTGAAGCACCGTACCTATGAAGAAACTCCTCACCCTCTTCCTCGCCCTCGCGCTCCTCGCCCCGCACCCGGCGTACGCGCTCCTCTTGGATGACGTGGCGGGGGCGACCTTCGCCTTCTCCCTTTCCCGTTACCTCAAGACCGCCTTCGAGGGCAGTTCCGTTGTCCGGCTCCGCGAGAGCGCGACTGCTGGCACGCAGGACTTCAAACTGAACGGTTCGAACGTGCTCGTGACGAACGACGTGAATGAGTACACCGTGACGCAGTGGCTCGCGCTCACGAGCGCGACCACCTCCTACGTCGTCTCGGTGTACGACCACACCGGCAACGGCAACACGTTCACCGCACCGGCTGGCATCAACGAGCCGGTCCTCACCGAAGGCACGTCCCTCAATAGTCTTGCGGCAATCGACTTTTCCGCCAGTTCAGAATACCGCCTCGAAGCGACAACCCTGGACATCGGTAGTGCCAATCCGATTGAGATATTCGGCCTCACGAGGAGTGCCGGGTCGTTCTCTGCCACCGACCGCTACCTGTTCTCGAACGGAGCCGTCTCGCTCGCGGCTGCTGCGGTTGATTTGAACAACTTCATCTGGCAGGCCGACCTCGGTGAAAACATCCTGAGTGCGAATGCACCTGTAGTTGATACGAACTACCAACTCTCATACCGCTACGACGGCACGAGCAACTTCATCATCAACGTCAACTGTACCGAGGAGGCGAACCAGGTGAACGCTGGCGGCCCTGCGGACTGGCGTACCGCAGGCACCGATGTCATCGGCAACTCTGCGTCGACGGCCGCGGACCGGCTCTGGGGCGGCCTTATCGCGGAACTGATTGTGTTCAAAACCGCCTACAGTGCAGGCGATGTGACCAATATTCAGACCTCGATGGGTACGCAGGGAAACATCACCGGCTGCGCTGCCGCGCCCGCCGCAGACACCCCCTCGCTCCTCCGCATTAACGGCGGGACGTGGTGGACGCGAGGAGGGTCGTTAATCATTCGCTGATATGAACTACGGACTCGATATAGAGAAAGAGCTTTCAGAACACACCGAGGAGGATTGGATATTCGGCTCCACTTCCCTTCCCTGTATCGCCCTGATCCCAGAAGGAAAACGAGAAAAGTATCTCCCTGACGGAGAAATCCAGCGCGGAAAAGAGGACTTCCAGGACTGTGCGACCCGAGGACCCATCAACAAGGTCGAGACAAAGTTCACTTACCTCTACCAGAACGGTCTCCTAAGACCAGAAAATGCCTCGTGGCTCGAAGAGAATGAATACGTGAAAGAGGACCGCGTGCTGTTCTCCGACCGCTTCATAGCAATACTCAGCGGGACTACTCCCAGAGGAAACTCGCTCAAGGCTCCCATCCACGCCATGCACAAGTATGGGCTCATCCCGAAGTCCATGCTCCCTGCGGGGAACCTCACCTGGGGCGAGTACCACGATCCGCGCTCCATAACCCCCGAGATGGAGCGGCTTGGTAAGGAGTTTCTCAAGCGGTTCTCAATAAACTACGAACGAGTCTACTTTGACACGTTCGATGACCTGATCGAGCAGGACATGCTCGTTGTCGGTGGACACGCCTGGCCCAAGCCCGTGAATGGCGTATACCCCAGGACCGAGCGGAACATCAACCATGCCTTCCTCTACTTCAGAGACCGGTACGACATATTCGACAACTACATAGAGGGAGAGGGTGATTTCATCAAGCGACTCGCAAAAGACTATGCGCTGCTCGGTTACGGCTATCGTGTCTTCATAACCGAGGAGCCGGGACAGCAGCTGACTAACCTCATGGAGCGGGCTGTCACGCTCCTTATGGAGTGGCGCGATTTACTACTAAAGCAACTCGGTGGACTATGGAAGTAATCTTTACGTGGGCGACCTTCTTGTTCCTTGCGCTTTTCGGTGGCCTGATGGCGTGGAAGCATCCCGAGGAAGAAGTCGTTGAGCCGATACTATTCATCCCCGAACCGCCTAAGCCAGTCGAAAAGACCCGTCGAGAGAAATTCTACGACTACGCCTACCAGTGTCTCGGACAGAAGAAAGGACTCGACCGCTCAATTCCCAAGGAGGTGAACTGTGCTAATGCACTATCTCACGTACTTATCGGATTCGGGGTATCGGGACTTCCGATAAAAGGAATCGCCTCATCCGCAACACTTGATCGGTGGTTTGCAAAGAGTCCCGGGTTCGAGAAGGTGTCAGAACCCCAATTCGGGGACATCATCTCATCCCCCACCGGGTCAGGAAACGGGAAGATACGCGGCCACGTCGGAGTGGTTGGTAAGCATCAAATCATGTCTAACAACTCCCGTACCGGACTGTGGCAGAGTCACTGGACCCTGAAAGAGTGGATAGACTACTACCAGAAGTACGGCGGTCTCAAGACCAATTACTACCGTCTGCTATCCACAGCACAGGAGGGGTAAAACATGGGAACCTCTCGGGGTATGAACCAAAAGAATCTCGGTGCGCTTTCCAGTTCCGTTAACCCTCAGGAGCTTTCGAGGACGATCGAGGGCGTTATGAAGGCGGTGGGAGGTGCGCTTGTCTTCTTCGGTGTCGCGTCGGTAACTGACGTGAACACGCTTACAGGACAGATTAGCCAGCTCGTCACTCTCGGTTACGCATTCTTCGGCGTAGCGGAGGCGGCATTCGGCCTCATTCGAAAGATCATCGTCGCCATCAACGAACGGGTATAACGGCTTATATTACCGCTCGCTTTCATAGCGGCGTTTTTGCCTGTTTCCGTTCAATCGCCGCCCATACTGGCAGTTTCTGGTGAACCACAGTTCACTGAAGCACCCACACATGCCCCTGTAAGCCCCAAAACTGGCCCAGGAGAGGATTTACTGGCGTCTGGGTACTTGGAGGCACTAGCCAGGGATACTGCCCGTAGAAACGGCTTAAATGAGGAGCTTTTCATCAAGACCCTCGAATGCGAATCTGCTGGCTGGCAAAATATACAAAGTCAGATACCCGGAAACGGCCCTAACAATCGAGAGGATTCATGGGGTGTATCACAAATCCACCTCCCCTCACACCCGGAGATTACGAGAGAGCAAGCACTTGATCCTGAGTTTGCTATCGCGTGGATGGCGGAAGAATGGGTTAAAGGGAACGAATGGAAATGGACGTGCTATAGGAAAATGAACCCCGGCTAGAAGTCGGGGTAAGTGCCTAGATAGGCATACAGTGAGAACGCGAGGCAGAGGATCGGGACGACTAGCTTGACCACGGGTCGAGCCAGAAATCTTTGGTGAGATCCTTCCCCCACACGTACTTCCAGAGGAGGGCGAACACAAGCCCATAGAGGAGCATTCTCATGTGCTGCCTCCTAGCTGGAGTTGCCCGGCGAACAAAGGGAGAATCACCTTTATCTGTGCCGAGCACACGGGACAGTCGTTTAAGATGACGGTCGTGACCATGACAGCCTCGCCGATCTCTTCGACATCTTCGTGTTTGGTGCGGAGCATGGGGCTACCGCACCGTGCGCATGAGGTCGATGACTTCATGGATCACCTGTGGGTCTGGGGAGTTGGAAAAGGTCGAGCTGGCCGCCGATGCCGAGTTCACGGCACTTCTCGACAGACTGGCGTTGGGCCTCGCGCTCACGACACGAACGGTCGCTGCACACGAAGTCTCCGTTGGTCGCGCAGCCGCAGAAGTTGCAGCGGAAGACAATAGCTTTCATTGAAGCCTCCTGTAGAACACCTGTCTTTATGCTAGAGACTTTATTTTCGTTTGGTGGGGGATAACTTTTTCCGTAGACCCGTACTTGCTGATCCTGCACTCCCGACAGCGGTACTCTTGCCTGCGCGTCTTGCCGTTGGCCGAGTACACAAACCCACGCTTGTGGAATGAGGTCGAGCCGCAGATACATCCATCACCGATGTTCGGATGGTTGATCATGTACGGTCGGAGCTTGAGATACACCTGCTCCAAGAGCACCACGTCCTGTTTGTTGTACGAGAGCATCTTCTTCCAGGCTTTCTCATCCCCCGCAAGACATCCCTTCCATAGTGCCCAACCTCCTGTGTCCTCTTTCTGACCAAGACCGAGCATTTGTCCAAGATCGTTCAGTGAATTGCTTGGGAATCTAAAGTATTTCTTAGCCTCTAACTTAGTGTCTATGAACCGATAGTGTGAAGGTGGCTGTAGTCCTTCCTGTATGAAAAAGGCGTTCATGACCTTCACGTCGAAGGACTTGCCGTTGTGTGCGATCAAAATGTCAGCCTCGTCAGCCATATCCCACAACGCTTTCACTCGTTGTTTGTAGTTTAGTTCCGGCCCCACTATATGTACTTTCTTCTCGCCAAGTACCTTCCAGGCAAAGCATGCGAGTCTTGTGTGCTCGATTACTTCTAGCAGATTAGCTTCCCATTTTGGCCCCCATGTGTAGGCGACAATAGGGAGCGTTTCTAAATCGAATAGGATCGTTTTCATTCTTCTTCTATAAAGCCATTGTCCCAAAGTACCTGTGTGAGCTGTTCCGAAATACTCTCCAGGAAGACGTGATCCAGCTGGGAGTTCATGACGTGCAGGATTTCATGTATGACCGTGCTGAGTGTCGTGGTGTCAGGAAGCCCGGTCTTTATGTGAATCTGGTGCCTTTCGTAGTTGGTCTGGCCCAGATCACCGTCATCGCTCCCCTCCCAATGCGGTGCGAATATCAGCTCGTACTCATGGGCTCCTATCTTCAACGTCTCGGGATAGGTCATGGGTATAGGCTAGCTTGCTTTCCTGCCCTTTTGTGGGGATAACAGATTTTCCAGTTCCACAGCCTTCTCCTCCCACTCCGCAAGGAATACCCTCGTTGCCTTGTGCGCCTTAGCCTCTCGTTCCCATGCCTGCACCTTCTCCCAGCGTTCTTCCCCGATCACGAGCCGGATGATGTGCCAGTACAGTGCCCCGTGCTGTTGCTTGAAGTAGAAATGATGCCGCTGACAGAGAAGTACGATATTATCCATGTCAGCAAAGCAAGCACTGTTCGCCCTCCCAACCAGGTGCTCTGCCTGGACCACGATCTGTCCATCCTTTCGGTATGGGCCGCATTCGAAGTATTTCTGGGGCAGAAGGTGCTCCTGTTGGCGCATGACGCACTCGCCGTCTCTCTTTATCGCGTTCAGGCGTAAGAGTTTCTGTATGCGCTCCTTCGCTTTTGTCTGAGCGGACTTCATACCGCCACCGGGATAGCAAGAACGGCCTTCTTCTTGGGCCGGAGCCGGTCTGCTTGTTTATATTCCGTGAGGAGCGGGTAGAACTGGCGTGGATTGGGGATCTCCCCCTCACCGTAGTAGGCCCTATAAAACACCTCCCACCGCTCCTGTGAACGAATCATCAGCCCGAACACCGTGCGTACTAAAACATCGCTCCACCACCTGCATCGTTCTGAACACCACTTCCCGCCGTGATCCTCGCCGTAGTTAAACTCCATCCTGCACAGCTCGCAGATAGGAAACACCCGTCCCGCAACTAAGCACCGCCCACAGTCTGATTTATGCACATCTCAGGTGTCTATGGATAAGACCCCGAGCACCGTGTCTGAAGCCTACGTGAAATTCCTGAGAATACCTGTGGATTACGTGTTCTTGAGTTCCTTCGTCAGCATGAAGTGCTGACTGGTGAGGACTTCCTGGATATGTTCGAGCCCTTTGATCGTGTTCTTCTTCCTGGTGAGGGTCTGTCCTTCCTCGGTAGCGTCCCACGCACGCTCACACTCGGCCTGGGACTTGTAGTTCTCTCGGTTAGCGGTCATCCAGACGGCTGCCTTGGCAGATAGATTCCCTACTTCCTCATAGAAGCGGTAGAGCCACACGGCACAGAAGTTTCGATACGAAGCGATCTCATCCCCTGAGAGACCTCCCTGCTCTACTCGATTAATGATCTGTTTGAACTCCATATAGCTATGAGTTGTACAAGTACCCGGACTGTTCAAAGAACCACGCTTCCTGCATTCCTCGGCGGTTTGGGGAGGTAGCAGAAATCTGCACGTCCCTATGACCAGGCCGTGCAGGCTTCCGGCCCCCATCTTCGCTGATCCTCACGCTCGTACCCGATGGCAAGTACAGTTCATCGAGAACAGTGGCGTAAAGCCACCTCACGAACATGCGGGCATAGCCATCTTGTACCCGTATCCAGGGACTTTGCTTGAAAGGAAGTTTCATATAGCTATAGGTTAGGGGTGGGTTCTCTCTCATCCATATTCAAGTTAGTTAATTACCTTCTGTGGGTGCTATTTCTTTGGTACGAGCATCAACGTCGAGCGGTTCACCTTGAGAGGCAGCTTATTTTCCTCAAGGAGAGCTTCTATTGTTCGCGCCAAAAACATATCCGAGTGAGTAGACGGGTGGTGGTCAATAATTCTCTGTGATTGACCCGTTCTAAGTACGGTTTCTATCAGAGCATAAGCAATGAGTGTGGAACGTCCGCTCGCTCTTTCACCCGTGTAGAGCCACTGCAACGCAGGCAAGTACTTCTTCTGTTCTTTGGTTAGAGTTAGTTTAATTTCTTTTCTCATAGGACAGGGTGATGGTTAGGGGCCAACATAATCACAACCGTTGCAGTGGCGGCAGTACATGATGTATGGGTATTCACTCCCGTACATTGAATGGAACCCAAGCCAGCAGAGTAGTTTCCTCATATCATTTCTCTTTAGTACCCTCTTGGGTGTCCTTGATAAACACTTTCAAGGTGCGCCCGTCGTCCTGCACGTCCGTGACTACCTCAATATCATCCTCCCACGCGACGAACACCCGGCCGCCGCCGTATCGCTTCTCTTTCGTCCAGTCGATTACTTCGATGCGGTTCATACGCTCTGGTCATTAGTGTGGTCGTTCTGGGAGAGGGAGCGGAGACGTTTCTCGGCCTTATACATCTCCCGTAGCACAACCTCCTTCTCCCTCGGCCCGCTCCGTAGAAGAAGCTCGCGGACGGCTTGTAGTTTCTCGTTGTTAGTCATGGTTGCGGAAGGTTTTGAAGGCATTGTCTACTTCCTCGTCACGCCGGAGATAGCCACCGTAGTATTTTTCTCGACCCATTTCTGCAACAAGCACGTCTGCATCTTCAGGAGTGATACGTATGCGTACACTCTCCTCAACGGCAGAGACGACTTTTTCGATGAGGGTGTCGAGGAACTGCTGCACCTCGTGATACTGCGGCCCGGAAAGGTGCGTCGCCCAATCCGCAACTCGTGCCTCCTCCCGCGCATCCCGCTGCAACTGTTTTAGGTTCATAGTGTTCTTGTGTGGCATGGTGGTGTGGGTCTATTTGCACCTGATAATGCGGAAGCCGTCCGCAGCCTCGACGGTGCAGCGATTTCCGTCTACCGCCACATCCCCACTATCAAACACCGTGGCGGTGTATAGAGGCTCTCTCGTGTAGTACGCCAGTGCGATGAGGAACAGCACGATAACCAGCACAGCGACGAATGATTTCTCCATACGTCAGATAGTGGTTAGAGCTTTTCTGCCTCTGCCTTCAGCTCGTTCGCCTTGGCTATCAGTTCATCGGCTTTGGAAAGGAGTGCGGTCTTCTGCTCATTGTCCTCACCAAGTTCGATGTCTCCTTTGCCGATGAGGTAGTTTCCGTTCTCTATTTCAATCTCCTGCACATTCTCTCCTGACCATTTGATGCCGAAGAATAGACCTGCCTTGAGTTTTAATGTGCCGAAGACCCACGCGTTGCCGAAGACCCACGCGTTGCCGAAGACCCGCGCGTTGCCGAAGACCCGCGCGTTGCCGAAGACACACGCGTCGCCGTAGACCTGCGCGTTGCCGAAGACCTGCGCGTCGCCGTAGACCTGCGCGTTGCCGGAGACCCGCGCGTCGCCGTAGACCCACGCGTTGCCGAAGACCCACGCGTTGCCGAAGACCCACGCGTTGTCCTCTACCGACAAGTTCGCTTCTTCTTCGATGTACCCGCCCTTCTCACCCTTTCTCGCGTCACCGAAGTCTTTGAGTGCTTCCACTTGGAACAGTGGTTTGCCGAACGGAGATACCTTATCTGACTTGATGAGCTTGTATTTGGTATTCATGTGATAGTGGTTAGAGGTGTTTATCTTTCGCAGATCTTCGTGGCTAATTTAAGAAGATACTGGGGTGATTACTTCGTGTTTGACTTTTACACCTGGGAACTTTTCACAGCCTCCGGCAACCCAATCCATAAAATCCTCGTATTTGCCGTCCGATACCCCATATTTTCTTTTTAGCTTACCTTCCAGGTAATCGTACCCAATCCATCCAAATCTCCCGGTTGGGATTTCAGAACGCTGGGGGTCTTTCCAATACGCTTCCTTACGCACAGCCTGGTCTTCCTTCCATTCATTCCAAAGTTTTATTTCTTTCTCCATAGTAGTAGGGGTGATTTAGGGGGATTACTGGGAAATCAGGCCAAATGGCATTTCGTGAGCGAGCTGTTTCTTAAGGTGTTCGCGCAAGTTTCCTCGCTTGTAGTAGTTTTCTTCTTCTGGTACGGCTTCTACCACCTCATCGAGACTCCCCTTCTTAACGAGACTTGCTGACGCCTGACAATCCCATCCGGTGTAGTCACAGCCGCCTGAAATATATGCGTGTTCACCGTCTTTCATAAGCACAATATAGTGCCAGTCTGCGCCGTCATTTTCTCCGTAGACGGCCGCAAGGACGTTATCAATATCGTTTTTGTCAACATTGGCCAGTAAACACATTTCCTTTAAGTCCCAGTCAATCTCACGTTTTTCTTCGGCATTCTGCTCTATAATTTCTTTGTTCGTCATATACAGTAGGGGGATGATTAGTGTAAGGAGAAAAGCATCATTGCCAGACCAAGAAGATACGTAACAGTTGCGGGAGTTGCAGGGTCGCTGAATTTCACACCTTTCGAGCCTATATATCCGAATATTGCGAAGAAAAGTCCACTCACAAACAACCCAATTTGAATCTCCATAAGTAAGAAGTTGATTAAGAGTTCTCTTTAGAGAGGAGTTCAGCGATGATAGGTTTGCATTTCTTAACCTGCTCATCGAAGATTTTTGATAGGTCGTCGCTCGTAAATTCATCAACAATATCTCCGATAGGCGTATCTCTCGTTGCAGTATTTAAGCCGACAGCCATGAACGGTATGTGCGTCTTACGGCCATTTGGATGGGTGTAAATCATCTCAAAGGCGTTTCTCAAGAATCCCCAATCATCCCGATACTGTCTGTACTCTAGTCGCCACTCACCCTGACTTACTGTTTTCGTTTTTTCTTGTCTCATACAAGTAGTTCTTTAGAAGGGAGGGTTGGTGACTCTTTCCCGGCGATCTGCGCGGTCACGCGGTCTTTCGTTTCCCCGAGAAAGAGCTTGTGGTCTTTATCCGTGTCCCGAAGTTCCTCATAGTCCTCCCCGGTGAGCTGATAGTCTCGGTGGAAACCTGCCGCACGCTGGAGGTCAGGAAGAATGGCCTGGATGTGGTTCCCCGAGACCGTTCCCTCTCTGAACACACCGACCTTCCCGGTAATCTGCGCCCGGATAGCTGTCGGCAGTTCGGTTTCATCAACAGAGATGAAGTCGTCTTTGCCATAGCCAATTTTCACGCGAAAATATTTCATGCAAGTCCCTTACCGCTAGTAACTTCCCTCTGTTGTCTGTACCTGATCCACGCCGCCTCTAGCTTCGCCCACTTCTCTTTCAGGTCATTAGGAGAGTTAATCGAAGGGAAATAGGGCTGTCGGTTGGTCTGCGGGAGTAGCTTTACGACCGCCAGAACCTTCTCAAGTCCGTACTCGGCTATCAAAAACAGGCAGGCCGCGCGTTGTGTTTTATTGCCGTAGTACGTCTTGTTCTTCGGATCTACTTCCTCGAATGACTTAATGATCGAGCTGACGAGTTCGTGCTCCCCGCGCCCCGCGCTAGTTGTAGTGTCTTCTGTAGTGTCTTGTAGTGTCTTATTAGGTGGTTCACTTTTGGGACAGCTGGTCCCATTTTTGGGACTACGAGTCCCATATTTGGGACGAGATTCGCCCTTCAGTCCCATTTTTGCGACAAGTTTCCCAAACTTCTTATGCGCCTTGATGACCGTGATGACGCTCCCGTGCGGAGCCTGTATAAGATTTATGTAGCCTTGATCCTCTAGGTTCTTGAGCCACCTGAAATAGGTGCTGCGGCCCACCCCTAGTTCTTCCTTGACTTCCTCATACGTCACCGGCTTCCCCCCTAATACCTTTCCAAGCCCCTCCTCACTTATCGAGGTCATCTTGTCGATGAGCCACATATAGAGCCATACGGAAATCCCCATCCGCTCGATGTGCTTGGGATCGAGCAAGTCGTTCTTGATGGTGATTCCGTATCCCTTCATAATGTGCAGTTGGCTTGACGGGCTTGTAACTACAGATTCACTACTCACTCATAACGCTAGATGATTGAGTCCCCATACCTTCACAGTCATGCCCGTTATAGGGTCTTTCACCTTTCCCATCTCGATAATCCCGTCTAAGTCGTTCCTTCTCGCACTTACTACACTCGGAGCCTCCCACATCAACCTCCTGCACGCTTCTCTGTCACTCATCGGTCCCTGTTCGATGTACAGTCGAAGCAGGGACTGACACATAACCTCCCTCGTACTAGCGATGTCGTGGTATGCACGAATGCTGGTAGAGGTGGCGGTCATGGCTAACTCATGGCTGCCGCTGCCGCTTCTTCGAGCGAAGCCGTCTCAGCATCTACTCCATCGAACGTAATATTCTCTGGGTTAAAGGTATCTTTCGGGTATTCGACCGACGTACCCTGGACTACCTTCTTCGCCGGCTCCATGATCCCCTTGTTCTCAAGGACAGTGCGGATGTGCGAGACGGCGAGTTCAAGTGCTGTGATCTGCATAACCACCTTCTCAGGAACCTTCTCCTCCCTCGGCGGGAGCTTGAACTTCTTCTGCTCCTTCCCGTTGTACTCCTCATCGTAGACCTCGACAGTCTGCGTCGTTCCTTCCCACTTATCCGGGCAGAACGGGAGGAACCCATTGAGCCAGGTATTTCCGTACTCGTTAGTGAGGATTCCAACCCGCCATGACTGTTTGCCGAACTTCGAGAGAATCGGAGAGCCATCAGCCTTCTTATCGGTGTAATTGACCTTGGTGATCGTAAGTTTTTCTAGTGCCATACAGTGTTCATTAATGCCTTTTACCGTCGTGCGGGACGTACATACGTTTGCTGTGCTCGATATATCTCCAAGCACGCAAGGAACGCTTTCTTATCAGTCTCGTAATCGAATCGGTGCTGAACCTCGAACGAACCATCCTTCCCTAGTCGCACGATCGTCGCGCCGTCGTAGGGTTCATCACCCTCTGCTTCCGCAAGGAGACGGTACGCCGCAACCTGGAGCCAGTAGTCGATGCCGTAGATGCCGGAAGAGGTCTTGAAGTCGGCCATATACCTCCGGCCGTCCTTCCCGACGTAGGCGAAGTCCGCAGTCCCAGCGATAAAGAGTTCTGGGTTCGCCATGCGGCGTTCGGAGAAGAGGAAGTGGTCTACGTTCTTGACGGCCCAAGTGGTAAATGGCTTTATCGAACGAATGTCTGTTGGTGCATCGACGTAGAGTAAAAGTTCGTTTCTCTCTTGGGGCTGCCCACCCTGGTTCAGACACACATTGATGTACTCCTCCACCAGCGCATGAGCGTCTGTCCCATGCGCCCCAGCCTCTTCCTTCTTCTTGGTGTGGGCCTTCTGCGCTTCATCGAGTTCGGAAGGTGACACTAGGTAGTAGTCGCCGTCTCGGTCCGCGAACGTGTGGGCGATGTATTCGCAATTCGCCCGTATGTGCTCACAGACCATCCGCGCCGCCCACCCGATGAGTGCGGGCTTTGCGAGCACGTTCAGGATCGTCGTGATGCCGGTGTACTTCTTCTTCCCCTCAGGGTCGGCGAAGTAGTTGTGGTTCTTTTCGAAGTCCTCGGGGACGTACAGGTTGTCTTTGATTCGGATAAGGTTCATAGGCCACAGAGTTCGCTAACCTGCTCTTCTGTCGCGCCCCTCACCTCCAGTCCATGCTCCTGAATGAGATTGCAGTAGTAGGCGTTATCTCGAATAACCTCTTGCTTTGCGACCGCGATATTCGGCTCAACGAAGAAATGGAGAATGTTGCAGAGGATGAACAGGAGCATGAGAGCTACCATCCACCGCTCGAACTTCGTGAATCCCTTAGTGCGTCGGGCGAGATACCGTGCCTCTAGGTAGGTCTGGTTCATACACCAAGTTTCTTGAGGTGCTCAATCCGTTCGAATACCGGAGTGTTGTCATCGGGTACTGGCACTATCCGCCGGCATGACGTGCAACCACCCCAAATGAGAAGGTTGGTGAAGTGAGACTTACTGTGGCAACGGTCGTGTATCTCTACCTTCACGTTCCGCAGCGGATTGTCCTTAGGGTCGTATGCCATACTAGAAGACCTCGCGGGCCTCGTTATATGCGTCTCGATCCTCGTCTGCGTCCTGCCAGTCCCGGTATTCCGGACAGTCAAAGTCGTGGCGGGATACGCTCGTACACCCGTCCAGCTTTTCGCACTTCTCCCACTCGAACACTTCTCCGTGGAGGTCTTCGAGAGTGACTGCTTTGTTTGTATCTTCCATACGTTTGTGTGTTCCGCGTATTCATCCGTCCCCTAGTAAGCGAACGGATGAGCACGAGGTACTAGGTGAGTAATGGAAGTCGTATTGAAAAAGAAGACAGTGCTTTGAGTGCTGGTGGGGATGGTGCAAGCTTTTTGTTTAGCTTTACCGCGGGTTACTTGCACACGCATACATCCCCCATCAACACTCAAGACACACGCATTACTGCGTGCTCTAGAGAAGTACCGAATACAGACGGCAGGCTGGGCTAGCCGAAGGAGTAAGGAGCCTACGATCTCCAACCTAGGGCGGCGGCACTACCATCTGTATTCGATACTCCTTTCCCGCCCCGAACCCCCAACCCATAGGGAGGAGGTACGCAAGATACAGTGGATACGGTGCACAGGGTTCCCGGCACAGGCCGGGAGTTCGAGGCAGGAACGGTCGAAAACGATATAATGTGCGAAGTACCAGTATGTTTTACATCAGGGCCGAAGCCCCGTACTGGCACTACACGTTCACGACCGGCTAGAGTGTCTTCCCTCTCAATGTCCGACTTCCTGATATAACTATACACCCGTCTAGGGACAAAAAGCAAGCGCAATGGGGTAGGTGGGGATAACCTAATACTTCATCCACCGAAGCACGGATCGGCGATAGATTGGCCGTTCGGTCCCCTTCTGTAGCTGCTCAACAATCTGGGAAATGGACAGTCCCCTCCCCCGCAGCTCCTTGACCGCGAGAATCATCTTTACATCAGGCTTCCGGCCTCTTAGTTTCGTTTCCATTTAGGTATAGCGGCAAGTCGCCACCTCGGTCGTTCTAAGACCATACGCTCGGCCTCGTGATACTGCAAGCTCTTCACCGCACTATGTGGTATACAATCGTACCCTGCCCCTGAAGCGAACGTGAGGAACGACCTGAACGCCTTTTCAGCCTTCTTCTGGTAGAACTCTGACAGTTCGTGTCCTATGAAATAGGCGAGGTGATCTTCGGTTATTTCTTCAACGTCCCGGATTTTGCAGGTCTTGGCGAAGCGTATGAGTAGCGAGCGGTACTGCCCGGCCTGGTACGGATGTATGCCAAACTTCCATTCAGCGTATTCGTCGATCAGCGCATAAATCTGGCCCGGCCCCGAAAAGATTTGGAGCATGGACTGATTATTAGTTGCAACATGTCTCATGGTAATTCTTTCTTCACTAAACCTTCATGAAGGGAGTGGATAGCAATGTTTCTTACAGAAAGCAAAGAGTGGGAAATAGAAAAGCCCCCGGAGGGCTTGGCGGCCACAACCGGGGGCTAGATAAGTATCACATGCCTCCCTATCCTCTCCCGCCAAGCATGGGGATTACTCCCGAGAGGATGAATCGGTATTACCCCTCCCCTCCCCCGCTGTCAACACTTGACAGGAAATTGCGTAGTATTACACTGACACTAAGCCCGAAGGACGGATTTGAACATCGCGTCCCCGGCATAGCTAGCTACAAGCAGACGCCCCACGGGGCGTTTTTGCGTTATCCCCACCAATTACGCCCATACTTCCCTACTCTTAGGGTATGGCATCCGCAGAAAAAGCAAAGAAACCGCTCTACAAACAGCGCACGACTATCAAGGAAGGGTTGGCAGAACTCCGAAAGGCATTCAAGAAGGGGTTCAAGCCAATGAACGATAAGGGCATACACAAATCGCCCCGAAAAAAGAAGTAATTATGACCGGGGTGGGATACTTTCAAACACTAGAAGACTTCTACGCACGAGGCATAGAACTCATGCGGAAGAAGAACGCCGACTATGCCGGTGTAACTGACCCGTTTAAGAACTTTAGAAACGCCCAGTTGATAGGACTCACGGTGGAGCAGGCTATTCTAGTCCGAATCCTCGATAAGCTCGCTCGCATAGGCAACCTTATAGACAAAGAGGCACAGGTAGCTGATGAATCCCTCGAAGATACACTCATGGACTGCGCTAATTACCTGAATATCCTAGCCGCTTACCGATCCTCTAACCACTAACAGAGCATATGAAAGACTATTCTGACCCCCTCATATAAGAAAGTAATCCACAGCCATTTACCCCTCCCCGGATAAATAATCAATGTAAATCAATTTAATCAATGGCTAGCAAAGGTGGAAAGAGGCCGGGAGCAGGACGACCGAAAGGAACGACTGAGATCCCCAAAATAAGGAACTACTTTACCGCAGAGGAGATGGAGGTGTTTGCCCGTGGCCTGATGGAGCGTGCAGAGACTAGCGACAAGATAGCTACCTGGCTCGCAGATCAGATATTCGGGAAGGCGCACCAGACGATAGACGCGAATGTGGGAGGGACGCTGACGATTACGTTTGACCCTGCTTTTAAGAAAAATGATTGAACAATGGAAGGATGTAGTCGGCTATGAGGGCTTGTACCAAGTCAGTGATATTGGACGTGTCCGCGGGAAGAACTTAAGGAAGCTCCACCTATCCACTACTCGCTACCCTATTGTTGATCTGTACAAAGAGAACAAACGCACCACTAAGTTAGTTCATAGACTGGTGGCAGAGGCTTTTATCCCACTGGTTCCTGGCAAGAACAATGTGAACCATAAGGATGGCAGTAGAGACAATAATGCAGTCTCGAATCTTGAATGGTGTACTCAAAAGGAGAATATAAAGCACGCTTTCGATGTTCTTGGGTATAAAAACAATTTCCAAACGAATCACCCTAAGCCATCACTCGGCAAGTTTGGTTCTCTCCATCATGTGTCTAAGCCAATCCTTCAAATCCTCAACGGTGATGTTGTTAAGCGTTTTGAAAGTGGAATGGATGCAGTAAGAGAAGGCTTTAGAAGCTCACACATAACTGAGTGCTGTCAGGGTAAGCGCAAAACACATAGAGGTTATGGCTGGAGGTACGCCTAAATTACATGAGAAGCAGATAGACGTTGCCCAATCTAAGGCACGTTTTAAGGTCATCAGGGCGGGACGACGCAGTGGGAAGACGACGTTCGAGATAGAGAACATGCTATTTAAGGCAGTCTCTGGCAAGGGCAAGAGCATCTTCTACGTGGCCCCCACAATGAAGCAAGCCAGGAGTATCGTATGGGAATCGCTAAAGGCTAGGCTCGGAGGTATCGGCGATCTGAACGAAGCAAGGCTAGAAGCAAAAGTGCCCACTGATTCCGGTGAACAGTCACATATTCACGTCTTTGGTTTCGAGGCGCGAGAGAACTTTCGTGGTATGAAGGCTGACCACATCACTTTCGATGAAGTCGATACTTGCAAAGATTTCTTTATTGGCTGGCAAGAGATATTCCGCCCTGCTCTCATTGACACCGCAGGCACAGCAGACTTCATCGGAACCCCGAAGAAAGAAAACCCTAACCTACGCCGCCTTGAGAAGGAATCAGAGAATGACCTAGACTGGCAGTGTTTTCAGTTCAAGACCTCAGACAACCCGCACATTCCTGTCGAGGAGATCGAGAAAGCGAAGGCCGAGATGGACTCACAGACCTACAAGCAGGAGATTCTTGCTGAGTACGTCGAGAACGCCGGAGCACTGTTCAAGTACACCGCGCTCATAGACACGTTCACCAACACCATCACCAAATCCCCTGAGAAGTATTTGGTGATTGATGTGGCTGATGATGGCTCGGACACCACCAAGTTCTCCTTCTGGCAGGGACTAGAGGAATACCGGCGCGAGACATTCTCCCGGATGAACACGGAGAGTATCGTCATGCAAACCCGTGAGTACCAGCAGGAAGAGCGTATCCCTATGTCGCAAACGATTGTGGATGCTATCGGCGTGGGTGCTGGGGTAGCAAGCAACTCCTTACTCGACGGGATCGTAGGCTTCAAGTCATCCTACGGCCCTATTCGTACGGACATCGACCCCGTGAGACTTCCGAACGTCCACTACCTGAAAGACGCTCCCCTCACCTCGGAGTACAAGAATATCCGTTCACAGTGCGTGTTCACCCTTGCTGACCATGTGAACAACCACAAGATAGCCTCCAAGTGTACCGGCAGGGATAAGGAGGTGATTATCGAGGAGCTAGCAACCTATCAAGATGCCTCACAGGGCGATGGTAAGCGCATGGCAACCCCCAAGGAGGATGTGAAGGAGCTTATCGGTCGCTCCCCCGATGACAGTGATACATGGATCATGCGTATGTACTTTGTTATCAGAGAAAAGATGCTCCCCCACCAGTCAGAGGACGCTGCGCGGTTGTCTCGTGAGATCGAGGAGCGATTCTCTATTAACCAGTCCCGGCAGAGTATGAATAGCACGCGCTAGCATGAAACGCCCTAAACTCTTTATCATCCGCAAATACGTGTACGCACACTCCGTCACCGACGCGATACGGAGAGAGAAAACCTACCCCGTCGAGGACGTGTGGTGGGATGACATGGACAAGCCAAATCACCAAGAGTCAAAAGAGCTAGGTTTTAAGCCACGAAAATGATGAAGAAGCGCAAGAAGCCATTTGTAGTGACCCACGGCTCCTATCCGTTCGACGTGATGGTATGTATCGGGACTACTCACGCCGAGGTCATAAAGGCTCTAAACAAAAAGATGGGCAGAAAAATGGACAAGGAGGAAGCTGACTACCTTGAATTGCACAGTATCGGACGCACTGTGATGCTGGACGGCGGCCAAACTATTCTAATGGCCGAAGATTTGAAGAATAATCCCGACTTCCATGCAAACCTATCGCATGAAATTCTCCATGCCGTTTCCTTCCTATTCGATCGGGTTGGCCTCCCACACACCACACAGGGCGATGAGGCTTGGGCATACCAAGTGGGTCATCTAACCAGAGAGATATACAAACACCTCTATGCCTGACCTCTCCATCCTCATCCCCTCTCGCAACGAACCCTACTTGCAACAAACAGTAGACTCAATCTTCGAGAACTCGGAGGCTGATATTGAAGTGTTGGTGGGGTTGGACGGTGCTTCCTACGAGGAAACGGGTGCGTTCGCATTGAGAAACGAGTGTCGGGTGTTCGGTTCACCCGTCATCGGCCAGCGAGCCATGACTAACATGCTCGCCGAGGAAGCAAAAGGCGCATACCTTATGAAAGTGGATGCACATTGCTCATTTGGCCCCGGCTTCGACCGTATACTCCTCGAAACTATAGAGGACGATGTGATTCTCTCCCCGCTCATGTACCCACTCGATGTGCCGGGATGGACCATAAACCACCACAAGCCAATGTCTAACTTCGTGTTTGACGAGAACTTTGTGATGCAGTTCGCCCCGGAAAGAGAGGAAAAGACCCATGAGGTCATGTGCCTACAAGGTTCAGCCTTCATGCTCACCAAAGACCTCTACTTTGAACTCGGATTGGATGAAAAAGCATTCGGGTCATGGGGTTCCCAGGGTGTAGAGATAGGCTGCAAGGCATGGTTCAACGGCAAACGCTGTATGACCACTAAAAAGACCTTCTACGGTCATCTATTCAGAACTACTGACGCTGACTTCCCCTACGATCGGGGAGAAAACCCAGGAAAACAGTCAAATGAGCTATGTAAACGCTTATTTGGCGAGCACCCTAAACTTGACTGGCTTAGAGAGAAGTTCTCCACACCACAAATGCCTGTAAGTTAGTAGCCTATAGACACAAGCCGCTATGGTGTTGTGGCGGCTCGGAGAGCGGAGTCGAGGCTACTGCAAGCTCTCTTAAATTGGCAGAGTATGGAGCCGAAAGGCTGTGAAGTATATCTGACACCTCGCAGTCCGGTTAGAAACCTCGGGCCTTCGGCTCCTACACCAACGAGAGGCCGGACTGAGAATGACATAAGCGCAACCCCTGACTCAACATCGGGGGTTGTTGCGTTATCCCCAACACAAGGTTGTATTTTGACGGCATTGTGCTAGGTGAATGGCTAGCATACACGAGATTGTCAGGACTGCGGAAGATAGCTATCTCCGTGGCACTACCAAGCTTGGCGAATACGTCGAGTGGGACATGCACGACACGATCGAGCGGGTAGACGCCTACCTGAACTCTCGCCATACCTCAGGCCCGACTGATTCACTAGGGCGGGAGAAGCCTTTCTTCAACATCGTCACGGCCGCGACGAACATCTGGTATCGCGCTACCGACCTCGACCGCAAGGACATCCGCATCCTCCCGAGCAAGTCAGATGAGACTGCGCTCGCATTCATGGCAACCGTCCTCCTCCACAAGTGGATGAAAGAGGCTCGGTTCGGGGTATTCCTCAACGATTGGGGCCGCGCACTCGCCCGCTACGGTTCAGCAGTCTGCAAGTTCGTCGAGAAGGACGGGCAGCTCGTGCCTTCGGTCATCCCCTGGAACCGGCTCATTGTCGATCCGGTTGATTTTGACGGCCTCCCCCGGATTGAAAAGCTCTACCTCACACCGGCGCAGCTGAAGCAGAACAAGCTCTACGACCAGCAGATGGTTGACGATTTGCTCTCTGCCAAGCAGTCACGAGAAACGCTTGATGGCGAGCAGAAGGACAACCTCTCCAATTTCATAGAACTCTACGAGGTACACGGCTACCTCCCGGCGAATCTTCTTGAGGACGAGCCTGACGAGGAGGACGACACCTACGTTCAGCAGATGCATGTCATCGCCTACGTCGCCACCGGCAAGGGCGAACATGCCGATTTCACGCTCTACAAGGGCCGGGAGAAGAAAGACCCGTACATGATCACC
This sequence comes from Candidatus Parcubacteria bacterium, assembly GCA_003599175.1. GTDB lineage: Bacteria > Patescibacteriota > Minisyncoccia > Phycocordibacterales > UBA2100 > UBA10103. The sequence continues at coordinate 23,355 of QZIY01000027.1, forward strand.
CACCTCATCAAAGAGGACGGTCGCACGCTCTCCATCGGCGCAGTCGAGTACCTATTCGACGCTCAGTGGATGGTCAACCACTCGATGAAGAACATGAAGGACACGCTCGACCTGGCCTCAAAGCTCATCTTCCAGACGGCTGACCCACGCTACCAGGGTAAGAACGTCCTCTCAGCCATCGAGACCGGAGACATTTTCGTATACGACGACAAGAAGGGACCACTCACCCGCATTGCAAACGATAAGCCCGACATTCAGGCGTTCCAGAACTTCGCTAAGGAGTGGCAGGCCATCGGGCAGGAGCTGACCGCGACCCCAGATTCGCTTCGCGGTGCGACTCCCCCATCGGGTACGGCTCTCGGCACGGTGCAAATCGTCACGTCCCAGGGACTCTCGCTCTTCGAGATCATGACCGAGAACAAGGGACTGCATGTCGAGGACATGATGCGCGAGTACATCCTTCCCTTCCTCAAGAAGCAGATGGACACGAAGGACGAGATTATGACAATCCTCGACGACGAGCAGATCACCGAAATCGACGCCATGTGGGTGCCGAAGGAGGCAATCAAGCGATACAACCAGCAGATCAAGGATGAGCTTTTGAAGGACGACCCCGACCTCGGTGTCCTCTCCCCCTACCAGGCAGACATGTTTGAGGGAGAAGTGCGGAAAGACCTCGCGCCTCTCGGTAATAAGCGGTTCTTCAAGGTCTCCGACATCGAGGAGAAGTCATGGAAGGACGCACTCAAGGACTTCGAGATGACCATCTCGGTCGAGGTCACGAACGAGCAGTCTGAGAAGCAGGCGGTACTTACGACCCTCTCTGCTCTCCTCCAGACCATCGCTGGAAATCCGATGATTCTACAAGACCCGAACGCTAAGCTCCTCTTCAACAAGATTATCCAGGAGACCGGTGTCATCTCCCCACTTCAGCTCTCCGCAGCATCCGCACAGCCAGCTCCTCAGGGCTCTCCTCCGGGTGGAACTGAGGCATTAGAAACGCTAACTACCTAAGCATGGCAGAACGGGCAACGCTTAAGGACGTGCTCAACTACGAGCCGGACAAGTATCTTGCAGATGACGAGGTTGCACTGATCCAGAACGCGATCAAGTACAACCCGACGCTTCTCAAGGTACTCAGGAAGATTCTCCTCCCGACGTACAAGGATATAGAACTCCCGAACGAGGAGCTTGAGTCGGACATCTTTAATCAGGGACGTGTATGGGCGCAGATCCCCGCAGAAGAAGCAAAGATTCTCGCCGTCGCACGACAGGACGCCATCGCATTCGTCATGAACGGCCTCGTGAAGCTCCGCGTTATCGCGGGACTTGAGGAGGAGTCAGAGGAATCGAAGGCCGAGCGTCGCAAGAAAGACTCAGCGAAGTAGCGTTATCCCCACTTTTAATGGGGTTGACACGCATATAGTGCATTTATCAGAGTTATCCATCTCTCAAAATGGACGAAAACAACCAGGACGGCTCGGAAGTCCTTGAAACAACCGAGGAAGTAGCAGAGGAGACTATTGAAACTCCTGAAGAGTCTGCGGAAGATCGCCTCACACGCATCGAAGCAGAGAAGGCTGAATTGGAGGCGAAGAACAAGCAATTGTACGAGCGCGCCAAGAAAGCTGAGGAAGCGAAGAAAGCTGAACCTTCCAACGAAACGAATCTCTCCCCCAAGGACTTCTTGGCACTTACTGAACATAAGGTGTCGTCCGAAGACTTCGACGAGGTTATCAGGGTCGCAAAGATTCTCGATAAGCCCGTCCATGAAGCACTCCGTGACGCAACGCTCAAGACGATCTTGGAGCAGAGGACCGAAGAGCGCCGTACCGCTTCAGCAACCAACACGCGCGGTTCGTCACGTGGAGCCGCTAAGGTTTCAGGAGACGACCTCCTGCGTCGGGCTGAGGCAACCGGCGAAGTCCCCGACTCTGATGAAGGGATGAGGGCTCTCGCTCTGGCACGCGCTCAAGGCAAGTAGACACAACGGGTGGGGTTAACACTTTAGCCCCACATTAATGGCAAATACACTTTCCACGTACACTCTACGTGACAAGTACCTCAAGGCATCTCTTGAGACCCAGCTTCGCAACAACTCCATCGCGGCAAACATCTTCCGCGTGGATATGTCGGAGCAGAAGCGCATTCAGAATCCGTACATCACCCAGCAGACCGCCGCTATCCAGGCAGTCGCTGGTACGTACTCGGTGTCGGCGATGACGACCACCGATGACACCCTTACCGTCTCGGAAGAGGTCGTCTTCGGTACGCACGTCTTCGACTTCGAGGAGCGCACGAGCCAGTTCAACCTTACTGCTGATTTCCTCGATGACCTCGCCTACTCGGTGATGGACAAGGCCCAGCAGTACGCGCTCAACAAGGTGCTCGATGACGCTACCTCGACCTACACCACCCCGGCAGGTGGCTTCACCACGGCAGCTAACATCCCGGTGATCGTCTCGAACCTTCTCTCGAAGGTCGCAGGCTACGCACAGGGTACGCCGAACCGCCACTTCCTCGTTATCGAGAACACCGACGTCGTTGGTGTCGCACAGGCAGCGTTCAGCTCCGGCTACAACTACGCTGACCAGGCACTCAACAACGGCCCGCAGTACAAGTACGGCGGCGTGGACATCTTCGTTGTCCGCACCGGCACCTTCGTCACCGCGACCCTCGGTACGCTCTCGGCTACCAACTCGGGCCACCGCCTCTTCGGTGTCAAGGGCGTCGCTACCTACGCGATGCCGCGCGGCATCCGCTACGAGGAGAAGGGCGTCTCGGGCAAGACCGGCAAGGAAGTCGTCGCATACGCAATCTGCGGTGCGAAGGCATGGACCCCGCGTGCTGCCCTGTTCGTGGACATCACGATCGCCTAACCATTACCAGCTCGCTTTGCGGGCTGGATGGGAGAGGTGGATACCCACCCGTTGCGCCTCTCCCGCCCAGCTCGTAAGGCTAACCAAACTTACATGGCAAAGAAAGAGAAAGACGTTGTCGAGGAGGCTCCGGTCGTCCTTGAAGCCCCTGATCTCCCGCTTGAAGAGGTGGATGTCGTGTCCGCTCCGGCTGGTGATCGTAAGGCTCGTTGGGAGAAGTTTCTCGCAGACGCTGAGAAGCAGAACCCGGTCAAGTTCGCAGTCAAGAAGGCTAACGGTGAGTTCGACGAGATCCCCGAATCCTTCCGTTAATTACCAGTTAGTCCTTTGCTAAATGGACATCCTCAAAACCATCATCGTCGCAGGAGCAATCTCCCTCTCTGTCGCTATCGGATTCTCCGTGATCGACAAGGGTGAGGTCGTCGGTGCGCTCTCCAGCCCGAATGTCCCCTCGTACTTGAACGTACAGGGCTACTTCGTTCAGGGCGGTGGCGTTTCGACCGTAACTCCGGTCACCTCGACCGTGACGCTCACGCACGCCCAGATGGTTGACGCGAACGTCATCACGTTCACCGCGTCTTCCACTCAGGCTGCGCTCACCGCGACGCTCCCTGCATCGACCACGTTCCCGCTTCCCGTAGAAGCAGGCTCGTACCGTTCCTGGGTCATTGAGAACCCGTTCACCGCCGCTGCAACCACCACCACGATTGCTGCTGGTACGGGTATCGACCTCCAGGTGCCGGACGGCCAGAACGTCGTCATCGGTATCAACAACTACGCATTCCTGACCTGCTTACGCGAGGCAAGCACGGACATTGTGTGCCGGGTCGACGAGACCATCCCCGCAGATTAGTTCCTTCCTAGCCTAATTGGCTGGGGCCAGACCGGGAATACTCGTGGTCTGACGAATAGCCAATTACCACATGAAGATACTTACCAATCACGTTCACCTCATCGTGCTTGCGGCCGTTATCGTCGCGCTCGGCGCATATTCCCTCTTCACGGCCCCGAAGGTCGTGGAAGGTTCGGTATATGACGCCACCGTTATCGGTGTCGCCACGAGTTCAGCTGCGGTGTCAGTCACCAGTTCGCAGACCATTCTTGCAACCACTACCAGCACCACCGGCACGAGCTACACCCGCGTGTACGCGACTGTCTGCAACCCCTCAACCACTGTCGTCTACCTGAACATGGACAACGGCAAGGTAGCGGCACTTGCGAATGGCGCGTTCACTGTCGCTATCGCTGCGGCATCCGGATACGACGCCTGCTTCGAGATCACCGACCGTAACCAGTACAGCGGCACTATCACCGCGTCGTCGACCAACCAGACGGCGGTAACGGTGTACGCCAAGCAGTACGTGCAGTAGCCCTATGACGCCCGAGGACCGAGAAGCCATCGTCGCCGTCATCAAGGAAACGGTCAACGGGAAAATCGACCGCCTCAACGACAAGATGGATCGCCACAACGAGATACACGAGCAGGACATGAAAGAGGTTCGCGCTCACATCGAGGAGACCAAGCCAATCATCGTTGCGTACCAGGGAGGAAGGGTTCTTGGTGAACTCATCAAGTGGCTCGCGGGCGTCGGTGCAGCCGTATTACTCGTCTGGTCCTGGGTAGCCAAATAGCCTATGTCTCTAGCATTCTCCGATACCAGCACCTACAAGGGCATCATCCAGGAACTCGAACGGGAAATCGGGGAGGACTACGGATACATCTCGGGCAATCCAACCCGCCTCAAGGCCGCCACGGTATCGGTGAACCAGGCGTACGACGACTACCTTCCACTGGCATTCCAGGGGTCAGGGACGTGGCAGTTCGACGACTCGAACCACACCGACTACCCCGAGGCACGGCATAACCTCGTATCAGGACGCAGGGACTATAAGTTCACCACCGACGAGAGCTCCAACCTCATCCTCGACATCCACAAGGTCATGGTTGCCGACTCCTCGGGGGTATTCCATGAGGCGAAGCCAGTAGACAAGCAGTCAGAAACCGACACCGATGGGCTGTGGGACGGCAGGGATACGGGGGGCTTCCCTATCAAGTACGACAAGACGGCCAACGCCATCTTCCTTGACCCGATTCCTAACTACAACTACACGGAGGGGCTGAAAATCTTTATCAACCGCGAGCCATCCTACTTCGTCTCTACTGACACCTCGAAGAAGCCCGGCGTGCCAGGGCACCACCACCGCTGGTTCGTGATCCGTGCGGCTGAGGACTTTGCCCGGAGGAATAACCTCACCAACTACCCCGCGATCCGCGCGGAACGCCTGGCGATGGAGGCGTCAATCAAAGAATACTTCGGCTCCCGCAACCGGGACGAGCGGAAGCGATTAGAAGCAGCAAAACACTCAAACAAATAATATGACTGATAAGAATGGAGTCGAAATCAGGGCCGGGCACCTCGTGAAGCGCGAGGGCCTGGTCCTGTACGCAGACGGACTGAAGCGCAAGGTTTCTAAGAAGACCTGGCTCGTCTCAAAGGTCGAGGACGGCAAGGTGTTCTACCAGGACGAGAACGGCAACGACACGCTCCTCCCATGCCCCAAGAACGAGGGAGCCTTCCTCATCGTAGGAGACGAGAGCGGCGTATTCCCCGAGCACCAGATTCAGACAGTGAATATAACCCTTGGCGGCGTGGGCCAGAAGTACCGCGTACACGGGGACGTACCCGAGAAGGATTGGAAGGACGGCGACATCGTACTCATCCACGGCACCGTGTCGAAGGACACCATCGACTCCGGGAAACTTGAACTCGTGCCGGATTCGGTCGAACACAAGCACGTGCTCGTAGTGGTGGACGCTATCAGCCTTAATAACCGCGTACACAATGGCTAGCGCAGTATTCAACTCCTTCAAGGGCCGCATCCTGGGCGATAGCTCAATCGTCGGTACGGCTATCAACCTCGCCTCGGACACTATCAAGATGTCCCTGCACTCGTCCTCGTGGGTGCCGGACATCGACGCCGACGATCACTTCGACGACGTAGACAACGAGGTGTCTGCTTCTGGCACGTACTCGGCGGGTGGGGCCACCCTCACTGTCTCCTGCTCGACCGACGATACCGATGATGAGGGTGTGATGGACGCGACTGACGTGTCCTTCACCTCCGCAACAATCACCGCCCGCTACGCAATCATCTACAAGTCTACTGGTACGGCGTCTACCTCTCCCCTCGTGCTCTACATCGACTTCGGCAGCAATCAGACCTCGACCGCAGGAACCTTCACCGTCTCATTCGCAGCGGAGGGCATTCTGAACCTCAACTAGCTATGGCTACTGCGTTCGCATCCGCTACATCGGCCTCAAAGGAGCACAGCGGAGGCACCGATTCCATAACCATCAACATCCCGGCGAGCACCGCATCCGGTGACTTGCTCGTGGCAGTTGTAGGCATAAACGGTGCCGCGAACGAGATGACGGCAACTGGCTGGACTGCGCTTTTCACCACGAATACTGGTACGAACGCGGGCATACGTTGCTTCTATCGGGTTGCTGACGGAACCGAAGGCGCATCAGTAGCCTTCTCTCAAGGTGCCGCTGCGGGTGCGGGTATGGCTGGATGGATTGCCAGGATCACCGGTGCATCATTCGCCGGAAGCGCAAACATTACGAGTACATCCGATTTCAACACGGTTGCGGCCACGAACCACACCTTTACGCCAGGCATAACGCCAGCAACCACAAACTCGGTGTATCTGATGGGTTCGTTTGCACGCGGTGACTGTACGCAGAGTACCTACGCAATCACCAACAACAACCCCACCTGGACAGAGCGGGTTGACGAGCACACCGCAGCGTTCACAACCGATGTCGGTTTGTCTCTGGCTACTGCCACTCCGTCCGCTGCCTCCGGTTCAGGTGACTATTCGCTCGTCCTGTCAGCTTCACAGGAAGCGTGCGGTTTCCTTCTGAATGTGACCGAATCCGCAAGTGTCACCGTCTCCCCCTCGGTCGTCACCATGACCGGCAGCATCAACGCACCGACTGTCGCCGGAGGTGCAATCGTCTCTCCGGCTGTCATCGGGCTACAGGCCACCATCAACGCGCCGACCGTCACTACCCCAGAGGCCGACTGGAAGAACCCGGATAAGACGAGCGATCTTGGCTGGGTTAACCCGAACAAAACATGACCGACGAGGAACGAATGATGCTACGAGAGTCCTACACCTTCATGAAATCCATGAAGGCTAACGCGACCATCCCCTTTGAAGTCCAGCAGGCCTTTAGGGAGCGGTTTGCCGACCTACTCGGGTTTTCGGTCAGTTCGACTGCGGCGAATACCCACGACCAGTCCGTGAACGAAGGCGGCGTTGGCACTTATTCGGTAATGGGCGACCCCGACCTGTTCATCCGCGTGGTGTCTGCGTCCGGTGTGTCGTATGACATTCCCGCCTTCAACGTATGATCAAGATTTCTAAGTGGCTCCAACCGAATACCTCTGACAAGCTCGGCACGATCTGGGCTTCTAAGAACATCAGCCTCGACCAGCCGGGGTATATCAAGCTATCCCCTCGGTCAGTCAAGCTGGCAGACACATCCACTACCCGATTCGAGTTGCCGGTTGCGATTGGTAAGTACGGCCAGGGTGAGTTTCAAGTCGCAACCACGGAATCAAATTTCGTGCTGGACATCGACAACCAGTCGGGAACCATCACGCTTACGGAGGATACGGGAACGGGCGATCCCGCCATGACCGTCGATTCGCACGGCAAGTTCTTCCAGGGACGGTGGTGGGTCACAACCGATACCGCCATACTCTCGAAAGCGGCAAACGGAACCGCATCGGCAACATGGGACACATCCTCGGGAGAAACCGGACTGACCAGCGGTGTACGTCACTATCTTGAAGTATTCGCCTCTCGCGTATCTCTGTGTGTTTCCAATAAGAATGTCGTCAAGCAGTACACCGCCAGTACCGGAGATCTGACAAACACGACCAACCTGACGATTCCCTCCGATTTCGAGATTGTCGGACTAGCCTACAACTACGGCAAGATGGGCGTAATAACCCGTATTGCCTCTGGCGCAGCGGATGGCGTGTCAGAAGCCAAGTTCTTCTCGTGGGAGGGTTCAACTACCTCGGCTACTGGTTTCGGTGTCGGCTCTGACTCCTGCATCGCTGTCTGTCCGTACAAGTCCTCATTCCTCGTGCTGACCCGTGCTGGGCAGATTAAATACTTCAACGGAGGCGGGTTTGAAGATATTGCCTCGTTCCCATTCTACTTCGACGACAAGATATGGAGCCAGCCCGGAGACTTCGATAACTACGGGGACGTGATGATCCCGGATGGAGATACGGTCTACATCAACATGGGCCTCCTTATGAATGCGTTTGACCGCAAGGGCTACGAATCTGCCGTCAATATGCCGTCCGGGGTGTGGTGTCTCTCACCAGCCGAAAGCGGATTCAACCTCTACCATCGCTGGTCGCCATCCAACTCGCTCGTCGAGCGTTTTGTAGTCTCTAGCGCGAACGTGAACACTTCAACTGACATAATGACGGTTTCCTCGGGTACGGTCCCTGCAACAGGAAACGTTGCCCGTTACATCTATACGGACGGAAGCGAAATCGGCGGCATCAAGCGCAATAACGATTATTACATTATCAAGCACACCGCAACGACCTTCTCCCTGGCCGAAAGCAAGGAGGAGGCACTGTCAGGCGTGAAGATCGACCTTACTGGCACGGGCGGCACAAACAACCACTTCCACTTCTATACGCTTGAGGACTACGGGCAATCGCTGTTCGAGAAGTCAGGAGCAATGGAAATGTTTGGTGAGAACAACGGCTTCTACCGCGACCTCATTATGGGTTCGCAGAACTACTCCAATTCACTCACGGCCACCGATACGATGTGCATGACCGTACCCTTCCTTGAAAGTCGGGGTTGGATAATCACTCCCAAGATTTTCTCTAGTGCCGTGAAGGACAACTGGCGCAAAATCACCGTGTTCTTCCAGCCGCTTAAGTCTGGGGATTCGATTGTAGTGAAGGGGCGCAAGCAAAACCTCTCCGGCCTCCCTATCGCCTCCCCCAATATCGAGACAAGCGACTCAGCTACCTGGGTGTCTACAACCGAATTTAACACCGGCACTGACCTCTCAGAAGCAAAGACCCATCTCGACGCAGGAAAGGAGCTTGAAATCGAATTCACCGCAGGGGCGGGTGCAGGACAGACCGCGAAGGTGCTCACCATTTCGGAGCCATCCAGCGGTACGACCGTCGTATCCGTATCTGAGGAGATTCTGGGCGTGGTCGCGGGCAGGAAGTCCCACTACATCATCGACCATTGGGAGACGCTAGGTACTGCCACGTCCCAAGACGAGGGATACAAGCAGTTCACCCTCGAAGGGTCGTCGAAGTTCGCACAGTACAAGATCGAGCTTCGCGGAGACGACGTGACGATTGAGGACATCGCACCAGACCCGATTACGAATAAACCAAACTAACATGGCAGGAAAGGCAAAAACGAAACTGGTGAATGGTGTACGGACCGACATTGCGACGGGCCAACCGGCCACGCAGTCGACCGATACCCAGCAGAGGAACCTCATGACTCTCAGCACCCTCCAGAGCAACCCGAAACCAGCGGTCATTCCTGCGCCACCGCCTGCTGTCGCGCAACCAGCACTACAGGGAGCAATTACTGCATCCCAGGATGCGTTCACCAGGAACCTTGAGCAGAGGAGACAGGAGGCAGAAACGGGCCGTACTGACTCGTTCCAGGCACTTCTTGACTCTCTCACAAACTCTCCCGGCGTGACCCAGCTCACGGCACAGGAGTACGCTCGCAAAGGAGGTGTCGACGCCCTTGAGCCTCAGCTGTCACAGTTAAACGCCGACATCCTTGCGGAAGATGAGGGTCTCCGCATGTCCCTAAAAGAAATCGACAAGAACACCACCGGCCTAGAGACCTCGGCACTCGTTGCTGAAAAGAACCGCCTCAAGACCGAATCCCTCGATCGTCAGGCAGCACTCGCGGTGAAGCAGTTCGCACTCCAGGGTCAGTACGATTCAGCACGAGCTATTGCCGACCGTGCCGTAGCCGCCAAGCTCGAAGCCCAGAAGCAGAAAAACGACCTTCTCACCCTTATCTACTCCGAAAACAAAGACCTCTTCACCACCGCCGAACAGCGCGAGTTCGAGTCGAAGCAGGCCGACCGAAATGCCGCGCTTCAGATGGAGCGGGATAAGGAGATGGCTAGATACAATCTCATACTTGAGAAGGAACTTGCGTCGTACAAGTCTGGCCTCGATGCTTCTGGTTTTGGGACGGCACCGGTACAGAGTTTTGAGGAGTTCCTTTCGGAACGTGAACAGCAGCTTGGTATGAATATTGACCCATCAAGCCCGAAGTACGCAGAACTCCAACAGGAGTACAACAGCACGGTTGCCAGCGGTGTCGGTGGGGGTCTCTACAATGAGTTTGACTATCGGACTGCAAATGCCGTGCTTAGCCTCACGAACAAATTCCAGGACGAGCAGGTTGTGAAGAGCTTCACAAACACTCAGCGGGCATTGAACATCATCAATTCGATTGATCCGAGCACTCAGAATCCGGCAGACCACCAGACCGTGGTGTACTCATTCGCTCGCTCGCTCGATCCAGATTCGGTCGTCCGTGAAGGCGAATACGCAACCATTAAAAAGTACGCACAGAGTCTGACTGCAAAGTACGGTGCAGAGATCAGCAACGCAATCAATGGAACTGGCTTCCTCTCTCCGGGTGCGATTGCATCCATCAAGCAGACGATGAATAGCAACTACCAGGCAAATCTTCCGCAGTACAACAACATCAAGAAACAGTACGAACGGAACGTGGATCAGGTTGCCGGTGTTCCGGGAACCGGTTCCCGCTATCTCATTAGTGCTGAAAGTGGTGTCCCGCCCGTGGACGAGGATGAACAGCTGTTCGATACCGTAATTACCGGTGCTCAACAACAGAAAAATGGCTTCTTCAGTTTCCTTGCTGGAGCGCTTATTAGGCAGGTTCCTGGGGCAAGCCTCTTTAACCGATAGATATGGCTACTCTTACAAAACAGCAGGTCGACGAGTTGAAGAAGCGCGGTCTAACTGACCAAAAGATCGCAGAGTTGGCGCAGAAGAAGGGATACAAGCTTCCCGGACCTGGTTTCTTCGAGGGGGTGTACCAAACAGTCACGAAGCGTGGCGAAAACGTCATGCAAGACGCGGCGACTTCTGCTCGCAGGTTCCAGGATGCCGGGACCGGTGGCCTTGCCACATTCGTAGAAAAACCGGCGATTCTCGGCCAGGCAGTAGGGAACCTCGGGAAAGAAGTCACACTTGCAGCCGGTGATATTGGTTTTGAGGGGCTGAAAACAGTCGGTCGCGCAACAGGACTCGACGAACCTGTCTCTCAGGCTGTTCAGTCTGGCCTATCTACTGCCCTAAAAGACCCTGTAATCGCACGGGGAGTGAAGGTGGCAACAGATTGGTACACGTCACTCGACCCAGATTCACAAACAGCCGTCGACCAGCTTTTTGCGGTTGCATCGCTTAGTGGTACGAACCGTGCGGCGACAGCGGTTACTAAAACCGGCACGCGAGCTGGACAAGCGCTTAGAGATGTCGATGTTAACGTCCGAGTCGGTGGCGACGAGGCCGTGTCAAAGCTTCAGGAAGGATACAAGAAGGTATTTCAGACTACGAAACCACTTCGTGAGCGGTACGCATTCGCACTCGATAAGGGAACGGACCCGGCAAGGATTCTTGCGGAACGCAAGCTGACTCCGACTGTTGAGAACGGCAAGGTGCGGACGAACGAGATTGTAGATACTCTTGAAGAGGAAGTCTTCGAGAAGAGCGCGACCTTGGACGAAGCGCTATCGTTGTATCCGAATACAATCGCACTTGAAGATGTGCGTTCCTCAGTGAAACGATCTATTGGTCAAGACCCAACGCTTCGACGCGAAGGCCGAGTGGCGGAAATGCAGGAACAGGCTGACCGAATCCTTAATGCCTACGTCGCCCAGGAAGGCATCGACCGGTTCACGCTCTCAGATCTTCAGGAGTTTAAGAAAGGCCAATGGGAGCTTTCCAAGAGGTTCAAGGAAACGGACCTGGGCCGCGCAGATGCACACTACGAAGTTGGTTCTGCACTACGTAGAACAATCGAGCAGAACGCAGAGGACGTTGCAGTTAAGGGTCTTAACCGCGAACTTGGACAGCTACAGGACACTATTAAGATACTCGAACGCGCCGATGGCGTGGCTGTTAAGGGCGGCAGGCTTGGAACACGTGTCGGCCAGTTGCTCGGGAGTATCGCGGGAACCCAGACCAATCTCCCACTTATCGGCCCAATTCTTGGAGCACTCGGTGGCGGTTGGCTCGCGTCCCAACTTCAAAAGAACGCAGTCATTGGTCCCATCAACCGTGCCCTCCTCAAATACTCGGAAGTGAAGCCGGACGACAAGGTACTGAAAGAGACAAAAAAGTTTATTGAGGACGTAAGGGCTGGAAAGAAAACGCTCCCGAACGATGAAGTCCTGGAGTTCCTGGGGCAGATCTCGGTTGAGAATAAGGTTCCGCTATTGCCGCCTGCCATTGAAAGTCTCTATCGCTCCCAGATTGGAAGTGGGCCGACGATTAACTTGCCAGCACGTACCCAAACAACGCAAGATGCACTCGATGTTGCGGCGACAGCTGGTGATCGTGCACGAAGAGAAGTAGACGCGGCACGGACGAACCCGCGACGACTCCTTAATCCATCTGGAGGCAATCCTATCCAAATGCCAGGTCAGTAGAGGTCGAACTTCCGTGCGAGGAAATCTGCAACCACAAATCCTATCAGGATTTCCACCAGTATCATTATTCGCACCCTACACCTCTCGGTACGGGGTGTCAAATAACTTCCCCACGGGTCTACCTCAAGCGTGCCTGAACGCTGTTAAGAGCGAGTGCAATATCCCGCAAACGGATATTCATTTGCTTCATCTCTAGAATCAATGCGTGTGCCTGTTCCTCAGTCATATCTCGTAGGATACTTATAATCCCGGCTAGTATACCACGAGAAAAGCCCCCGTGGGGGCCTCTCAGAACCTGCCGTGGCAGGAGTTGTAGTATAGCGTGGTTTATGCGATTACCACTGTAGATACTCACCATCGTGGCCATCTACTATATCGAACGACTTTTCTACCCCGTTGATACTCCCCTTGATAGTCAGGTCGTCCGTAGTGCCAATGTTGTTGTAGTAATGATAGAGGCCACATGTCTTTAGACTATTCCATGCATTTCCCCCACAGTTCGGGCCTTCGACATCCGAAGGAGTTAGCACTTCACCATTCCTCGCAACCGTAATTGTACCGTTTTCATCCTCCCACCAGTCGTGCAACTGGACTATAAATTGTCCGGCGTGATCTTCATCACTTTTCTCGCTAATGAAATTAGCGGTAAGTTTCTTGTTGACCCCAATTCCGTGTTTAGCTGCATCTTCTTTCTTACCAGAAAGTGAAGGCCCATTATCTGTTCCGCCGCCCACCACGATCTCTTCTTCCTGCACAGATGTCTTTGTCTCGACAGCATCGAGACGTGCTTGTAGAGCTTCCACCTGCTGGATGAGAGATAGAAGTTTCTGCAACTCAGCTACCTGGGCAACGAGCGCGTCAATCTGTGCCTGTAGATCGACCGTTTGCGCCTTTGTTATAGACGGGAACGCGACGACCGCCAAAAGCATTAACCCCACCACGTACTTTTTCATATGTAAATAGCCTACTCCCCTCCTGTAGAGCTGTCAATCCGTTATCCCCGACTATTTGTTGCAAAAATCCGTACCGTGTGGATATGGCCGACAACTTGGAACGGGTGAAAGAGGTGCTTGCGAGAGCAGCTAAGACCGTAGAGGAAGAAAAGAAGTTCGCTCGCTACGAAGATGTTGAGCGGTTTTTCACCGTACTCACGGACGTAGTTCGTGCGATCGAGCCGAAACTCGCTGACGAACTCTCCACGAAGCTCGAAAAAGCACTCAAAAACGAGTCTTCAGCCCTGTCGGGACGAGTATCAGACCTCCAAGGTGAAATCAGAGACGCCGAAAAGCGCATGAAGAAACTGCTGAGTGAGGCTCAGCATTCCACCGGCCGCGAGAGGGAGAAAATGGTCGAAAGACACCAGAAAGAGCTGAACAAGCTCGTCGAGGGCTTCGCCAAGACCTTGAAGAACATCCAAAAGGAAGCTGAGGAGTACGCGACCGTCGACGACGTCGTTGGGTTCGTCCAGCGGGCCATCGAGCAGATTACCGGCGAGGACATTAGGGACCAGCTCGAATCTCTCAAGGGAGAGGAGCGGCTTGATAAGTCAGCCATCAAGGGTCTTGACGAGGAGTTGGCCGAGATCCGTAAGACCAAATCAGGTTCATCAGGACCGAGCGGGATCACCGGCAAGGATGTGATTCAGAAGTACGACCTTTCCCCGTATCTAGATGGTGTTACTAAGACTTTCGCTATTCCAGGAAACTGGACGGTGCTCGACGTTTCGGGAACCTCATCCCCCTACCAGTTCCGTCGTCTTGTTGACTACACCTTTACCAACCAGGCAATCACCTTCACGGATCAGGTGGACGCTGCGGGAAGTCTCGCAGAAGGTCAGACCGTGGAAATCCTTTACGTCATCGGATAATGAAGTACCTACTACTAGCCATTCTCATATTCGGTTTCGGAAGCGTTGCATTCGCAGCTCCCTATTTCAACTCGACTCGAACCATCATTCCCGAACAGGACAGCGCGTTCGACGTGGGAACCTCGTCAAAAGCATATCGCACGGGATACTTCGATGAACTCTGCCTTGCCGGGGACTGCCAGACTGCATTCCCTGGTTCATCAGGCGGCGAGGCGAACACCGCAAGCAACCTCGGGAC